>JBOGJO010000030.1:0-2857 GCA_050747885.1 Thermoanaerobaculia bacterium
CCGGGAAACCCTCGGGCGGACCTTGGCAACCTGATTAAAGAAACGACTCAGTCTTGGTCGCAGGAAACGAGACGCGCTGACCGGACGCGGGCTGACGGCGGTCTGGGCCGGCGCCGTCAGCGGCTTCGAATAGAACCGCGATGAAAAAATATTCGACAAGGGTGGCGGAAGAGCGGCGGTGCCGCTGACGGACTCGGAATCCTTCGGGCGAACCTTCGCCGCCTGATTAAAGAACCGGGTCAGCCTCGGTCGCAGGAAGCGAGAGGTGCTCACCGGACGCCTACTGGCGGCGGCCTGCACCGTCACCGTCGGCGGATTCCCAAAAAACCGCGACGCGAGGATGCCCGGCAACGGCGGCGGTAGCGCGGCGATCGCCGTCGTCACGAACCGCGCGATCCGCTGGCGAACCTGTGCAACCTGGTTGAAGAGGCGGCTCAGCTTTGGTCGCAGGAAGCGAGAGCCGCTCAGAGCGAGCGCGAGGGCGGCGGCCTCTCGGGGCCGTCCCTGGTGCGTTCTTCCTCGCGCTGCCTCTCGCGTTCCTCAAGTTCAGCCTGGAGCCTGCGGGCGGCTTCCTGCTCGCGAAGGTAGCGTTCGAGATCTTCCTCGCCTCTGGTGGCATGGTCGCGGAGTTGCTGCGCATGCCGTTCCGTGAGGTTCTCGATTTCCAGCCCGTTCGTCTGCTGCAAGAGCGCGGAGTAGTCGTCACGCTCTTTCTTCTGTCTCTGGGCGAGATCTTCCTGCTCCTGCCGGAGCTCCGCTTCGCGTTCGGCGACGCGGCCCGGAGAGAAAATGTCCTTGGCGGAATGAAAGACGCCGGCGACACCGGCGGGCTTCTGCTCCTGCTCGCGCCGGGCGCGCAGGGCTTCCGCCTGGGCGCGGTGGGTGGCGTCGAGGCGGCCGAGTTTCTCGCGGGTGCCGCGGTCGAGCGTATGGCGCAGGTCGGTGACTGCGCCCTTTTGCGCTTCGACAAGCTGACGGCGGTCTGCTTCTTGCCGTTCGGCGAAGGCTTTTTTGAGAGCCTCGGTTTGAGCGCGAACGGGATCTGAAACCGGTTCCGGGAGTTTCGCAGGTTCAGCGTCGGTCTTCTTCGCAGCCTCTTTCTGAACTTCCTGTTTCTGCGTTTCCTTTTTCTGGACTTCCTCTTTTTTCCGGGTTTCCTGTTCTTGGGTCTCCTGCTTCCGAACCTCCTCTTTCGGGACTTCCTCCTGCCGCTGCTGTTGAAGCTCTTTTGCCTGCGTCGCGGTCGGAAGGGACTCGCGGTCAACCTCCTTCATGAATTCGCGCAATTCGGCGGGTTTGACGCCGTGAATCTGCCGGCCGAGGCTGTGAATGGTTCCGGTCTGGTCGACGATGACGAAATCCCGGCGGTCGCCTTTGGCAAGGATGTAGCCCTGCTCTTCGAGCGCGGCCTTGAACGCCCGGGCGTTGTCGGACGCTTGTTTGAGGGCGGTGATCTGCTCTTTGCGCGCGGCGGGGTCGATGCCGGTCCGCTCTCCCTGCTGCCATTCGGCGTGATCGGCTTCAGCCCTTGGAAATTCGGGCTGTTTCTCCCGGTCCCGCTTCGCGTGCTTGCCGGGCACATGCTCGTGCCCGAATTCCTGCTCGAGCTGCTGGCTGGCGCGTTCGTGGGCCTGATAATTCTGGCTGTCGGAGCGCAGGATCATTTCGTCGATGTCGGTGCGTGCCCAGACGACGTGGATGTGCTCTCGCCCATGCTTTTCGTGCAGGACGACGGCGCGGGGCTGGCCTTCAAGGCCCAGTTCCTTTTCGAGGACTTCGACCGAGCGCTGCCACTGCTCCCGGGTCATGGTGTAGTCCTTCGCGGGGTCGATATTGGCGTGGTACAGGCCTTTGCTGCCGCGCGTGCCTTCGACGAGGGTCTGCCAGTCGAGGAACGCCCCGGCCAGGTCCGGCGTCACGGACTGGAGTTCAAGGATATGGACGTTTTCGTTGGTATCCCGGCGCTGGAGGTGCCGTGCAAGCTGGGCTGGTCCGCCCCGGCTTCCCCCCTTGATGATCATGGGCCGCCGGGGGCGGGGTTCTTGCCAAGGGCGACAAGTATCGCGTTCCTGATTTCGCGGCAGGCGCGAAGGGCTTCCTGGACCTCCGGAAGCGTGGGCTCATCGCCGACGTTCAGGGCGCGTGCAATCTGGTTGATGTTGTTCCCGACGCGCCCGACCTGGCCGAGAATCTGACGCAGGGCCTTGTGATCCGCCGGCGGACGGCGCTGGGCGCGCGGTCCCGGACTGCCGAGGGCCGCCGCGCGCATGAAGGCCCCGAAACCGAGGCCAGCGTTATCGGCCTTGGCGGCAATGCGGTTGAATTCATCGTCGTTGCAGCGGATGTAACCCCGCCTGTTCCGCTGTCGCTTGTCGCTACCGCTGGCCATACCCGCACCAGAGCCGGCTCACGGCGGAAAACCGCAACGCACGCGGACGTACTCTTCGATGGTAAGGCCCTTTTTGGCGGCCTTGGCCGCGACGAAGGCCTCCTCCTCGTCGGATAATTCGATGTAAGAATGGACGATCCGTTTCGCCCATTTGTCGACGGTGCCTTTGTCTTTCCTGGTGGTCATGGTTGCTTCTCCTTTCGTCCTGCTACGCCGCCGATCGCTGACGGATTGCGCCAATGCGCTCCCCTTCGCGGCCGGGGGACGAACTGACCCGGCCTGGGGTCCGGGGGGCCGACGGGGCCTCCCTGGTCTGAGGTCCAGGAGCGAATACCTCCTGGCGGTGGTCCGGGGCGCAAAACCCCGGTCCGGGTTCCACAGGAGCCCTCGTGCCCCTTTGCTGCCCGGCTCCCCCGCCCTCCGGGCAGGTCGCGGGGGCGAAGCCCCCGTCCGGGGTGCAGGGGGTGA
>JBOGJO010000031.1:0-33603 GCA_050747885.1 Thermoanaerobaculia bacterium
CTCTTCAAGCCCGGCGGCAACCTGACCGTCAGCGAAGACGGCGGCAAGACGTTCTCCTACTCGGGAGGCGGCGGACACGGCGACTGGCACGACGTCTGGATCGACCCGGACAACGTGCAGCACATCGTCGCAGGCGACGACGGAGGCCTCTGGATCTCTCAGGACGGCGGCAACCGCTGGCTGCACGCGATGAATCTTCCGATCTCGCAGTTCTACCATGTGGCGGTCGACGACCGCGATCCCTACCAGGTCTACGGCGGCCTTCAGGACAACAGCTCATGGATCGGCGACTCTGCGCACCCGGGCGGGATCACGAACTCGCGTTGGGAAGCCATCCCCAACGGAGACGGGTTCTGGACGATTCCCGATCCTTCCGACCCCGACGCGGTTTACTCGGAAGCCCAGGGAGGCAGCATCACGCGATTCGACCGCCGCACGGGATCGGCGCGCGACATCCAGCCCAAGGCCGGGTATCACGAAAAGCTCCGTTTCAACTGGAACGCCCCGATCGTCGCGAGCCCCACGCAGAAGGGAACGATCTACCTCGGCGCGCAATTTCTTTTCCGATCCCGCGATCGAGGAGAATCCTGGGATCGAATTTCGCCCGACCTGACGACCAACGACCCCGAGAAACAAAAGCAGGAGCAGTCCGGGGGGGTGACCGTGGACAACTCGGCTGCGGAAATGAACACCACGATCTATGCGATCTCCGAGTCGCCGCTGGATTCGAAGGTCCTCTGGGTCGGCACCGATGACGGCAACCTGCAACTCACCCGGGACGGCGGAAAGAGCTGGACGAACGTGGCCGCGGCCCTCCCCGGCGTTCCGAAAGGCTCCTGGGTGAGCAGCCTCGAGGCGAGCCGGTTCAACGCGGCGACGGCCTACGCCACCATCGACCGCCACACCTACGGCGACATGACGCCGTGGGTCTTCCGGACTTCGGATTTCGGGAAATCGTGGAGTCGCATCGCGGGACCCGACCAGGGGCTCCGCGGCTACGCCCACGTCGTCAAAGAGGACCTCGTCAAGCCGTCGCTCCTCTTCGTCGGCACCGAATTCGGCCTCTGGATTTCCGTCGACGGCGGCGGACACTGGGCGCAGTTCAAGGGCGGGGACTTCCCGAGCGTGGCCGTTCGGGACATCCAGGTCCATCCGCGTGATCGCGATCTCATCCTGGCGACCCATGGCCGGGGAATCTGGATCATCGACGACATCACTCCTCTCCGCAGCCTTTCGGCGGAGGCCCTCGCAAAAGATGCCGCCTTCCTGCCGTCGAGGCCTGTGCAGCAGCGGATTCCGGCCACGGGAGGCTGGGTCGAGGGCGACGCGACCTTCGTCGGACAGAATCCCGCGGGCGGCGCGGTGATCAACTACTACCAGCGGACACGGCATCTCTTCGGGCCCATCAAGCTCGAGGTTCTCGGTTCCGCGGGCAAGGTCATCGACACGCTTTCCGCCTCGAAACGTCGCGGAATCAACCGGGTCGTGTGGTCGATGCAGGTCAAGCCGCCCCGCGTGCCCCGCGCCGCCCAGCTCGCCTTCAGCTCGTCGCAGGGGCCCCGCGTTCCTCCCGGCACGTACACCGTGAGGCTCACGAAAGGGCCGGAAACCTTCGAAACGAAGCTTGAGATCGGCGTGGACCGCCGCGCCAGCTATTCCGCGGCGGACCGAACGGCCCAGTACGACGCCGTCATGAAGGCGCACGCCCTCTTCGGCGAAATGAGCGATCTCAACGACCGGATCGACGCGGCCCGCGCGGATGTCGCCGCGAAGCTGAAAGGCTTCTCCGCCTCGGACCCGAAAGGTCGCAAGCTCCGGGAAAAGGCCGAGAAGCTCGAAGCGGCGAAAAAGAAGATCGTGGCGACGAAGGAAGGCGGAGCGATCACCGGAGAAGAGCGCATTCGAGAGCACCTCGACCGGGTGTATGGGGCCCTCATGAGCTGGGAAGGCAAGCCGGCCGGGTATCTCGTCGACCGCGTCGAAGCCTTGCGCCGCGAGCTCGGAGACGTGGCAAAGGAGTTCGAGGCGATCTCGCGCGAAACGCCGTAGGGCGCGGCCGGCGCGGACGCACGCCGGCGGCCTCGGGTCCGGGGCCGCCGGCGCGATACCTCTCGAAACGCTCGGACGGGCAGCTGGCACGACGGTTGCTTTGATCCTCCCTGGAGGTGATGAATGCTTTCGAAGATCCTGAAATCGAGCGCGCCGATTCTCCTGGCGTCGCTCCTCTCGATTCCGGCGGCGGCTCAAATTCCGGTGCCGAACCTCGAGATCCACATTACTCACTCGCGGCCGCCGCGTCTTCGGCACGAGCGGATCCCGCGGCGGCCGGGAGACGGCTATGTGTGGGTGGGCGGCTACTGGGGCTGGCAGGGAAGCCGCTGGATGTGGACCCCGGGACGATGGGACCGGCCCGCCGAAACCGGCGTCACCTGGGTCACGCCGCGCTACCAGCGGGACTCCGGCTACTACCGCTATGAGCCCGGCCACTGGTCCAATCAGACTGTCGTGGAAGGCGAAGACTATCGCGGCTGGAAGGAAAAACACCACCACCACGACCGCGACCACGAGCGCCAGGACCGCTGAACCTCGTTCGCCAAATTTTTTCGCGGCCCCGCGCGACCCCGCCGGGGCCGCATTTTTTTTGTGACTGCGATTGCGCGGAATCGGCCTTAGCCACACCGTCGGCCTGTACTACGCGATCCGTGGGTTTTCGGTCGCGGGCGCGGCGACCGTCGGCGGACTCCTCTGGACGATCCGGCCCTCTTTCACGTTTCTGGTTGCCACCGCTCTGGGTGTCGCCGGAACGGCCGCGGCGGCGTGGCTGCTGTCGCGGATTACTCCAAATCCGTGAGCTCTCCAGACGGGGTGATCCGCTTCAAAAAGGGCGGCTGCTCCTTTTCGATAGCTCGCGCGATACGGTGAAGGGCTTTTCGAAAAGACCGAATCATCTGGGCGCTAGTCAAGTCGCCAGAGGCGAAGAAGAACGCGCGAACCCTGGCACGGCGAAGTGAGTTGAGCTCTGGTTTTCGCCTTCTTATGGCCCGGTCCTTTGTCAGCAAAATCCAACCGCGCTGGCCGATCTCGGGCAACCAAACCGAGTCCTCTGCGCCGCGACCGAATTCGACATGACTCAACTTGACGTCGAGCCCAAGATTCCTCAGAGCCTCAGCGAGCGCCCTCCCTGCCACATTCTCATCGAGGAAAAGTGGCGGGAGGTTACGCGGCAGCTTCGGCTTCTTGCTCGAAGAGGATCGCGTCCGTGACTTGCGCCGGCGCGAGATCGAGGTCCTCCGCTACTGTTTCGACTGACTCGCCTGCGTTGACGCGGCCCGCGATCTCGGCTGTGGTGATTCGCGTTCCGTCGATAACCGGCCGCCCAAAGGCAATAGCGGGTGAAACAGCAACCGTTCGAGACCCCGCGACGTCCTCCGACCTGATGAACGGAAAGAAACGAACAGGCCCGTCGGGAGTTGAACGTTCGATTCTCTGAAGGTGAGCAGAGAGCGTCTCCTTCATCGCGATCTGTCCCGCCCTGTTCAGATTGATCAGCTTTCCAAAGCGATCGACAAAAAGATCTACGCCATCGGTGAGAAAGTCCTCGAACGCCAACGGGTGCCTCTGAGGTTGGTGCCTCCCAAGCTCTCCAAGCGCCGTTCGTACGTGCTTCATCGTGAACTCATGTCTCGTACGGAGACCGCGCAGAACGTGAGCTTCGATGAGATTCACGAACGAGAGCAACCTGTCCTCGCGGCTCGCGATTTCGATCATCGGCGCACTCTTCTTGATGACATGAGTGGTCGGGTAGCTTCGACCCAGGCTCCAGACACGCAATGTAGCGACGGGAACCCGGAGGCAAAGCGCCGCCTCCCGCAACGGATACGCGGGAAGAAAGCGGGGGTCCTCCCCGGCGTAGAGATCGAGCCTCTTTGAGGTCACGCGAGTACGCTATGCCACTCACGAAGGGGAATCAACCCGCTGATATCGGGAGGAGGCCGGGATCAACTTCCGGGCGGGCAGATGAGGGGAATGACTTCTCGCTTGTTCCGTCGGTAGAACGGCATTTCGCGTCCGCCGTAAGGACGGCCCGACGGCGCATCGAGGATGCCCCGCGATCCCACCAGGGGCGTAGAATCGATCGATGGCAAAGCTCGAGCCTCGCGAGTCAACGATCCGGCGCTCGTCGATCGACGAGATCATCGATCTCTACAAGAAAGATGTGGATCGCACTCTCCTGCGAGAGAACCTCCGGCTCACGCCCGATGAGCGCTTGAGAAAGATGATCTCGGTCCTGGCGTTTGTCGAGGAAGTGAAGCGTGCCGCGGGACGGCCCAAGGACTTCGAATCCATCGCCGAGTTCGAAGCGCTTCGAGAAGAACGGGAGAGAAGCTAACCCTTCGGATCTTCGGCGAGTCTGGTCCCGGCGGCGCATCGAAGATCGCGGCCTGAACGACCGACACCGTTTGTGAAACGGATTTCACGGCCAGAAGACCTTTCGGTGGCGCCGGGAAATAAAACATGACCACAAGACCGTCCCCAGAATTCCCATGTCTCATTTCGTTCGACGCTATGACGAGGGGCCTGACCCCGGAACCAGATCCTAAGTTCCAGACGGGCAACTTCCGAAGAAGCCGTTGCTGGTTCCGTTGTTCGTACCCAGCGATGGATCAGGGACGCTGGCGGTCGCTGCACTGTTATTGCCCGACACGAACGTCTGAACCTGTGTGCCACTGCCGCTTCCTGATGGGCCGCCGTAACCGGGCAAACCGACCTTGACATCGAAGCGCTCCCGGATGCGTATATCCGTGGAAGCGCCTGGACCAAACGAATTGGTGAAGGTGTTTCCCGTCAAAGTCAGGCAGGCCGCACCGGTGTCCTGCGGATTCGGCGTCCCGGCCGTACCGGCAGTGAACAGGAACCCCTGCGATGCATTCAGGCCATGGTCGCTGATGGCGTTGCCCGTGACCGTAGCAGTGAGGTCCGCGCCAGCGGTGCCGAAACCGCCAAACGTCAGGTTGACGCCTTCATTATTGTATTGATGGACCTGGTTGTTGGTGATCGTGGCGATGCTGTGGCCGCTGCCACCGCTGTGCGTCCAGGCGATCGCGGAGCCTCCGAACGAGCCGCTTTCGGCCACTCCCACCGTTCCCACAGTGTTTCCGTTGATGGTGCCGGTCGTGTTGTGCGTCCCTGTTCCCAATCCGACGGCGATGGCCGACTGGATGGCACCGTTGATCGAATTGTTCGAGATATTGAAGGTGAAGGTGACGTTGTCACCGACATTGCCGCCACCCACGTTGACGTCCGCGCCGAGCGAATTGGCCGTGCTCATCGCATTGGTCAGGGTGTTGCCGTGCCCGACCCCGCCGAAGATCAGGTCGGACGACATCGTTCCGTGCAGATCCATCTGGAAGGCATCGCCGCGCTCACCCGTGAAGTGCGTATCCTGAACGGTCACGTTGAGTGTGCCTCCCGTGGCCTGGAAGACGAGGCCATCGTTGCCGGCGGTGTCGGTGGCGCCCAGAGTCGAATTCGTCATCGTGAAGCGGTTCAGGCTCTGGCTGGTGTTGTTGAAGACGTGGAAGGTATCGTAGGCCGCGCCGCTGAAAGTACAGTTGTCCACCGTAGCTGAGCCGGTCAAGCGCGTGAAGTAGACGTCGCCTTCGCCAACTCCACCATGAGCGTTGGTACCCGTACCGTTGGTCCCGCTGACGGTGGTATGCGTCAAGGTGAAGCCGGCGACGTCCGTGCCGACGATGGCGTAGTTCGAGAAGTCGTGCAGGCTCATCCAGTTCAGGGAGGGGTTCATCGTCGACTTGAGAAAAATGCCGACACCGAGCGTCGCGGCCTCGACCGGGCTCCCCTCGGCACCCGTCTCGTGCTGGATGGTTCCGCCGGTGCCCGCGGCACCCGTACCAAGCACCTGGAGATTGCCGCTCGCACCTGTGTTGTTCAGGATGATGCCGTTGTTGCCGCCGTTCGACGAGATACTCTGGAATGTGAGGTTTCCCGCACCGATCGTCGTATTGGCTACGTTGAGCGCAGTGCCCGACGTCGTCGTCAGGGTGCTGGTCGTATTCGTCGCGCTGACGGTCCCGCCGCCGGTGGCCGTGAAGGCATCGCTCGAGCCCGTGCTCGCCGTGATCGCGCCGGTGAAATTGATGGTCGCCCCGGTGTTGCTATTGAGGAACACAGCTCCGCCGATGGCTCCTGACAGCGCAATCGTGCCGCCCGACTTGTTCTGGATGTCGACCGCGCGCTGACCTGCCGTGTTCTGCGTGATGCTGCCGGCGTAGCTGAAACTGCCGCCACCGCCGCTGACGAGGAATTCGGCGCCGCTCGCACCGGCCAGCGAACCTGCCGACGCACCCGAGGTTCCGCCGATGCTCGTCAGATTGATTCCGTTGGTTCCGCCTGTCCCGCTGATGTTGGCGAATGTACCGGTCATCGTGCCGGTCGTCAGGTTCAGAGCCGCCGCCGCCGAGACATTCACGCTGCTGCCGATCGTCAGCGTGCCGAAGTTCGTCGTGTTCGTGATGCCGGTGGCCGGTCCAGTGATGGTGACGCCGGCGAGCGTCAGGCTCGTGTTCGTGCCCTGCAGCGAGATGCCGGTCGTTCCATTCGAGATCGTGCCGCCGTTGACCGACACCGTTCCAGCCGCGGCGAAGTTGACGAGATTGATGCCGGTCGTGGCGCCCGTGGTCGAGACGCTCGTAAACGTCACGCCGGAGCCGCCGATCGTCATGCCGTTAATGCTGAGACCATTCGTCGCCGCGCCGGATGTCAGGTTCGCCGTGCCGGTGACGTTCAACGTGCCGCCGCCGGAGGCCTGGAACGGGACGCCGGTGGTCGTGGTCACGCTGAGTGTGCCGCTGAAGCTGATCGTCGCGCCCGTGTTGGTGGTCATGGTGATGGCGTTGACGGTTGCACTCGACAGAGTCTGCGAGCCGGTGAAGCTGATCGTGCCGGAGGTGTTCGACAGGAGTTGAATCGCCGAGCCGGTGATCGTGGCGCCGACGGCGATGGCGCCCGCGCTGGCCGGGCGGTTGATGACGGAGAACGCCGTTCCGGTGCCGCCGGCAAGCGTGTTCGTATTGTTGACCGTCACCGCGGCGGTGCCGTTGTTGACGGTCATCGCCTGGTTGCCGGCCGTCGAGATCGACGAGTTCGTGATCGTCACTGTGCCAGTCATGCTGATGAGATCAACACCGACGTTCGTGTTGCTCTGGACGGTGACGGTGTCGACGGTCAAGCCGGCGTGCGTGACGACCGAGGAGATGCCGTCGCGCGTGGCGCCGGTGATCGTCACGCCTTTGATCGTGTTGCCGTCGTTGAGCGTTACGGCGTCGCTCGTCGCCGTGGTGTTCGTGATCTGCGGCTTCGTTCCCGCCGCGGCGAGCGTATTGCCGTTGACCACGAGGGCTACGCCCTGACCGATCAGCTGCTGGTTGGCCTTGAGGGTGATACCGGCAGCCTGGCCGGTGGTACCGCTGCCGGTATTCACGTAGATGATCTCGCCCGTGGCCGATGCGGTGGAGGCGCCGGCCAGGGTGTTAAATGGCGTGTTGGAGCGGCCGTCGCCATTCGAACCGCTGTTGTCGACGTACCAGACCTTGCTGGAGACGGCGATCTGGACCTGACTGGCGGTCGTGACGCCACTCGTGACGACGTTGAATGCGAAGGTGGCGGTGCCAGTGAAGTTCACGGCCGGCACATAGGACCAGCCGCCGGAGGTGTTGAATGTGATGGTGCCGGCGGCGTTGGTGACCGAGCTCGTCGAGACGGTCATGACCGCGTTCGAGGAGTCATTCGCCAGCACGCTGTTCGCATAGGAAGCGAACGGCGTGGCCGGCGTGGAGAAGGCGGCGGCCACCGACTGCGTGTTACCGACCGAATCGGTCGTGCCGGCATTACCGCCACTGGCGGCGTAGACGTCGTTCACGACCGCTGCTCCGACGCTGATGCTGAGCGCCTGCGAGCCGGTGCAGCTGGTATTGGAGTCGGTGGCAGTGACGGTGAAGTTGAACACCCCGGTTGCTGTGGTGCTGGTGCCGGTGATGGCGCCGTTGGTGCCGAGCGAGAGGCCAGTCGGCAGTGCGCCCAAGGTCACGGCGTAGGTATAGGTGCCGCTGCCACCGGAGGCGACCACGCTCTGGCCGGCGTAGGCGGCGTTGTATGAGCCCTGCGGGAAGCTGCCGCCGCCGTTGCGCGCGACGGTGATCGTCGGGCAGACGATCGTGAGGCTGTAGCTCGCGCCGGTTCCCTGGCATCCATTGGCGTCGGTCGCGGTCACGGTGATCGGGAAGCTGCCGGTTTGCGACGGGGTACCGTCGAGAACTCCGGTCGTCGTGTGGAAGGTCATACCGGTGGGGAGCGTTCCCGACTCCGACCAGGTGATCGTGCCGTTGCCGCCCGACTGCGTGAAGGTCTGGTTGAAGGCCGTGCCGGCCGTCCCGGTGTTGGTCGCCGGGTTCGTGACGTTGATGGCCTGGCAGACGATGACGAGGCTGTAAGCCGTCTCCCCCGCACAGCCGTTGGCGTCGGTGGCCGAGACGGTGATCGGGAAGGTCCCGGACTTCGTCGGCGTGCCCGAGAGCGTCTCCGTCGGAACATCGAAGGTCATCCCCGTCGGCAACGCGCCCGCTTCGACAAATGTGTACGAACCCGTCCCGCCGGACCCGGTGAAGGTCACCGGTGTGTAGGCCACGGCAACCGTGCCGGAGGTCAGCGACGCCGGGCCGACGGTGACCGTCGTGCCGTTGCACGTGACGACGAGCAGGTAGTCCTGGCTTCCCGCGCAATTGTTGCCGTCGGTCGCCGAAACGGTGATCGGGAAGCTCCCGGTCTCAGTCGGCGTTCCGGACAGGGTCGGGGCGACAAACGTCATGCCGGCTGGAAGCGCGCCCGCCTCGGCGAACGTGTAAGTCCCCGTTCCGCCAACCGCCGTGAACGTCGTCCCGGCATACGCCGTGTTGACCGTCACCGTCGGGAGCGATCCCGGCGACAGCGTGATTGCCGTCCCCGAGCACGCGATCACCAGGAGATAGCTGTGGCTGCCCGTGCAGCCGTTCGCATCGGTCGCAGTGACCGTGATCGGGAAGGTCCCCGTCTGCGTCGGAGTGCCCGAGAGGACTCCGGTCGAAGGGTTGAGCGCCAGTGTGCCGGTTGGAAGGCTCCCGGTCTCCGACCAGGTAATCGTTCCCACTCCGCCCGCCTGCGTGAACGTGGAGGAATACGCGACACCGCTCGTCCCCGAAGGAATCGACGACGGTCCCACAGTAATCGTCTGGCAGGCGACGACGAGGGTGTAGGTCGCGCCCGTGCCCTGGCAACCGTTGCTGTCGGTCGCCGTGACCGTGATCGGGAAGGTGCCTTTGACCGTCGGCGTGCCCGAGAGGACTCCGGTCGAGGCGTTCAGCGTGATGCCGGTCGGAAGAGCTCCGCTCTTCGACCAGGTGATCGTTCCCACGCCGCCCGACTGTGTGAATTGCTCGCTGAACGCCGCGTTGACCGTGCCGGCGGCATTTACCGGGTTCGTCACGGAGATGACGTTGCAGGCGATGACGAGGGTGTAGGTCGAGCTGCTGCCGGTGCAGCCATTGCTATCGGTCACCGTCACCACGATCGGGAAGCTTCCAGATTGGGTCGGCGTGCCCGAAAGGACTCCGGCGGTCGAGAGCGTCAAACCGACGGGCAGCGTGCTTGCGGTCGTAAAGGTCGCCGTGCCGTGCGCGCCGCTCTGGGTAAACGTCTGGGAAAACGCCGCGTCCACCGTGCCGGTCGTGGTGGCCGGCTTCGTCACGGTGATGGTCTGGCATGCAATCGTCAATGTATAGGTCGAGCCCGTGCCGGTGCAGCCGTTCGCGTCGGTCACCGTCACCACGATCGGGAAGCTGCCCTTGACGGTCGGAGTCCCTGAGAGGACGCCGGCGGTCGAGAGCGTCAAACCGGAGGGCAGCGTGCTCGCCGTCGTGAACGTCGCGGTGCCATGCGCGCCGGATTGAGTAAACGTCTGGCTGAAAGCCGCATCCACCGTGCCGGTCGTCGTGGCCGGGTTCGTCACGTTGATCGTCTGGCAGGCAATCGTCAATGTATAGGTCGTGCCTGTCCCGAAGCAGCCGTTCGTGTCGGTCGCTTTGACGGTGATCGGGAAGCTGCCGTTGACGGTCGGGGTGCCCGAGAGGACGCCCGTCGAGGGGTTGAGTGTGACGCCCGAGGGCAGCGCCCCGGTCTCGCTCCAGGTCGCCGTGTCCAGGATGCCGGAGTCGGTGAACGTCTGGGAAAATGCCGCATCGACCGTTCCGGTGTTCACGCCGGGGTTGGTGACACCGACGGTCTGGCAGGAAATCGTCAGCGTGTACGACGCGCCGCTGCCCTGGCAGCCGTCCTGATCGGTCGCCGTCACGGTGATCGGGAACGAGCCGACTTGGTGCGTCGTGCCGGAGAGAACGCCAGTCGAGGTGTTCAGCGCGATGCCGGTCGGAAGCGAGCCCGACTCCGACCAGCTGATCGTGCCGTTGCCGCCCGACTGCGTGAACGTCTGGCTGAAGGCGGTCCCGGCCGTCCCGGTATTGGTCGCCGGGTTCGTGACGGTGATGACCGGGCAGAGCTGGATCGTGAAGTTCTGCGTGGCGTCCGGCGCGATCCCGTTGGAGGCCGTGATGACGATCGGGAAAGAGCTCGTGCCGGAGGGCGTCCCCGAGATCGTGGCCGTCCCGTCGTGGTTGTCCACAAACGTCAGGCCCGTGGGCAGCGAGCCGCTCTCGCTGATCACCATCGAAGCGCCCGTCGGGAACCCCGTCGTCGTCACCGTAAACGAGGTGAAGACGCTCGGCGGGAACTGCTTGCTGTTGGCGCTCGTGATCGCCGGCGGCTCGTCGATGGTCAGCGTGTAGGCCCGGCTGCCCGCGCAGCCCGCCGCGTCGGTTGCCGCGACAGTAATCGGAAACGCCCCCGACTGTGTCGGCGTGCCCGAGAGCGTCCCCGAAGAATACGTCATCCCCGCCGGCAGAACGCCCGTCTGCGAGAACGTGTACGACCCGGTCCCGCCGCTTGCGCCAAAGGTCACCGCCGAGTACGCCGTGTTGATCAATCCGTCTGAAAGCGTCGCCGGAGTCACCGTGATGGTCACCCCCGAGCAGGACACCACCAGCAGGTAGTCCCGGCTGCCCTGGCAGCCGTTGGTGTCGGTCGCGACAATCGTGATCGGGAATTCTCCGGTCTGCGTCGGCGTGCCCGAGATCGTGTCGGTCAGAAAGTTCAAGCCCGCCGGCAGCGTCCCGCTCTGCATGAAAGTGTAGGAAACAGCTCCGCCGCTGCCGGTAAACGTCGCCGTGAAGGCCGTCCCAGACGTCGCCTGTGGGAGCGAGGTCGGGCTGACTGTGATCGTGGCGCCGACACACGAGACCACGAGCACGTAGTCCCGGCTGCCCGTGCAGCCGTTGGCATCCGTCGCGGCGACGGTGATCGGGAAACTGCCCGCCTGTGTCGGCGTGCCTGCGAGAACGCCGGTCGAAGGGTCGAGTGAGAGGCTGCCCGTCGGAAGGCTTCCGGTCTCCGACCAGGTGATGGTTCCCACCCCACCCGTCTGTGTGAACGTGATCGGCGAATACGCCGCGCCGCTGGTCCCCGAAGGCAGCGACGAGGGCTCGACGGTGATCTGCTGACAGCCGATGACAAGGGTGTAAGTCGAGCCCGTGCCCGTGCAGCCGTTGGAATCGGTCACCGTCACCACGATCGGGAAGGAGCCGAGTTCTGTCGGCGTGCCGGACAACGTCCCGTCGGTGGCCAGCGTCAGGCCCGCCGGCAGCGTGCTCGCCGTCGTGAACGTCGCCGACCCGATCGCGTTGGTCTGCGTGAAGGTCTGGGAAAACGCCGCGTTGATCGTCCCGGCCGTTTCGGCCGGGTTCGTGACGGTAATGATCTGGCAGCCGATCACCAGCGTGTAGGTCGCGCCCGTACCCGTGCAGCCGTTGGCGTCGGTCACCGTCACCACGATCGGGAAGCTGCCGGTCTGCGTGGGAGTCCCCGAGAGAACTCCGGCCGTTGAGAGGGTCAGGCCCGCGGGCGGGGTGCTCGAAGTCGTAAAGGTCGCCGTGCCGTGCGCGCCGGATTGGGTGAATGTCTGGGAAAACGCCGTGTTGGCGGTACCGGTCGTCGTCGCAGGGTCCGTCACGGTAATCGTCTGGCAGGAAATCGTCAACGTATAGGTCGCGCCGGTCCCCGTGCATCCGTTGGAATCGGTCACCGTCACCACGATCGGGAAGCTGCCGGTCTGAGTCGGGGTGCCGGAGAGGACTCCGCCTGTGGAAAGCGTCAGGCCCGCCGGCAGCGAGCCGGTGGCGAGCGTGAACGTCGCAGTCCCGTGCGCGCCGCTCTGAGTAAACGTCTGCGAAAACGCCGCGTCGACCGTCCCAGTCGTCGTGGCCGGATCCGTCACGCTGATCGTCGGACAGGCAATCGTCAGCGTGTATGAGGACGTCCCGAAGCAGCCGTTGCTGTCGGTCGCCTTGACGGTGATCGGGAAACTCCCGTTGACGGTCGGCGTGCCCGAGAGAACACCCGTCGCGGAATTGAGCGTGATGCCCGAGGGTAGCGCCCCGGTCTCGCTCCAGGTCGCCGTGTCGAGGATGCCGGAGTCCGTGAAGGTCTGGGAAAACGCCGCGTCCACGGTGCCGCTGTTGACGCCCGGGTTCGTGACGGTGATCGTCTGGCAGGCAATCGTCAGCGTGTACGTCGAGCTCCCGATGCAGCCGTTGGTGTCGGTGGCCTTGACGGTGATCGGGAAGGATCCGGCCTGGTGCGTCGTGCCGGAGAGAACGCCGGTCGCTGAGTCAAGCGTGATCCCGCTCGGCAACGCGCCGGTCTCCGACCAGGTGATCGTGCCCACGCCGCCGGACTGCGTGAACGTCTGGGAAAACGCGACACCGGCTGTTCCGGTATTGGTGGCCGGGTTCGTCACGGTGATGACCGGGCAGGCGTTGATGGTCAGCGTGATCGCCTGGCTCCCCGTGCAACCGTTCGAATCGGTGGCCGTGAAAGTAATCGGGAAAGCTCCCGTCTGCGACGGAGTGCCCGAGAGCGTTCCGCCGCCCGAAAACGTCATCCCGGAGGGCAGCGCCCCGCTCTCCGACCAGGCAATGGCTCCCACACCGCCGCTCTGCGTGAATGTCGTGGACGGGTAGGCGGCGTTGATCGTCCCGTCCGAAAGACTCGTCGGGCTCACGGTGATGATCGGGCACAGCTTGACGTCGAACCGGAAAAACAGGCTCGTCCCGTCGGACACCGCGTAAACGGCGTACAGGTCCGCATGCGTCGGGTTCGCGCCGGGCGCCTGGGTGGCCACCGGCGCCACTCCCGACCAGTCGGCCGGGTTGCCCGTCAGCGTGATCGCCGCCCACGCCACGCCCGCCCCCAGAAGCACGACGATCAGTATCACGAGCAACGATCCGCCCGCGCCGCGCTTGAGCACAATGAGCGCCGCCAGGCCCAAGAGCAGCGTCAGCGCGAGAAAACCCCATTGCGAAAGCGTCGGGATCCCGGTTGCCGGCGTGGACCCTGGAGCCGAGACGAGAAGACTCCCTTGCAGGATCCCGTCCTGTTCGCCGACCTGATCGGTCGAGACAAATCCCGCGCGAATCAACCCCGCGCCCGAAAGGGCCGACAACGGCACATAACTCTCGATCAAAGCGGAACCCGAAACGCCCGACCCAAAACCGATCGGCCAGGGCGGCGAATAGGGAGACGTCACGGCAAAGGGAGCTCCCAGCACGCCGCCGGAACAGCTCTGGAGCTCCACCCCCGTGACCTCTCCCGCCGTCGTATCGACCGTCGTCGTGAGCACGTATTCGGCGCCCGAGAACGTCCCGACCGAAGTCGAAATCGCGCAACCGGTCGAAGCGTTGTAATCCGTATCCAGGAACGCCTGGAGAGTCACCGTGGCGGCGCCCGCGGCATGGGCAAGGAGGATGGAAGAGCAAAGAAGAAGAGCTGCTCGCCATGCGGCCTTATTCATCGCGAAATCCGTGGACCCGTGGTTTTTCAGAACTCGCGAAGCTTAGTGCCCAGGATCGGGGACGCCGTAAACCGCGCGATATTACCGGCGTTCACCAGCGTTATCATTTGGCGTATGTTTCCCGTGGCGCTCCTTCTCGGTCTTTTGTTCCCTGCAACCGGGGTGAGCTCGCCTCCCCGTCGCGACTTCGAGCCGCTCGCGGCATCTTTCGCGGCCGCGCTCCAGATGGGAGACCCCCGATCCTTCGATCGGATTGCAGCCGGCGGCCGAGCGGAGGGCCCGGAATGGCAGGGTGTGACCGAGACTCTCGAGAAACGTCACTCGATCCGCGTCCGTTCCCATCGGGTCCTCGAGGAGGAGCCTCACGGCAGTGAGCGGCGGCTCCTTCTCGAAATCGACGGCGTGGCTGTGAACGGCGCCGGCCGCGAGGTCGCGCTTCCTCCTTGGTGGAGTCTCGAGGTCGTCGAAGATCACGGCGAATGGGTCGCTTCCTCCGCATGGACCCGTGAGCGCCGGCTCGCCTTCGACCTTTCCGCCGCCCCCCGTCCGCGGCTCGAGGAGGCGTTCGAATACGAGGACCACCTCGATCGGGGAGTGTTCCTGCGCGAAATCGCGAACGCGGCCGCGAGCGACAACCCGCCCAGTGTTCCCGACACCGTTTCATGGGTGCTCGAAAAGAGCCGCTCGATCGGCGATCTCGTGAGCGAAAGCGAAGCTCTGCGCATGTTCTCGTTCATGGAGACGAGTCACGATCCCGCCGAATCCTCGAGATTTGCGCGGCAGGCAAATGAGGTGGCGGAACGCTCCGGCGACCCTGACGCCGCGGCCTCGACTCGTTTTTCGGTCGGAATCGCGAGTTGGTTTCAGAACGACGCGGACGCGGCGATCGCGGAGCTCCGGGGCGCGGCGTCGATGATCGATCAGCTCGATGATTCCCGGATCGGGCTGCGCGCGCTCTTCATGGCGAGCCTCATCGCGTTCCGGGCGGGCAGGCTCGGGGATTCGGTCGCGCTGGCGGCAAAGCAGCGGGAAAATCTTCGCCGGCATCCCTCGCTTCGCGGGTCTGTGGATCTCGCGTTCCTCTTGAGCGAGGTCCAGATGGAGCTCGGGAACCCGCAGATTGCCCTGACCGAGCTTGCCGAAGCCGAGGCCGGGGCGCGTGCTCTGCGCGATCCGGATCTGGTACTCATGGCTTTGTCCGCGGTCGCTCGGGCCCGGATGGACATGGGACAACTTCGGGAAGCGCTGTCGCTGATCGAGCGGCTCCGGGTCGACCCGGCTGCCAACTTCCAGGGCGAGCGGCCGGCGACGTCTTTCGGTCCGAGAGAAACCGAGCTCGTCGAGACGGCCACGATGGAAGCCAACATTCTGATCCGGCTCGGGGAGCTCAAGAGGGCGGAGAGCGTGCTCAAAGACATCCAACTCACCTGGGATGACCGCCGGGTGGAAGCGACCTTCGCCGAAACGATGAGCGCGCTGCGGCTCGCCCAGGACCGCGCGGCGGAGGCCGTGAGTTTTGCGCAGGAGGCTTGCCGGGCCGCGGCGTCCGAAGACGGCGCCGGCCGGATGGGTCTCTTCGCGGCCCCCTGGGAAGCTCATGCGGCTCTCGCCCGAGCCCTGCATGCGGAGCATCGCGATGCCGAGGCGGAAGCGACCCTTCGGGCGGCGATCGGATCGGTGGAGGCCTCGCGAGGACAGGTCGGCGCCGACGAGATGGGCCGGGCGAGGTATCTCGAAGCCAGACTCGCTCCCTACTCGGAGCTCGTCGGGCTTCTCGTGGCGGAGGGCCGCGCCCGAGACGGGCTCTCCGTCGCGGAGAGCTCGAAGGCGCGCGCATTGCGGGACGTTCTCGAGAGGGGAAAAGTCGACCTTTCCGCCGAGATGACGCGCGAGGAAAAGGAGAAAGAAGAAAAGCTCGAGGAGCGCGTCCGGACGCTGAATCGACAGCTGCTCGCCGGCGGCCGGGCCGTCAATCCCGCTCTGTCGCACGAGCTCGACTCCGTTCGCGTTGCGCTCGAAACTCTCCGTGAGGAGCTTTTCCTCAAGTATCCCACTCTCCGCGCTCGTCGTGTTCCCGAGGTCGACGTCCTCGCTTCCCTGCCCGAGCGGATCCCTGCCGACGCCGCCGCAATCGAATACGTGGTTCGGGATCAATGCACGTACGCGTTCACCGCGCGCCACGGACCGTCCGGAATGGAATTTCGGGTTGTCGAAATCCCTCTCGCACGGTCGGAAATCACTCGACGCGTCGAAGCGCTGGCGAACGCGGTCGCAAGTCGCGATCCCGGATTCGCGCACTCCGCTCGCGATCTCTATGACCTTCTGCTTTCGCCTGTGGAGCCGGACATCCGAGGAGTTCGACAGCTTGCGATCGTTCCCGACGGAGCGCTCTGGCGGGTTCCGTTTTCAGTGCTTCGGAACCGGTCGGGGCGCGCGATGATCGAGCAGGTCGCGATCTATCGAACTCCGTCCTTGAGCTCGCTCCCGTTGCGAAGCGGCGCGCCACGCAGGCGTGAGAAACCTCGCCTTCTCGCTTTCGGCAATCCGACGATCAGCGGGAGGACCGCCGATCGAATCGCCGCCGTCGAACGTGGCCCCGAGCTCGGCCCGCTGCCGGATGCCGAGGACGAAGTGCGCGCCATCGGGCGGCTCTACGGTTCCGGGCGCAGCGAAGTCCGCGTCGGGACCGAAGCCCGGGAGCATGTCTTCAAAGAAGAAGCCGGGCGATTCGACGTCATCCACCTGGCGACCCACGGGCTGCTCGACGACGGAGCGCCGATGTATTCCTCGGTCGTCCTCGGCGCGGCGGCGGGGGAACAGGACGAGGACGGCCTGCTGGAAGCCCGCGAAATCGCCGATCTGTCGCTTCACGCGGATCTCGTCGTCCTTTCCGCCTGTCAAACCGGGCGCGGAATGTTCCACGCCGGCGAGGGGATCATCGGGCTGTCCTGGGCTTTGTTGGCCGCGGGAACCCCGACGGCCGTCGTCGCCGACTGGAAGACGGATTCCGTGGCGACGAGTCGCCTGATGGTGGATCTGCACCGCCGCCTCCTCGCCGGGGACGGAAAGGCCGAGGCCCTTCGGGGAGCCGAGCTCTCCCTGCGCCGCGACCCTCGCTATGCGCATCCTTACTACTGGGCGGCATTCGAAGTCGTCGGGGATGGACGCTAATAAACGCGCCTTTCGGGAGTCCCCCGCCGCGACCCCATGATTGGGGCGAGGTTGTAGGCCGATCCGATCCTCAGGGCAACATGATCCCTTGATCGCGCGGCTGCTTGCCGCCCGAAACGACGCGGAAGCGCGAGAGCAGGGCATCCAGACGCTCTTCGATCGACACATCGCACCGCTCGTCGGCCGCGTCATGATCGCGGAGACGAAGAGGGCGGTCATTTCTCCCGCCGAAGCGGAGGACCTCGAAAGCGAAACTCTGCTGCGCCTGTTGGCGAAGGTGCGCCGAGTCCTGGCGGATCGTGAAGCGGCGCCGGTTGGCGACCTTCGGGATTACGTGACTGCCACGGCGCACAATGTCGTCGAGGATCACAAGCGCGGCCGGGATCCCGTGCGAGGACGCCTCAACAGCCGCCTGCGGTATGTCCTCACCCACTCGCGTCATCTGGCCATCTGGGGGCGAGACCCGGTCCTCTGCGGCCGCGTTTCCTGGGCCGGAAGCCCCGAGGCGTTTCCGATGGCGGGCCTGGCCGCGATTTCCGCCGATTCTGCCCCCGACGCCGTCGGCCTCCGGGAGACCCTCGAGGAGATCTTCCGGGCCTCGGGCGGGCCGGTCGCGCTGTCGGATCTCGTCGAGGCGTTCGCACGAGCGGAGGAGCCGGCGCCGCCCGTTCTCGTCGATCAACGGGATCCGGCTTCTCGGCTCGAAACGCGGCAGTACCTCGAGATCCTGTGGAGCGAAATCGTGGTCTTGCCCGTTCGGCAGCGTCAGGCTCTGCTTCTGCATCTGAGGCTCGGGGACGGGGAGAGCGTTGCCCGGGTTCTTCCCTCGCTCAGGGTCGCGTCCGTGCGCCAGATTGCGGCGGCGTTGGCTCTCCCCGCGAACGATCTGGCCAAGCTCTGGAAAGATCTTCCGTTGGCCGACGAGCGGATCGTTTCGATCGTCGGTGGGACGCGCCAGCAGATCATCAACCTGCGAAAGTCGGCTCGTGAACGCCTCGCCAGGCGAATGGCGCGACCTCGATGAGCTGGAGGAGGTGCCCATGGCCCATCTGACGTCGGAACAGGTCGCACGCTGGCGCTCGAACACACTCGAGCCCGAGGAGGTTCTGGTCGTGGGCGACCACCTCGCGGAATGCGAAGCGTGTTCGGCGCTGCTTTCAGTCGGGCATCCTGCCGAGGTCGTCGCCGCGGCATTGAACCGCGAGCTTCATGAGGCAGGAGGACGCGAGCGTCGAATGGATGAGCAACTCGTTGCATGGGTGGAGGAAGCTTCGCCGGCGCGACGTTGGAGAAAAGCGGCTGCAATCGCGATCGCGGCCTCGTTGCTCGCGGGCTTCGGTGTGCTGCTGCGCGTCTCCCGGCCGCAGCAGAGAGCGACGAGCAAATTCGCGCGTTCCTCCGCGTCAATGCCCCTGAGGGACGGACTGCTCCTTTTCTCGCTCGATCAGAAGAAGGTCTGGGGCGTGCCGCCGATCTGGCGCCAGCGGGTCGAGGCGCTCATGCTTCATCCGGACCTCGACATTCCGGCGGCCGCGCTCGAGGTCTCTCGTCAGCGCGAGACTCAACGCGGAGAACCCGTCGCCCCGCCACCTGTACGCCCCGTCGCTCCGCTTTCCATCGTCGTCGTGGACGATCGCCCGATTTTTCAGTGGCTCGGCGGCGCCGGCGCTCGATATCGAGTGCAGGTCTTCAATTCGAAGTTTTCGCTTCTCGCTGCGAGCCCGGACCTCGACGCACGGAACTGGAGGCCGGAATCGGGGCTTCCAAGAAGCGAAGTCCTGTCATGGAGCATCGTCGAGATGCGGGAGGGACGGGAGAGGACCTATCCGCAACCTCCCGCTGCTCCAGCCGTCTTCAAAATCGTCTCGGCCGACTCCGCACGCGAGATCGAGGACGCTCGCCGCACGAGATCGCGATTGCTGCTGGGCCTCTCGTTGTGGCACGCAGGAGCGATCAGTGAAGCCACGTCGGAATTCCAGGCGTTGCGGAGCGAAAACCCCGGGATCCCGTTCATTGAGCGACTCGCCGCTACGAGCGTCGAGGGCGCGAGGGGACTTCGCCAGGGGAATATCCCGAACTAGGGGGCACGCCGCTCGACTACCGCCGCAGCGGGTGCGCCTCAGTGTTGAAGATCACGCGGTCGAAAGCGAGCGTGTCGTCCGGAGCGAAGAGAAGGTAGAGATACTTCAGCGTCTCGGCGAGGAAGTAGCTCGGCATCAGGTCGCCCTTTTCCTTCGTCACGACGCTCTTCAGAACCGTGTAGCCATTTTCGGTTCGGCAGTACTTTTCCAGGTCCTCGAAGAACGTCTTTCCCATGGCAAGGTATTTCGGGTCTTTCGTGTCGTGAAAGAGGTAGTAGGCCGACTCGATGATCTCCGGGCGGAGGGGATAGGCCGGATCCACGACAGCCATCGTCCGGTAGTCGAGGGTGTCCGGCTCGACGCCGTGGAGCCTCCACATCTCGAAACCCGAGTTCTGCAGCCGCTTCGCGCGCCTCAGGTCCCCGCCGAGAGCGAGGACAGCAGGAAGAAAGGTGTCGAGCGCGCCGTACTGTGTCGAGACGCGCGCGCCCGTTTCCCTGTCGACCTGCCCATACCACAGGCGGCCGCCCGCTTCGTCGGGGAGGTACCGATTCACGGCGGCCATGGAGCTCCTCCACATGCGCTCGCAGTCCGCGTCGCCGAAAAGGAGCGACGACTTGAGCAGATACTCGTAGTAAGAGTCGATTCCTCCGCTCACATGGCTCGCGCGCCCGAGCCATGCGCCGGTTTCGACGTCGATCTCGTCCCCGACGAGTCCGATTTTCGAACGCCGCTCGAACAAAGCCGCGAGCGCACGCTTTGCTTTCGCGAAATAGACCGGGTTCCCGGTCAGCTTCGAAAGCGTTCCGAATTCGAGCAGGAGCGTGCCGATCTCCGCAGGATTCGATTTCGACCCGCTCACCCTCCCCGTTTTCAGGTTGACGGACATGTACGGCATTCCGGTCGGGGAGCTGAAAGCCGGCAGGAGCCGAGTCCCGAGATCCGTGGCCAGGTGCAGCAGCCGTTGGTCCCTCGTCATCTCGTAGCCCGAAAGCAACCCGCCGAGAAGCCGGATCGTGACCTCGAAGTTCTTGACGGAAATGTCTCTGTCGAACGAGAGTTTTGCGGCAATGAGATCGATCGTCTTCGAGGCCTCTTCGCCGAGGCCCATCAGGAGCATCGTGTCGAGAGCATCGACAGGAGTCACCAGGAGTGATTCTCCATACCAGTCGCGTGGCGCGCGGCTGAGCGGCTTCAGCTCGTCGTGACCCCACGCCGATCTCTCGTAGGCTCGCCAGGCGAAGACGAACTCCGATTTCACGCGTTCCGCGAGTCTCGGGCCGTCGGTCGGGGTCTCGGGCCCGGGACCGGCGGGATCCGTTCGCGACGCTCCGTTCGTGAACGTGCACGACAGGCACTGCCCGAGCACGAGGATCCATGCGACGGTCTTGATTCCGCGACGTTAAGCCCCGGCCATCACTCCGTCAAGCGAGAGGAAAAGCGGCCCCGAATCTGGCACGATGTCCCCCAAGATCATGACCGAGCTCATGCCGACGATTTTTCTGGCCCACGGAAACCCCATGCTGCTCGACGACGCGGCGTGGGTCGCGGAGTTGAAGCGCTGGGCCGACTCTCTCCCTCGCCCCGAATCGATCCTGATGATCTCGGCGCACTGGCAGCAAAGCCCCGCGACGCTTGCGGCCACGGCGACCGTCCCTCTTTTCCACGACTTCTGGGGATTCCCGGAGAAATATTACGCCGTGAAATACCCGGCCCCGGGCGCGCCCGGGCTCGCGGCTCGCGTCGAAGAGCTCCTCGCGAAGACCTCGCCGGTCGCGCGCGATCCGGGTCGGGGCCTCGACCACGGCGCATACGTTCCCCTGGCCGCGATGTATCCGGAGGCCGACGTGCCCGTCCTTCAACTCTCCCTTCCGACCCTGGACGCCCGGGCTCTCTTCGAGGTCGGGCGATCGCTTGCGCCACTCCGGCGGGAAGGAGCTCTCATCGTCGGAAGCGGATTTCTGACGCACAATATGCACACCATCGACTGGAACGGACGATCCCCCACTCCGTCCTGGGCGCAGGAATTCGACGCCTGGGCAGCCGACGTCCTCACTCGCCGGAACATCGATTCTCTGCTGGACTATCGGCGCCGCGCCCCCGGCGTGCGGTTCGCGCTCCCGACGCACGAGCATTTCGTTCCCCTGCTGCCCGCGGCGGGAGCGGCGGGCGAAGATTCGAAGGTGGCTTTCCCCATCTCGGGATTCGCCTATGGCAGTTTCACGCGTCGGTCGGTCCAGTTCGGGTGAGAGACGAGGAGGATTCGCGATGACAAGAACATCGGTCGAGGCGGAAATCGGAGCGCTGTCGGATCCCGGCAAAGTCCGGCCCAATAACGAGGATCATTATCTGGTTTCCCGGTTCCAGCGGACGATGACGACGGTCCTGACGAACCTTCCGGAAGGAACCGTTCCTTCGGAGTCCGTCGACACCGTTTACGGAATGCTCGTCGCCGACGGGATGGGAGGCGCTGCCGCGGGAGAGGTCGCCAGCCGGACGACCATCAGCACGCTCGTCGAGCTCGCCCTCGCAACCCCCGACTGGATCATGCGTCTCGGCGACACTCCGGCCGAAACCGTGCTCGACCGGATGCAGCAGCGGTTCCAGAAACTCGGCGAAGCCCTGCTCGATCGAGCGCGCGCCGACCCGAAGCTCTCCGGAATGGGGACGACGCTCACGCTCGTCCTGACGCTGGGCCCGGACCTCATCCTCGCCCACATCGGCGATTCCCGAGCGTACCTCTTTCGCCACGGTCAGCTTGTTCACCTGACCCGGGACCAGACGGTCGCCCAATCTCTCGCCGATGCCGGCGCGATCCTGCCCGAAGACGTCGCGAGACATCCCATGCGGCACATGCTGACGAGCGCCATCACCACGAAAGGGAAACCGATCTCGGCCGAGCTCCATCACCTCCGGCTGGAAAACGGCGACCAGACGCTCCTGTGCAGCGACGGCTTGACCGACATGGTCACAGACGCGGGGATTGCCGAGCTCCTCGGCGGCCCCGGTTCGGCCGCCGACGTCTGCCGCGCCCTCGTGGACCGGGCTCTGGCGGCCGGAGGGAAGGACAACGTCACGGTCGTCCTGGGCCGGTATCGAATTTCCGCGGACTGACCCAAGAGGCTATCGGAACGTTCGGGACGCTCGAAACCGCTCCCACACCCCGAGCACTCGCCGCGCGGCGGCGACCCGAAGCTCGAATCCCCGGAGGTCGTCGACCGACGGACCCGCGTCCGCGCTCTCGAGGCCCGCGGCCAGGCCCCGGAGCGACCACGACGCGCCTTGAAGCGAATCCGGGTCACCCCCGGTCGAGCTGAGCGTCAGTTCATCCGCCGTTCCCGCGATCCTGTCCAGCTCCGCCCGAGCTTTCGCGGCATCCGCTGCCGGGCGTCCCCCTCCCGCGACGAGTGCGCTCAGGGTCCCGCGAAGCGCGCGGGCCTCCCGCTCCGCCGCCGCGACACGGACGCGCTCTTTCTCGAGTTTTCGGGAAAGCTCGAAGTTCGCGCGCAAATCCTCGTCAGTCGCGCGAACCCTCGGATCGCGGCGGATTTCCAGCTCTCGATCGACCGAGACTCCGCCGGCCGTCAGGCGCACCGTGTAGCGGCCGGGCGGGACCCACAAGCCCTCGTTTCGAAAGTCCTCGCTCTCGGACAGATCGGGAATGGTCGCCGTGTGAAGATCCCAGACGAAACGGTGAAATCCTTCTTCCGGCGACGGAAGAGGAGGTGACGGCATCCAATCCGGCGTCACCACGATGCGGGTCTGGTTCGGCGGTCGCGGAGGGTCGGAGCTCGAAAACCGCCTCAGCAGCTCGGAACCGGAAGAGATCTCGACAACGACGGGCGCCGCGCCTCCGCGGCCGAGCCAATAGTCGAGAATCGCTCCTCGCGGAGGGTTCTCTCCGATCGGCTCGTCTTTCGGCACGGGTGTGCCTTGAAACTGAGCCGGATGAAGCCGCACGGCCGGAGCCGGCTGAAAAAGCCACGCGCGCGATGCGGAGACTTCGGCCGTGAACTGGCGCAGCGGCGAGACGTCGTCGAGAATCCAGATCGAGCGGCCGTGGGTGCCGGCGACGAGATCCGAGCCATGCACCTCGAGATCGCGCACCGAGCACGCGGGAAGATTCTGCTGAAGGGGCTGCCAGTGCTCCGCGTCGTCGAACGAAACGAAAACACCGGTTTCCGTTCCCGCGTAGAGAAGGCCTCGGCGCACCGGATCCTCCCGAACGACATGGACGAAGGCCCCCGCCGGAAGGCCGGAGACGACTTCATTCCAGCTGCGGCCTCCGTCGCGGGTGCGCGCGATGTGCGGATGAAAGTCGTCGAGACGATGCCGGTCGATCGCCGCATACGCCGTGTCCGCATCGAAGCGGGACGCCTCGATCATCGCGATCTTCGACCAGGGGGTCAGGCCTTTCGGGGTGACGTTGATCCATTTCTTGCCTTCGTTGGGCGTGCGCCACACGAGTCCGTCGTCTGTCCCGCACCAGATCTCGCCGTCGCGCAGATAGGAGGGAGCAATCGTGTAGATGACGCCGCGCCGCGGCCCGGCGACGGGGCTGTCTTTCGCCGTGGCCGGGTCGAGGTTCGCCGGCGCGCCCGGGTCCGCGCGGGACAGGTCGGGACTGATCGGCTCCCAGTGGTTTCCGGCCGTTTCACTGCGAAACAGGCGCTGGTTGGCAAAGTACAGGACGCGGGGATTGCGCCGAGAAAACACCAGCGGAAGCGTCCAGGTGTGGCGATACCGGTCGGGATAAGCGCGGCCCGGATCCACGTCGCGGTTCTGCAGCGAGTCCGCGTCGAATCTCGTCACGTTCGCGCCAAAGACCGTGCGGGGATCGACAGGATCGGGAGCGATGGATCCGTTCTCGTATCCGACGGCGACCGGCCGCCAGTCAAACGGCAGGACTCCCTGCCAGTCGCTCTGCGAAGGGACCATCGCCGCGCCTGAATCCTGCTGGGCTCCGTAGACGCGGTACGGGAATCTCCCGTCCGTGGCCACATGGTAAAGCTGCGCCGTCGGCTGGTTGTACCAGGAGCTCCACGTCTTTCCCCCATCGACGGTCACGGCGGCCCCCTGGTCGGCGGCCAGCATCATTCGCCGCGAGTCCGTCGGGTCGATCCAGAGACGGTGGTAGTCGTCGCCTCCCGGAGCGCCCTTGAAGGGAAGAAATGTCGCTCCCCCGTCCGAGGAGCGATACATCGCCGTGTCGCAGGCAAAGACGATGTCCGCGTCCTTCGGATCCACGGAGATGCCGCCGAAATACCATCCGCGCTGCCAGACTCGCGGATCGCCGGATCGACGCGTCCAGCTCCGCCCGCCGTCGAGAGAACGGTAGACCCCGCCCTCCGTCGCGTCGACCAGGGCGTACACGCACTCGGGCCGCGACAGAGAAAACGCGAGGCCGACCCTGCCGAGTCCCGCGGACGGAAAGCCGTTGCCGACGATCGGAGCCCAGTGCAATCCGCCGTCGACGGACCGGTAGAGCCCCGAACCGGGGCCGTACGACGGGGGGTACGTGTTCCACGGCGGACGGCGCGTTTGCCAGAGGGCCGCCAGCAGGACATCCGGATTTGCGGGATCGATCGCGATGTCGATGGCCCCCGTGTCGTCGTCCTTGAACAAAACCCTCGTCCAGGTAGCGCCGCCATCGGTCGTGCGGTACACGCCCCGCGTCGAGCTCGGAGCGTACGCGTGGCCGAGAACCGCGACGAGAGCGGTCTTCGCGTTGCGAGGATCGACGACGATGCGGCCGATCTGCTGCGAATCCTCGAGACCCGAATGAGCCCACGAGCGCCCCCCATCGGTGGAACCGTACATTCCGTTTCCATAGGAGATGTCCGAGCGCATGTCCGCTTCGCCCGAACCGACATAGATCACTCGCGGGTCCGAGGGCGCGATCGCGATCGCGCCGATGGACGCCACGGGCTGCGAATCGAATATCGGCGTCCAGGTCCGCCCGGCATTCCGAGACTCCCAGACTCCGCCGCCAACCGCGCCGAAGTAAAAGTGATCCGGTTCTCCCGGAACGCCGGAGGCGGCCAGGACGCGGCCGCCGCGGAACGGCCCGATGCAGCGCCAGCGCAGGTCCGAAAAGGACCGGCTGTCGAACGGCGGCGTCGCGGCCGACCCCGAGATGGCAACCAGGGCGAGGACCAGGGAAAGAATCCCGCGGCGCGAGACCGTCAAGCTGACCTCCGATCGAGGCTGAATTATAAAGGCGAAGCCGCCGAAAAAGCGGTGAGACCGCCGTCCGGACGCAAAAGGCGGGGTCGCTCAGCGCTTCCGCGGCGGGAGCACGAGGATCTGTCCCGCCATTTCGGGAAGATGAACCGTGCAGTAAAACCGATAGAGCCCTTCCTCGCGGAAGGTGAAGACCCACGATCGTTTCTTCAGGGGAGGAAGCGTCTGCTTCATGAGGACGTTCCAGGCGGGGTCCAGGAGCAGAATGTCGTGTTCGTCGTCGGGCTGCAGATTCCAGAACTCGATCCGCGTGGGCTCGTCCCGCCGCACGGCGAGAAACGGCGGAGAGAACTGATAGGTCTCGCCGAATGCCCGGACGGTCTCCTTTGGCCCCGTCTCCTTCACGGCGACCGCCTCGGTCATCACGACGAAGCCCGCCGAGGCCGACCCGGACGCCGAAATCGTCGCGGTCTTCTGACCCGCGGCGTCCGGAAGGTAGTCCGGCGTCGAAGCCGGGGAATGCGCGGCGCCCGCCGTTGCGAAAACCGCCAACGAAAGCCCCAGGAAGACAATCCCGACCGCTCGCATTCCCGCGAATCTTATCTTCGCTTTCGGTCATTCGGCTCGGCAAGAGCGGCCGGGCAAACCGGCGGAGCCTCCGAAAGGGGATAACATTCGCTCCGGGAGGTCGCATGGGAAGATCGGCGTTACGAGCGGCGTTTGCGGTTTCGATGGCGCTCGCCTGCACGCGGTGCGCCTCCGTCCCGAGCGCGGATGCCATCGACAAGAGAGCCGCCGCGGCCCTGGCGGGCGAATGGGGAATCCAGATCAAAGAGAGCGGCCACACGGTCGAAGGGACGCTTCATTTTTCGTTCGATGGAACCGCGCTCGTGGGCTCCTACCTAGGACCGGAAGGCGAGGTCCGAGAGCTCGAAAAAGTCCGCGTTGCAGACGGTAAGGTCTTCTGGACCATGGAACAGAAGTCCGGATCGATGACTGCGCGGGGCACCCTGGACGGCACGATCATGTCGGGGAAAATGAAGGTCCGGCCTCACGACGACGACGGAGGAATCGCCGTGTCGGGCGGGGGGCGCGGCCGCGCGCGAGTTTCCGAGTTCTCGTTGACCTGGACCGCGATCAAGCGCGCGGCGAGCTGAGGTCGGACAGGCGCAACCCCTCGTCTCCGAGGACACTCGACGGAAGAAAATTCCGCGTGGTACCTTCGCCTCCACGATGTCGAGGAACCGCGAGATCCGCTTCCGGCAGGCGCTGCTGGCGGTCGTGCTTCTCTCGGGAGCGGTTCGCGCGTTTTCTCTCCCCCCGTTCCCCGCGGATTCCGACGAACGGTTCGAGTTCCAGGTCATCCGGTCGGCGCCGAATGTCTTCTGGAGCCGACTCCGCCGGGACGCCGTGCATCCCCCGCTCGACTACCTCATCGACCGAGCCGTTCTCTCGATCTGTCCGGGCGCCGTCTCCCTTCGCGCACCCGACATTTTCTGGGGAATGCTGACGGTCGGACTGGTCGGACTGCTCCTTCGGAATCGGAGCGGCCGAGTCGCCGGCGTCCTGGCGGCGCTCTTGCTCGCGCTGGCGCCCTACCACGTCGCGGAGACGCGCCGCCTGCGTCCGTACGGGCTGGGGGCGCTGCTGCTTTGCCTGTGCCTGTATCTCCTGGACCGCCTTTTGAAGCGCCCCGGCTGGGGCCGAGCGGCCCTCTTCGCCGGCGCGACGGCGGCGTGTTTCTCGACGCTCTACCTCGCCTCGGTCGCGCTCGCGGTCGCGGGCGTGGCAATGACGGGGGAATCCCTTCTCTCTCGGGATCCGGAGATCCGGGACCGCGCCCGGACCGCCGCACTTCTCGCGGCCCTGGGCGCCGCGGTTGCCCTGCTTTCCTTCTGGCCATGGCTCTCGACGCTTCTCCGGGCGGCACGACGCCCGCCCGTTGCCGCCGCCCCGATGGAGAGCGCCGCCCGGGCGGGACGGATGCTTTCCTACTTCGCGTTTTCACCCAACGCCGGCTACTCCTTCCCCCCTCGCGCGCTGTTCTTCGCGGGATTCGCAATCGCGGCGGCGCTTTTCTTTTTCGGCGCGGCGGCCGCCCTTTCGACCCGGGGAAGCCGGTATCTCGCCGTCTGGGGCGCCGGCGCCTGTCTCGCGGCCGAAATCCTCAAGCACATCCATCCCCATTACGACTCGTACCGATATTTCCTCCCCGCCGGAATCGCGATGACGGGCCTGTGGGCGATCGGTCTTGCGCGCCTGTGGAGATCTCCGCGCCTGAAGATTCTCGGGGCGGGAGTTCTCTTGGCCGTGGTCGCGCTCGACGGCCTCTCGCTCGCCCGCTACTATCGGTTCGGCGTCTGGGATTTCTCTTCGGGAAGGATGAAAACGACTTCGTCCGGCTTCACGAGCCCCAGCTTCTCGCGCGCGTTTCTCTCGAGCTCCAGCGTTCGCTGCTCGGCGTTTCCGGCCCGGGCCGAAAGCACGGCGTTCTGACGCTCGAGGACGGCGATCTCGCTCTTCAGAGTTCGGGATTCCTCCTGGGCGCGGCGCCAGGCGGAGCTTCCGCGGTCTCCCAGGAGAAGCACGGCGAGTCCGAGGGACGAGCAGACGAGCGAGATGAGAAACGCCCTGGCGGGCCGGGGAGCGGGTTTCGAAGCGGCGTCGGTCACTTCATCGTCGAAAGGCTTCGGCTCCGGCAAATCGTGACGCCGGAGCGAGTTCCTCTTCGATCCTCAAGAGCTGATTATACTTCGAAAGTCTCTCTCCCCGAGAGGCCGATCCCGTTTTGATCAATCCCGTTCCGCACGCGACCGCAAGGTCGGCAATGGCGTCGTCGGAGGTCTCGCCGCTCCGGTGCGAAATGACGGCTCGGTACCCGGCACGCATTGCCAGACCCACGGCTTCCAGCGTCTCCGAGACGGTTCCGATCTGGTTCAGTTTCACGAGAACCGCGTTGGCGACCCCTTCCTCGATCCCGCGGGCGAGGATCGCCGGATTCGTGACGAACACGTCGTCTCCGACGATCAGAATCTTCTCGCCGAGGCGCCGGGTCATCTCTTTCCAGCCCTCCCAATCTCCCTCGGCCAGGCCATCCTCGATGGAGACGATCGGGTAGTCGTTGGCCAGCTCGCTCCAGTAGTCGATCATCCGGGCGGTCGAAAGGCTCTTGCCCTCACCCGAGAGCTCGTACTTCCCTTTCTCGAAGAATTCCGAAGCCGCGGGATCCAGCGCGAGAAAGATTTCCCGTCCGGCCGCATATCCCGCCGAGTCGATCCCGGCCAGGATCAACTCGATGGCCTCGCGCGCGGAGGAGAGGTCGGGCGCGAAGCCCCCTTCGTCTCCGACACCGGTCGAGAGTCCCTTTTTCTTGAGAAGGGATTTCAGGGCATGAAACGTCTCGGCCCCGGCGCGCAGGGCTTCCGCGAACGTCGGAAAGCCGGCGGGACAGATCATGAACTCCTGCGGGTCGAGGCGATTGTCCGCGTGCGCGCCCCCGTTGATCACGTTCATCATCGGAACGGGAAGGAGGAGGGCGTCGGCGCCCCCGAGGTACCGATACAGAGGCAGACCCGACGCAATCGCGGCCGCCTTCGCGCAAGCGACGGAAACTCCCAGGATCGCGTTCGCGCCGAAGCGGGACTTGTCCGCCGTTCCATCCGCTTCGATCAGCACCCGATCGATCAGCGCCTGGTCGCGGGCGTCGGCTCCCTTGAGCTCCTCGGCGATGGGCCCGTTGACGTTCTCGACGGCTCGCCGAACGCCCTTGCCCCCGTAGCGCTTCCGGTCGCCATCACGCAGCTCGAGGGCCTCCCTCGAGCCGGTGGACGCGCCGGAAGGGACGCCGAACCGACCCTCGGCTCCTCCCGAGAGGAGCACTTCCACTTCGACGGTCGGATTTCCTCGCGAGTCGAGGATCTCCCGGGCAAAAACGTCCTCAATCAGAAACATGGGGAATCACGCCTCCAGGAGGCCGCGCCCGAGCTTCATCAGGGCGTCGACGTCGGACCGGCTCAAGGCTTCCGCGTAGAAGCGGGCAACCGGCTCGGTCCCCGATTCCCGGAAAAGCATCCAGGAGCCGCCGTCGAAAATGAACTTGACCCCGTCGCACATGTCGGTTTTCGCGACGCGGTGAGGCCCGATCCGGTCCGGCGGATTGCTCCTCCACTCCGCAATCCGCTTTCGCTCTTTCTCGGTGACGGGGAGGTCGAGCCGGTCGGAAACGAACGGGCCGATCTCCTTTTCGAGCTCGGCCTGGAGCTCCCCGATCGGGCGGCGGCCTTCCGCGACCATTCGGGCCACGAGGGCGTCGGCGAGGATTCCGTCCTTGTCCGGAACGTGCCCTTCGATCGAGAGACCGGCGGACTCCTCCGCGCCGATCAGGATCTTTCCCTCGAGGATCAACTCCCCGAGGTACTTGAACCCCACGGGAGTCTCGATCAGGGGAACCCCGAACTTCCTGGCGATCGCGTCGAGGGCGTGCGTGGTCGCCACGCTCCGGCCGATGCCTTTCTTCGAGCCGCTCCGGCGGAAAAGGTCCCAGGCCACGAGAGCCAGGACGGCGTTGGGCTCGAGATAGGTTCCTTTTTCGTCGAGAACGCCGAAGCGATCCGCATCGCCGTCGGTTGCGAGGCCCAGGCGCGATTTCTTTTGTCTCACGACGCCGGAGAGCTCCGCGAGCTCCCGCCCGGAGCACTGCGGCGACTGGCCGCCGAAGAGCGGATCGGGATGCGCATGAATCTTTTCGACCGAAGAGCCTTCGCGCTCGAAAAACGCGTCGAGATATCCCGCGGAGGTCCCGAATCGGAAATCGAGAGCCACCGGGAAACCGGAGAGGCCGGAAGATCCGGCGCGCGACCCGAGGTTCTCGAGATAGGCCGGAGCCGGGTCGAAGCTCTGGATTTGCGCGTCCGGCGCCGGATCGACGTCGCCGACTTTCGCGATCTCAGCTTCGATCCTGGCTGTCACTTCGGGGAGCGCGGGCGCGCCGTTGCCCGTGGAAAATTTCAAACCCTCGTAGACCGGGGGATTGTGGCTCGCCGTGAAGTTCAGGGCCCCGACAGCCTTTCGGCGGATCGTCTCGAACGCGAGAACCGGAGTTGGAACGGCCCGGTTCGAGACCTCGGCGGCAAAACCCCGCTGTCGGAGCAGATTCGCGGCCTCTCGCGCGAACCGGTCCGCCAGAAATCGTGTATCGTGTCCGACCAGCAGGAGCCCGTGAAGGTTTTTGGACTCGAGGTACGACGCGATGCCCGAAACCGCTCTTCGTGCGTTGCCGAAGGTGAATTCGTCGGCGAGGACGGCCCGCCAACCCGACGTTCCGAATCGAATCTTCGTCTGGGCCATGTACGAAATCTAGCATGATCACGCTGCTCGTCGTCGGCGCTCCGGAGGCGTTTCGGATCCCGGCTCCGCCCTCGGTCGAAATCCTCCGCTGCGCGGGAGGCGACGAAGCGCTCGAGATCCTGTCGCGGAACCGGAGGATCGACGCCGTCCTCTTTCTGGACGCAACCGCAGCCGCGGAAACAGCCGCGCTGCTCGAGGAGGAGGGACCTTCGTGGCCGCCGCTGTTCCAGGTCGGGCGCTCTTCCGTGCCCGGAACCGTGGCAGCGCTCGACCCTGGCGCCGTTCTGGAGGATCTTCGGCGCAAACTCGGCGAGTAATTTGATATAGTTCCGGTGAACGCGACAATTCGGCGGCTCGCCCGCCTTGAGGAATTCGACAATGGGTGGTTGTTCCGGATGTTCCATCGGCAACAAGTACAACTCGGGGGGCGGCTACGTCGGCATTCGCCTCAACGAAAACGAGGACGGCCGCGTCGTTTTTTGTGAAACCGACGGCCGGGAGCTCGAAAAGTACGCCTGGCTGGTGGTCGAGTCGCCCGGCAACGGGACGCTCGACTACGCCCAGGTCACGACCCTGCACCCCATCATCGCGAAGGGATGCCAGGTCAAGGACGCGAAAAAGCTCGTTCGGACCGCAAACGAGTCCGACCTCGAGAGCCACCGCCACAAGCTCGAGCGCGAAAAGAAGATTTTCGACTTCATCCGGGACCGGGCGGCCGCGCTGACCTTGCCGCTGAAGCTCGTTCGATCCCAGCTGAGCTACGACGGCCGTAAACTCTCTGTGAGCTATACTTCCGAGAGCAGAATCGACTACCGACAGCTCGTTCGGGAGCTCGTTCAGGCCTACGGTTTCCGGGTGGAAATGCGTCAAATCGGGGTCCGCGACGAGACCAAGATCCGGGGGGGCATCGGGCCGTGCGGCAAGACCCTCTGCTGCTCGACGTTTCTCGAATCCTTCCACCCGGTCACCATCAAGATGGCCAAGAACCAGAATCTGTCCCTGAATCCGTCGAAAATCTCGGGAATGTGCGGGCGCCTGATGTGCTGCCTCGCGTACGAAAACGAGGACGCCGTCCGCGCCTCTTGATTTCTCCCCGGCGACTCAAATAGAATTTTTCGTAACGCCTTTGCGTTTTCCCTGTCAGCGCGGGAGCGAACGCCCGCCAGTGAGAGATTTCAATGCCAGACCGAAAAGGGTCGAATTCGCCGTCCCCCGAGGAGCTTGCCCCGACGACGAGGAAGCTCATCCGGCCTTCCCTCGCCGAGGTCAAGGACCGGTATCCGACCCGTCCTTTCCAGCGAAAGCAGGCGCCGCCGGAACAGACCAACGCGGAGAACTTCTACTATCTGAAGCAGATGGGCGCCAAAACGCCCATGGTCGTGATGCTCAACGACGGCGAGGAGATCCACGGCTGGATCGAGTGGTACGACAAGGCCTGCCTGAAACTGAACCGGGAGAAGGGCCCGAATCTCCTCATCCCCAAGCATTCGATCAAGTACCTCTACAAGGAGAACGACGAGGAAGAAAAGGCCGGCCACAAGAGCTCCGTCGACGGGAATCACTGAGCCCCTGAGCCCTCCCTCGCGCGGCTGACATTCGACGGGCAGGGCGGTGTTCCGTCGGGAAGACGCAACGGCCAACGCTGTGGAATCCTCTCCTGGGCCGTCGCTCGGCCAACTTTTCTCGCGAGTAAATCTGCCCAAACTGAAGCCGCACGGAGCGGCTCGAAAAGTTACGCTTCCCTCCCGGAACTCCGCCCCGCCCGTCTCCCGGCTACCGCGCTCCGCGCCCGGCGAGAACGGCGGGCACGGTCAGAACGAGAATTTTGAAATCCAGAAGCGGCGTCCAGGTGTCGATGTATTTGAGGTCGAGAGCCATCCATCGCTCGAAGTCGGGAATTTCATTGCGGCCCGAGATCTGCCAGAGACACGTGAGTCCGGGCTTCATGGAGAGCCGGCGCCTCTGCCAGGGCTCGTAACGCGAAACTTCGTCCGGCAGGGGCGGACGGGGCCCGACCAGGCTCATGTCCCCCTTCAACACGTTCCAGAGCTGGGGGAGCTCGTCGATCGAAAATCTCCGGAGAAACTTTCCAACCGGCGTGAGTCGGGGGTCGTTGGTCGCCTTGAACACCGGCCCGGACATCTCGTTCAAGTGAGCGATCTCCGACAGCCGGTCCTCCGCGCCGGAGACCATCGTCCGGAATTTCAGGAGGCGAAACGGGCGCCCGTTCAAACCGCACCGGGTCTGCCGGAAGAGGACCTCGCCCGACGTGGAAACCCGAATCGCGATCGCCGCGAGGACCTGGATGGGAAGGGTCAGGAGGAAGAGCAGCGCTCCGATGGCAAGGTCGAACCCGCGTTTGACGGCGATGAGCATCGGGTTCGACGGAACGGTCGTGAAAGTCAGCAGCGGAACGCCGTCGAGCTCTTCGAGAACGGGATGGGCGATCACATGGGGAAACAAGTCGAGGGCCACGTGCGAACGAACCCCGTGCCGCTCCGCCGCGAGCATCGCGCCCTCGAAGTCCTCGAGCCGGCCCCGGCCGACGACGAAGATCACTTCGTCCACGACTTCCTGCGCCAGAACCGACCCGAGGTCCGACAACTCGCCGAGCTTCTTCCACCGCCCTTCCCGGGAGATCTCGCCGCCGCTGCCGTCATCGAGGTATCCGAGCACGCGGAACCCCCAGTGGGGATGGTTTTCGAGAAATTCCCCCAGGGCCAGGGCCTTGGCGGCGGTGCCGGCGAGCACGACGGTCCGAAAATTGAAGCCCCGGGCGCGAGCCTTCCGCGCGGCCGCGCGGATCACGAG
>JBOGJO010000032.1:0-3906 GCA_050747885.1 Thermoanaerobaculia bacterium
GGGGAAGGGGGTGGGTTCGGAGGCCGAGCGGCGTGAAACCGTGAGTGAGATTCTCGATGACCTTCGAGCGCTCGTCGAACGGGAATCGCCGTCCGACGACGCGGGGCTCGTCACCTCGCTCGCCGAATGGATCGTGAAGCGGCTGGCGGGGGCCGGAATCGCCGCCGAGCGCGTGGCATGCCCTCCTTCGGGAGACGCTGTCCGCGCCGGTTTCGGCGTCGGGTCCGGCGGAACGCTTCTCGTCGGGCATCTCGACACGGTCTGGCCGGCGGGTACGCTCCGAGAGCGGCCCTTTCGCGTGGAGAACGGAGTCGCGACGGGACCCGGGGTTTTCGACATGAAGGCGGGCATCGCAGTGGCGATCCACGCAATGGAATTGCTCCATCGGGAAGGCGGCGGCGCGAGGCTTTCGCTGTTTCTGACTCCGGACGAGGAAATCGGCACCCGGGCGTCGCGCGCGCGACTCCTCGAAGCCGCGGGGCGGCACGATCGCGCTCTCGTGCTCGAGCCGTCGAGGGGCGGGGCGGCGAAAATCGCCCGGAAGGGAACGGGGCTTTTCGAGATTTCCTTCTCCGGCCGCGCGGCTCACGCGGGCCTGGAGCCCGAAAAAGGCGCCTCGGCCCTGGCGGAGCTCGCCCGGTTCGTGCTGTTCCTCGAAACCCTCGGGGACGCGGGCAAGGGGACCTCCGTTACGCCCACGGTCTCGGCTTCGGGAACGAAGACCAACGTGGTGCCGGAGAGAGCGAGCCTGTCGGTCGACGTCCGCGTCTGGACGGCCGACGAGCAGGCGCGCGTGCGGGATTCGATCGAGAGTTATTCAGCGGCCGACCCGAGGGTGACCGTCGCGGTCCGGGGAGGGTTCGACCGGCCCCCGATGGAGCCGACCCCGGCATCGACGGCCCTCTACGAGAAGGCCAGGGACGTCGCGGCCGGGCTGGGATGGGCGCTCGCGGGGGAGCGCGTCGGGGGAGCGTCGGACGGAAATCTGACTTCCGCCGCGGGCATCCCCACGCTCGACGGGCTCGGCCCCGGCGGCGACGGCGCGCACGCGAAGGACGAATTCACGCTCGTCGAGGACCTCCCCCGCCGGGTGGAATTCCTCTCGCGGCTCATCCGGGGGCTCGCGTGAGCCGCGTGGTCCTTCGCGAGCTTCGCTCTCCTTCCGAGTTCGCGGCGGCCCAGGCCGTCGCGCAGGCCGCATGGGGAACGCCGGACCTGTCGACGCCCGCGGCGGCGGACCTCATTGCAATCACGCATTCCGGCGGCCTCACCGCGGCGGCTTTCGAGGGGAAAGAAGTGCTCGGATTCGTTCACGGGTTCCCCCGGGTCCTCGATGGAAAGATCTGTCAGCACTCGCATCTCCTGGCGGTACACCCGAAGGCCCAGGGACGGGGTCTCTCGGTCCGCCTGAAATTCTTCCAGCGGAGCTGGTGCCTTGCGCGCGGAATCCGGCTCGTCACGTGGACGTACGACCCGCTGCTCGTCAAGAACGCGCGGCTCAACCTCGGGCGGCTGCGGGCCCGCGCGAAGAACTACTTCAGGGATTTCTACGGCCACATCGGGGGGATGTACGGGTCGCTTCCGACGGATCGCTTCGAGATCCACTGGGATCTGCTGCGGCCGGAAGTGAAGCTCGCCGCCCAGGGCCGTCTCTTCGCCGCTCCCGACCCGGCAGGCATTCCGCTGTGGAAGTGTGGGGTACCGCCACGCGCGAGGAGCCTCGGAGTCGAGATTCCGCTCGGTGCACCCGGGATCTACTCCTCTGACGCGGGCCTCGCTCGTCGGGCGCGGCTTCGCCTGCGCCGGATGGCCGAGACGCTCATGCGCCGGGGCTATGCCGCCACGGGGATCGCCGTCGCCGGCAAAAACGCCGTCTACGTTTTCGAGCGCTGAGCTTCCTGGAGAAGCTCGATGAGCTTCGACGCGAGGCTCGCGAACGACGCCGCGGCACTCGTCTCGACGCGGGTCGCCCCCAGCTTCCGAAGGACATCCGCAGTTTTTCCGCCGAGAACCGCGGCGGGGATCGAGCTCAGGGTCGGAACGTGCTCCGGCTCGACGTGCTGGTAGAGCCAGCGCGCCGCCGCCCCCGACGTGCAGGCGACCGCGGCGTATTTCCCCGCCTGGACCTCCTCGGAGAGCTCTTCCGGGCAGCGCAGCTGGAGCTTTCGGTAGATCGCCGGCGCGTAGATGCTGGCCCCCCGCCGTCGGAGCTCTTCGGCAGGAGCGAGATCGGCATCCTCCGCGCGCGGCCAGAACACGAGCTCGCCATCCAACCGCTCGGGCAGGCTCTCGAGAAGCCCCTTCACGGATTCAACGGCGGGGATCTCGCCGGTCTTTCCGATCCGCCGCAGCGCATCGAGCGTCGCCGCGCCCACCGCGTTGACTTTCGCGTTCGAGTAGAGGTCCGGTCCGGATCCGAGAAACGCCTCGACGGCATTGCGGCTCGTGAAGAGCAAACGGTCGACTTTCGTTCCCAATGGAAACGTCTCGGACGTAATTTCGATCCGATGGCTCGGCACGCAACGCGCCGCAAAGCCCAGGGCGGCGAACCCTTCTTCGAAATCCGGCGGCTTTCCCCCGGAGTAAACGACGAGAGCGGAAAGGCTGGTCACTTTTGGGGATGAGGATACTATGATGCCGTCTCCGAAGGAGGTTCCCGTGGCGGCAACCGCTCTCGACGAAAAACAGGTGCTCGAGGCCCTGAAGACCGTGAAATTTCCGGGCCTTTCGCGCGACATCGTGTCGTTTGGTTTCGTGAAAGACCTGAACATCGGCGGAGGAAACGTCTCGTTCCGTCTCGAGATCGCGACCGAATCGCCGCGCGTCGCCGAGGAGATCCAGCGGGACGCGACGGAACGGCTGCGCGCGCTTCCGGGTGTGAACGCCGTGACGATCGCCCTCGACGTTCGTCACCCCGGCATGGCCGGCCCTCCGGGAGCGAGGCCGGCCCCGGTTCCGAGCGGCGAGCTCCTCAAGGACGTGAAATTCAAGGTCGCGGTGGCGTCCGGCAAGGGGGGCGTCGGGAAGTCGACCGTGACGGCGAATCTCGCGCTGGCGCTCACGCGGCTCGGCTACAGCGTCGGGCTCATGGACTCCGACATTTACGGGCCTTCCCAGCAGATGATGATGGGCGCGACCGGCAAGCCGTACGTCAACGAGGACGACAAGATCGTTCCGATCGAACGGCACGGCGTGAAGGTGATCTCGCTCGGTTTCCTCATGGACGTGGATCAGCCGGTCATCTGGCGCGGGCCGATGGTCATGAAGGCCGTCGAGCAGTTCCTTCAGGACGTCGCGTGGGGCAAGCTCGACTATCTGCTCGTTGATCTGCCTCCGGGTACCGGCGATGCGCAGCTGACGCTGACGCAGAAGATCCAGCTCTCGGGCGCGATCATCGTGACGACGCCTCAGGAAGTGTCGCTCATCGACGCGCGTAAGGGGCTCGCGATGTTTCAGAAGGTCAACGTGCCTGTCCTCGGGATCATCGAGAACATGAGCTACTACGAGTGCCCGTCGTGCCACCACCGCGACGAGATCTTCAAGCACGGAGGCGGGAGGCGGACGGCGCAGACGCTCGGCGTTCCGTTCCTCGGCGAGATCCCGATCGACCCCGCGATCGTCGCGGGCGGAGACGCCGGCACGCCGATCGTCGCGGCCGAGCCGAGGTCGACCGCGACGGCCGCTTACATGTCCGTCGCGGATGCCGTCGCAAAAACTCTCGGGGGAACGACCCACTAACCCGGTGCATTGCCATGTGGGCTTCGCCCGGCCCCGCTCGGGTCAACCCCAGCGCCGGCTCGGCAAATGCTGAGCAGGGCGGGTCCTGTCACGGGACTCGCTCCACTTTTCCGCTCGCCGCGAGCCTGACGACTTTGCTACACCCGCGTCGCGAGCGGCAAAAGGGAG
>JBOGJO010000033.1:0-6848 GCA_050747885.1 Thermoanaerobaculia bacterium
GGACTTTGCTACACCCGCGTCGCGAGCGGCAAAAGGGAGTCTCGCCCCGCACCACCCGCCCGGCCGGTAGCCCAGCCTGCGAACGAGCGCCCTCGCCCCGCGTCCGGCCCAAACGCTTGAGCGAAGCGGTCGCGCGGCTGGGGCTGGGAGCGGACACAGGTGTCTCCCGAACGGAGCGTAGATTTTTTCGCTGGAACGAGTGAACTTTTGAAAAGCGGAAATCGCGAAAAAATCCGCCCGAGGAGCGCGCAGGGACCGATGCCACCGTCAGGCGCGCTGCGTCTCCGAGAGGGAGACACCGAAGGCCGCTCCGGGGCTACGGCGCGCGACCGCAAGCGAACCATGGCCGCTCCCCGAGGCTCAGTTGGTTCTGGGGCTCGCGCGGGCGGGATAAGCTCCGCGGAATGGAAAAGCGCCGTGTCGGCACCGCCGCGAGCCTGAAGGCCGCGTTCGGCTCGTGGCGCGTCGGCGCCGTCGTGCTGCAGTCGTTTTCCTCGGGCCTTCCCCTCGGTTTGATCTGGATCGCCCTGCCGGCCTGGTTGAAATACCGCGGCGTCGACATCAAGACGATCGGCCTGTTCACGCTCGCGCAGGCGCCGTGGACGTTCAAGTTCCTCTGGGCTCCGCTGATGGATCGCTACCGGCTGCCGTTTCTCGGGCGCAAGCGTTCCTGGATGCTGCTGTTCCAGCTTCTGCTCGTCGCCGGGATCGCGGCGCTGGCGCTCGAGGGGGCCAATCCCCGCGTCGCCGTCGTCGCGGCAGTCGCGACGTTCATCGCGTTCTGCTCGGCGAGCCAGGACATCGCCATCGACGGCTATGCGGTGGAAGTCCTGCAGAAAGACGAGCTCGGCGTGGCCGTCGGGGGCCGCGTGGCCCTCTACCGCGCCGCGATGCTCGTCGCGGGAGGCCTCGCGATCGCGACCGGCAACTCGCTCGGATGGAGGAATGTCTTTCTCGGCCTCGCGCTGCTCTACATCCCGTTGATGGCCGTCGTCATTGCTTCGCCCGAGCCCCCCGCCTCGATCCGTCCGCCGGTGACGCTGCGCGACGCCGTGTTCGACCCGTTCGTTTCGCTCTTCCGCAAGCCGCGCGCGACGGCGATCATCCTTTTCATCCTTCTGTACAAGCTCGGGGACAACATGGCGACCGCCCTGGTTCGGCCGTTCCTGATCGAGAAGGGCTTTTCCCCGTCGGACGTCGGCCTCGCGACGCTCACGATCGGCTTGATTTTCATCATCGGCGGCACGGTCGTCGGCGCCGCGTTGACGAAGAGGATCGGCGTCGGGCGCGCGCTCTGGATCTTCGGCGTCCTCCAGGCTGCCGCCTGCCTCGGCTACGTCGCCGTGGACCGGATCGCCTCCGGCGTGCCGACTGGGAGCGCGGGGCAGCCCTTCACCGTCCGTCTCGTCATGTACGCCGCGACGGCGCTCGAGACGGGTTGTCAGGGCCTCGCGACGGGAGCGCTCGACGTGTTCCTGATCCGGCTCACGGAGAAGCGGTTCTCGGCGACGCAGTACGCCCTGTTTGCGAGCGTCTTCGCGCTCGGCCGCACGCTCGCGGGCGCGCCCGCGGGAATTCTCGTCGACGCGCTCGGCTGGACGCCTTTCTTCCTCGTGACCATCTTCGCGTCCGCGCCGGGGCTCGTCATGCTGTCGAGGTTCGTCGCGCCGGGCGTTCGCGAGCCGGATTTCGAATTGGAGGACGTCCGGGCCCGGGAGCCGATCACCCGGCCGGCGCTCGCGCTCACCTCGCTCGCGGTTGCGGCCGCGGCCGTCGCCGGGGCGGTGCTCGTCTCGGCCCTGCTCGCCGCCGCCCGCGCGATGCGGGGAAAGCCGGGAACCGCCTTCGATCCCGCCGGGCAGCTCGCGCGGCTCCTCTCTCCGGCCTCGGCGTCGGGATGGCTCTCTCTCCTCGGACCCGTGGTGCTGGGAGTCTTCTGCGGCCTCGCGGCGGCAGGCCTGCTGGCGGCGCGGCGGGGCGTGAGGAAGGACGAGAATGGCGGGAAAGACTAGCGGGCCTTACGGCCGAGCGGCCGGGCCGCGCACCGCCTTGCTCTGGGCGATCGCGATCGGCACATAGCCGCGCTCGAGCCCGGGAGGCGGCGTGACGATCTGTCCCGGATCGACCGCGGCGAGGTGGCCGGAGCTCGGAGGAGGGATCGTCAGACCGTTGGTTCCCTGATCGTCAAATCGCTCGGCCCACGCCTGCAGCTTCGCGCGCTGGTCGCTGTTCAGCGGCAGTCGCGCGATCGCGGGCTGGTCGATGAAGCGGTACCAGACGTATGTGATCTCCGAGCCGTTCGACAGGACCGACATGAAGGGTCCCGCGGCCCATCCGCTCGACCTCCAGGGAGAGCTCTCGCCCGTGTCCAGCGAGGGTGTGGGGAGAGTCGGGAGCTGCGGGAACAGCTGGTCCTTGAGCCCCGTTGAATCGGGGACCTGGGAGTCGGAAATCGGCGTCCAGATCCCGGCGACCTTCTTGTAGTACTCGGGAAGGACGCCGACCTCGGTCGAGCCGTCCCACTGCAGGCCGAAGACCGAGGTCCCGTCGGTCGTCGTCGAGCAGACCGTGTTGACCGTCGTCCCGAGAGCGATGGGGTTCGAATCGTCGAGCATTCGCAGGCCTTGATTGGGGTTTTTCATTTCCGAATGCCAGATGCCCGCCGGTCCGAACTGCGCCGGCGCCGCGCCGCCGTTGACCCACGTATCCCAACCCGCCCAGATTGCGGTCTTGTAGTAGCGAGTGAAGTCCTGCTCGAGGACGGCGCGATTGTTCCCGTCGACGAGGAACTGGAGGCGCGGCACGCGCCTGTACTGGTCCGCTCCGCTCGCCGCGTCGAACGAATTCGTGAACCCGACTTCCATCGCCGCCTGGCCCGCGACCTCGTTCCGGCTGTCGAGGCCGTAACCGACGGAAAGCGGCGGGTTCTGGCCCGCGTTGACGGCGGTCCACATGGCCGGCGTGAAAAAGCCCACCGCGCCCTTGAAGTTCGCCGCGTTGAAGAAGAGCGTCCACGTATTCGGCCCGGTGGGGATGCCGTCCGGCGACGCGTTGGCGGGAACGATCGGCAGTGCGATCCAGCCGTAGCCGAAGATCGACGGGACGGCCGGATTCTCGAAGACGACCGGTCCCGGCGGAATCACGAATCGGTTGCTGAGCTGCGCGAAATAGATCTCGCCCGGGTCGAGCGCCCGCTCGGCGCCCGGCGCGTATCCGGGGCCGCCGACGCCGCTGCCGTAGCAGTTGGCCGTCGCCGTGATCGCAAAGAGGCTCGACACGACGGGAAACTTCACGTTTCCCCACGAGCCGACCCCTCCCTCGATCGACTGGAAGTTGATCGCGTCCGCGACCTGCGGGCAGAAGTTCACGGGTGAACCGTCCCCGTTCTTCGGCACCGGGTTCCAGACTCCGGCCGCGTCCTCGTACGGGTTCGCCAGCATCCAGGTCGCCCAGCCGAGCTGGGTGAAGTCATCTTTCCCCGGTTTCACGGGCTGGATCGCGCTGTACATGCTCAATCCCCAGCCGTCCTGCCGGATGTCGGGCGATTCCTGAGGATACGCGGTGAAGTATCCGGTCAGACCCTTGTACGTCGGCTGCAGAACGGTCGGGGTGCCCCGGCCGTGTACGGGGGCCGGCCGGGCGGGCGAGGCGGGGTCGATACCGACGGGCGCCGAAGCCCCGGCCGCGCGAACCGGTTGAGCCGCAACCGCCGCGAGAGACCACAACAAGAGGCCGACGCCCACCTTGAACATCGAATGCATTTGCACAAACACTAGCATGGAGGCGGGGCCGGGTTGCGGGGGCAAGATTGCGCTGCGCCGCTTCGCGGCTTGCGATTTCGGTGGGGAACCGCTTCGAAGTCGTCCGAAATCCGGACTTGCGGCGGTTCTTACGGGGTCGCAAGTTCTGGACTCGAGCAAGAAAAAGGCCGAGACACCGTCTCGGCCGTTAGAACATTGGTTGCGGGGGCAAGATTTGAACTTGCGACCTTTGGGTTATGAGCCCAACGAGCTACCAGGCTGCTCCACCCCGCGTCCGTTATCAGGGACGTGCAAGATATCGGAGGAGCAATCGGGTGTCAAGAATGCCCGAATTCATTGGGCGGGAGCGCATCCGGCGGGGTGGTACGCTCTTCCCCGAGAGGGAGGAGAAACCATGTTCGCTGTTGTTCGCCACTACCACTTCGACCCCAAGGATGGAGCCTTGATCGACAAGATGATCCGGGAGAGTTTCGTCCCGCTCATCAAAAAGGCGAAGGGGTTCGTCCGCTACTACTGGCTCGACACCGGGAAGGGGGAGGGCGCCTCGTTGAGCGTGTTCCAGGACAAGGCGGGAGCCGACGAGTCGATCGTCCTTGCGGCGGACTTCGTCAAGGACCACCTGGCGAAGTACGTCAAACAGAAGCCGGAAGTCATCGAAGGACCGGTCAAAGCGCACGACTGAGCCCGAAGGGATTCGGGACACTCAAGCATTACTGCTGGACTCAACGCGAAGGATCCAGGCGATGGCCGTGCCGCAAGACTCGGCACATCAAGTATTTATCGTTATCTTGACAACATACCGAGTAATCGGTATGCTACCGGATGATATGGGAAGTCTGATGCCGTCGGAAGCGCCCCACGAGTCGAAGATCAAGCTCATCCAGGCGTCCACGAATGTCATCCGGGCCAAGGGCTATGCGGCCACGACCGTGGATGACATCTGTCACAAGGCCGGCGTCACGAAAGGCAGTTTCTTTCATCACTTCAAGAGCAAGGACGATCTGGCGGTTGCCGCGGCCTCGTATTTCGGAGAGATGTCGGACGTCTTGTTCGCGTCAGCCCCGTACCGCAATCTGGAAGACCCGCTGGACCGTCTGTTCGGTTATCTGGATTTTCGCGGGGAGCTGCTTCGAGGCGAGGCGCCGGACTACACATGCCTGCTGGGCACGCTCGTTCAGGAAACCTACGCAACTCACCCGCACATTCGCGCCGCCTGCGATCGAGGTCTGTCGTCGCATATCGCCGAGCTGACTCGCGATCTCGAGGCCGCCCGGAAGATCCACGCGCCGGATGCCACCTGGAGCGCGGAAAGCGTCGGTTACTTCATTCAGGCCGCTCTGCAGGGCTCTTTCATTTTTGCGAAGGCCAAGCAGAGCCCGGAAGTCGTCCGCGAAAGCCTCGAGCACTTGCGCCGGTATCTCCGTGTTCTCTTCAGTTCCCACGCTTCATGAACACCGTTCAGCGGATTCGACAGATCCCTGCCGACGAGGGCGGCAACGCGCCCATGCGCGTCACGACATCGGTTCGTCTCACGCCGGGCCAGATTTATTTCCTCGATCGATTCCGCGCGCGCGTGGCTCGAGACAGCGGATGTCGGATCTCCCGGGCCGCCCTGCTGCAAGTCCTCGTGGCCGTCGCAAGCACGGCCCCGCTGAATCTCAGCGACATTGCCTCGGAGGACGACCTCACGCGGCGCCTCTGCGAGGCGCCAGGCCATCGCATCGACAGGTTGAGTCTGTGAGCGACATTCTCCCGGCCGAACGTCAGATCGCACCGGAGCTTCATCGGTCCGTGAGCCTGCGGGCCACAAACCGGGCTGTCGTCACCCTTCAGCAAATGGCCATTGACATTCGATCGCGCTCGGGCGCGACCATGAGCCGATCGGCGATTCTCCGCAGCCTCATCCAGTGGCTGGAGACCTGCGATCTTGACACTCGGGGCATCTCGTCCCCTCACGAGCTGCACGACCTGCTCCTCGACAGGATTCTTGGAAGAAGCACATGAAACGACCTGACCCGACAACGGAAAGCCGGTCCTCGTCGGCGGACTCGTCCGGCGGTGATGTGAGGGTGATCGATGTCATCCGAAGAGGCATGTTTTCAACCGAAACGATGTCGTTTGGAAAGGCTTTGCGGGATCAACGGCGGCGGCGCAAATTGAGCCTGGGTGAGCTGGCAAGCCTGAGCGGGATGAGCGCATCGTACCTGTCACGTATCGAGCACGGTCATCTCCCGCCTCCAAGTGCGAAAATTATGGATCGTCTTGCGATGGCCCTCAACATGGAGGGCGGAGCCCTGCAGACAGCGGCGGGCCGCATTCCCGAGAGTATTGTCGCCGCCATTCGAGACAAACCGACCGTTCTCACGCTGCTGAGACTGATGGCCCGGCTGCCGGAGGACGAGCTCTTCGATCTGTGCAACGAGCTGCTCGAGCGATCTGACGTCGCCCAGTAAAGAGGTCGCGCGGGACTGTTGACTGTTTCGGAAAAATGAAAACTCGTTCGGGCTGTTGGACGCTTCGTCCGCGGCCTGAACTCTCGCCGGTATGACTCAGGCGTTCTTGTGAAGTGTTCCCGACGACGTGAACGAGGACCATCGCTGCGATTCACAGACTGTTGAATATTTCGGAAAGAGTAAAACACGTCCGCGGCTTTGAATCCGCCGTCGGCTCCCTTGATTTTCACGCAGTCAATATTGCTTCTAATTCTCTGAGCCGATTGAACAGTGCCGTGGCAGTCGTCTTGCTCATTGTCGTGCCCGGGCTCACTCAACGCGAAGCATTGCATGAGGAGTGAGACGTTGACCCGAGAGGGTCGGGAAGGAGTCTTATGAAGGTGCTCAGACTATTCGCTATCTGCGCGATGGCGGCCGTGGTCTCCGCGCCCCTGTTCGGACAGGGAGCGTCGGCGACATACGGAAACATCTACGGAAAGGTGAGCGACGAATCGGGCGGCGCACTGCCCGGAGTGTCGGTCACGCTGACTGGCGGAGGCGGCGCTCGGACAGCGACGTCCGGAGGCCAGGGGGAATTCCGGTTCCTCAACCTGGCGCCGGGCAGCTACACCGTCAAAACGGAGCTCAACGGGTT
>JBOGJO010000034.1:0-64611 GCA_050747885.1 Thermoanaerobaculia bacterium
AAATTGGAAACCTCGAGCGTGGTCGAATAAAGGACGTTTCCCGAGCCGGGCAGCCGACCCACGACCGGCAGCAGGAGACCCAGCCCGCTGACGGTCGTGCCCAGCGCGGGCTGGAAATTCTCGATCCGGATGGCGTCGCTTCCGGCCGCAAACCCGGCCGTCGAAAGGCCCGCCGCCAGCAGGGCAAAACCCGCCAGATTCCTGTTCATGGAACCTCCTCCTCGTGTGTTCTGCCCTGGAATTATCCGCCCGGGGGCGGGTCTTTTCAAATTCTTCTCGGAGTCTCCCGCCCCGGGGCCGTCTGGTATGCCGTCCCGACGGGGAGTAAAGTCTGTGCCGTCATGACTTCAAAATCCCTCTTCCAGCCAATCCTTCTCGTTTCCGTCGGGTTGCTCGGGATCACCCTCGTGCCCTTCGTGCTGCGAGTGTCCCACTCCGCGCTGCTCTCCAACGACTTCGTTCGGGGCCTCTGGTACGGGCTCTGCCTCGGTCTCGAGATCGTGGGGATCTATCGCCTGGGCAAGGCCAGAAACACGCCTTCGTCCTGACCCTTCGTTTCGGCCGGCGGAAATCGTTAAGGCTTCAGGTAGCGGTCGCGCAGGATCCCTTCGTGGTGACGGACGTGCCCCACCATGATGGAGGCGAGCGCCCGAACCGTGAAGGGGTTTCCGCTCGCCGTGCCGGTGCGGCGCCAGGCCTCCGGATCGAGCGTCTCGAAGAAGAGGATGTGGTCCTGGCGGAGGCGCTCGAACTCGCTCGTGAGATGGGCCAACCCGACTCCGGTCGGAGAAGTCCTCATGAAGTCGTCCTGTTCGAAGCCCGGAAGCTCCGTCGCGGCGGCGCGGGCGAACCAGAAGGCTCGAAAAGCGAAAACCCGCTCTGAATCGACGATGTGCCTGAGGACCTGCTCCACGGTCCACTTTTCCGGCGCGTACCGGTGCCCGGTTTTCGACTCGGCGATCGAACGCAGGAAAGAAAGAGTCGGGGAGAGTTGCGTCTCGAGCGCCAGAACGAGATCGGTCTCGGGCACGAGGGACGAGTACTTGTCGTAGTAGGGCGCGTACTCGCTCGAGATCGGGCGGCCGGAGACGACGGTTCCCTTCATGGATTCACTTCGCTTTCTCGCCGTTTTGTGAACGATCGGCGGGAGACGGATCCTTCGACCCTTCTTCGAGGGTCGAGCGTTCGTTCGGTCGTCGTGGTCACTGGCGCGAATTGTACCGAGAACGGCGCGGCCGGCTGTCGGAAACTTGCTCTCAAGGCAGGGGCGTCACGCCGACGGAGCGGTCGAGCTCGGCCGGATCGAATCGCACGCCGTTCTTGACGACCATCATGACCCGCCGGATGTCTCCGATATGCGAGGTCGGATCGCCGTCAACAAGGATGAAATCGGCGAGCTTCCCGGCGTGCACCCAACCCAGCTCTCCATTCCTTCCCATCACCGTGGCGGCTCCGAGGGTCGCGAGCTGGAGGACCTTCGGGGCGGGAATTCCCGCTTCGACGTAGAGCTCCAGTTCGCGGTCGAGAGTAAAGCCCGGCATGCCGTCCGTGCCGGCCACAACTGTGACTCCGGCGCGGTAAAGTTCGCCGACCATGCGGAGGAGCGCTCGGAACGAGTCGGCGTACAGCTTCTCTTTCCCCGCCGCCATCGGGAGACCGCTGTTGAGCAGAGACCTTCGAACCTGCGCGGGCAGCCGGGCGGCGACCGGCTCCAGGCTCGCCGCGACCGACGTGGGGCGTCCCAGGAACATGTCTTCGAAGACGGCGACCGTCGGGTCGCAGACGATGTCGTGCGTTTTGAGCAATGAGAGGAAAGACCGGAATTTCTCGGACGAGAAATCAAAACTCGCGGCGTGTTCGGCGACTTCCGTGAACCGCGCGGGCGTGCGCGTGTCCTTCACTGTGTCGAAGAGAAAATTCAGAAACAGAAAATTCACGTGCTGGATCTCGTCGGCGCCATCCCGGACGAATTGTTCGGCCGTCATGAACGCCGGCACGTGTCCACTGACACGCAGACCCTTCGCGTGGGCCATCCGGGCGATTGCGGGAACCAGCTCCGGTTTGACCGAACTGTAGATCTTGATCTGCACGTAGCCGAGCTTCGCGTAGTTGTCGATGGCTTTGCGGGCTTCCTCTTCCGAGTCGGCGAAGACTTTCGTCGGGCCGGTGTACGGGCCGCGGCCGTCGAGGAGGCCCGCCATCAGAATTCGGGGGCCGACGGATTCCCCGGTATCGAACTTGCGCCGCAGCGCGAGGAGACGGTCCGAATCGTTGGCGAGGTCGCGCACGGAGGTCACGCCGGAGGCCAAGTGGAGCACGCCGTCGGCGTCCCCGCCGAGGTGCACGTGCATGTCCCAGAGACCCGGGAGAAGAGTCTTTCCGCGGGCATCGACGACCTCGGCGCCCGGCGGCACCGGGACGTCGTTGGACGGGCCTGCCGCCTGGATGTGCTCTCCCGCGACGAGAACCGTCCAATCATGCCGGACAAGGGCCGTTTCGGAGTCGAAGAGCTCGGCGTGCGTCACGGCGAGGATTCCGGCCGGCCTGTGGGCGAGCGTCTTTTCCCGCGCCGCCGTTTCGGCCGCAGCGTCGGCGTCCTGCGCCTTCAACAGGTCGGGAACGGCCTTCTCCCAGCCTTTCTGGATCACCGTCATCCATCCGCTCGCCAGCGCGAAGAACTCCCGGTCCCCGTCGAGCCAGACGGGAGTCGGAGTGAAATCGAGGCCGGAGATGAAATATTCCACGACGGTTCGCTTCCGGCCGCCCGCCTCGACGGCGAGCTCTCGGCCTTTTCGGATGGAGGCTTCGCCGTCCGGGAGAAGCGCGAGCTTTTCGCCGCGCGCCCGGAGCAGCGCGCGCGCGAGGAACCCGATCTCCTGTGGCGCGCCGTTCAAGCTCAGGTAGAACGCCTTGGGATCGGCGGGCTTCTCTCCGCTCTCGGACGCGCTTTTCCAGCGGGCCCTGCCGGCGGAAATGCCGAATTTTTCGTCCACGGGAACCTTCAGATAATTGACTCCCGAGATCCCGACTCCGGTCGGGATGCCGGACTCGTCGAGACGGAGACGGGACGTCAGCTTCGGGCCGCGGCCCCGATCGTTGAATTCGAATTCGATCGTCCACTGGCCGCCAGGCAACGAGGTTGCGGTCTCGGTTCCGGCCGGCTGTTCCATCATCAGAACGGAGTACTCGGTCTTGCGGGAAGCCGCCTGGACCGGGGAAACCAAGGCCGAGAGGACGACAACCGCGAAAATGGCGGCCGCCACGGAAATTCTTGCCGGCAGGGTTTTCATGAAATCACCTCGCTTTGATTGACGGCGAAGAATACACCGAGCGGGCCGCGATTCGGAACGCCCGGCGATCGCTCCGCCGAGCTCGTCGCCCGAAAGTCATCGCTGAAAAGCATACGAGAGCTTCAGAAAAATCGATCGTGAGCTGGGTCGGAGTCTTCCGAACGCGTCCCCTTCGCGCTCGTCGCCGTAGCCCAGGAACGCCACGGTCTGCCAGTTCCAGCGATACGCGAGGAGCGCCGAACCGCTGAAGCTCGATTGCTCCGGCGCCACGGCCGGGATGTAGAGAGCGGGGTCCCGCCGGGCCGAGAAATACTGCCCGATCGCCCGCGCAAAGCATTTCGAGGAGAAGTTGTACGTCGCCTTGAGCCGGGCGATCTCGGCGGTGAAAAGACGGCGGCGGGCGCCGCCGGAATCGACGTCGAGCCACTGTCGGTCGCCGTTGAAATCGAGCTGCAGGCGCGCCGTCGGCTTGACGGTTGCGGTAAGGCTCAACTCTCCGCCGCGTCCGGGCCGCGCGTTGACGGAGTCGGGACTGTCACCCAGGAAGCCGGACAGAGAGATCCGGGAAAAAACGCGGCCAGGATCGATGGACAGGCCGTACACGGTGAGCTGCAAATTGGAATCGACGACGGTTTCCCGGATCCGATCTTTCTCCCGGACCGTCAGATCGATCTCGCCGCCGAGATTTCGGATCCCGCTCGGGGCGGCGTAGAAGCCGCATTGCCTCTGAACCAGGGCTCCGCCGGGTCGAGAGAAGTAGTCGCAATAGATTCCGCCCTGAAGCTGGGAGAGGGCCCCCAGGTCGTAAACGTTGCGCGCCGCGACGACCTTCTCATGGCGGATCCCCACCTGAGGGATGAAGCCGTCGTCGGCGCGAAAACCGTCGCCGAGATCCTCGTGAAGCACCTGAAAGTGCCATTGAGGGTCATTGTGGGACCACCGCAGCGAGAGCGCCCGGGAGAAGAATTGCCGACCGACCCAACCGGAGAAGAGGTCGGGTCGGTCGGGGGTTCGGGTGTCGCTCACGAGGAACTGACCCGTGAGCGTGTCATGCGCGCCGCCGCGCCACTGAGAGTCGGCGCCAAAGACGCGGTTGTGCCCGCCGCCCGCGGCCGGGGAGTTTTCCCGATCCGTGAAGAGCAGGCCCGCGAACGACGTTCCGAGGTCTTTCCTGAGCCTTCCGACGGCCGCGATCGAAGAGCCGTCCTGCGGCGCAGAGGCCGATTCGGTGGGACCCGGAATGACGACGGTTCCGCCGCCCCTGTCCTGGGCCACGAGCAGGGTGTACGACGAATCGTCCCATCGCCCCGTCGCGCGGGCCCCCCACCGCGGCGACGTGATCGTGCGAGTGGAAATCGCCGAGAACGGTGTTTGAAGGAGATCGACGCCCTCCAGAAAGAAAGGGCGCTTTTCCGGAAAGGTCAGCGCGAACCGGTTGTTGACCGAGATCTGGCCGACGTCGGATTCGACCTGGGAGAAATCCGGGTTGATCGTGGCGTCGAGGGCCGTGGCTGCCGACGGCGTCCATTTGAGGTCGATTCCCCCGTTGCCTCGGATCGGGCGGTTGCGAAGAATCCCGCCCGCGGCGTTCGCGGGAAGGGAGTTTTCAGAAAGCGTCGCATAGGGCGCCGCCACGAAGTGGCCTCCCTTCGGAAGGTCGAGGAGACCCGTCAGCGACGTCGAACGGCACACGAGGCAATTCGAGTTGCGAGGGATCGCGGCACTGGAGAATGTGTGGCGAAAATTTCTCGGATAGTTTCTTTGAATCAAGACACCCCAATCCTTTGCGGAGTCGCCGGAGTACCGCAGTGAGGAAAAAGGGATTCGGACCTCCGCCTGCCAGCCCGTGGAGCTGATGCGGGCGTCGGAATCGAAGAAGAAATCCGGCGTGAGGTCCTCGCTCAAACTGGCGTCGGCGAACACGCCGTCGGTCTGCTGCCCCCGGGGGTTGACGCGGAATTCCATGGCGGATCGCCGTCCTCCCCGAGTGTCGAGGAATACCGTCACGCTGTCGTCGCTCGTCGAGATGTTGTCCCGATCGACACGTGGAGCGCGAATCCTCCACGGCTCCGGGTCCGAGCAGAGGAAGCCGAGATAGAGGTATTGCCGGTTGTAGGCGAGGATGACGACGGTCGAGACAGTCGGAGGATGTTGTCGCCGGGAGAGGTCTCGGCGAACGCTTCGATTCGGGCAGCTCCGTTCCAACCGGGGTCCGAGAGGTCGCCGTCGATCCGGATCGGTCCGGCAGCGCGGTGGATTTCGACCGCCGGGCCGCCGGGCAGCGGGGCGCCCGACAGCAACGCTGTCAGCAGCCAGAGAAATCCGGCGAGCAGGGCCTTCAGGGGAGCGCCTCTGCCGCGAGACTCCCCGAGGCCCCCCCTTCCCACCGCGCCCCGATCCGGAAGCTCAGCGCGGTCCAGAGGACGCCAATCGGAATCGCGAACGCGACGGTCTGCGCCAGCGAGACTCCCCGGCCGTGCAGCGCCGAAAGAACCCAGGCGCTGGCCGCGTCACTTCCGCGGTAGACGATCGTGTCGAGGACGCTCTTGGCCTTGTAACGGGTCTCCGCGTCGAGGGACACGAAAAGGACTTCGCGAGCCGGGCGACCCACGGCGAAATGCAGGGCCCGGTGGACGACCATCAGCGAAACGAGGACGCCGAGACCGGGCGCCGCGAGAAGGCCGGCAAAGCCGAGCGTCACGGCTCCCGCCACGAAGGCCAATCCTGCGCCGACGCCCCATCGACGCAGCAGAGGGCCGGTGGCGCTGAGTTGGAGGAAGACGGAGAGACCGTTCACGGCGAGGTCGATCAGGGCGAAGAGACGCGTGCGCTCTCCCGGGGAAGACACGGCTTTGCCGACGATCTCGACCTGGGCGAAGTACAGGACCGTGGACAGGAAGGACGTGCAGACGACGATTCCGGCGATGCCGCGCAGGAACGGGGATCGCAGGGATCGAGAAATGCCGGAAAGGGCGCGTCCGCCGATTGGCGATGCGTCGATGCCGGAGAGCAGCGTCCTCGAGATTCCGAAACACAGGAGCAGGAACGAGGCCGCCAGGACCAGAAGGATCGCGGGTCCTCCGACCCGGGGTGCGAGCCACGCCGTCACGGCGGGTCCGGCGAGCGCTCCCGCACTGCCTCCCGCGGCGACGAACCCGAAATGTCTCTTCGCCTCTTCACGGTTGAAAAGGTCCGACATGAGGCTCCAGGAAATCGAGATGGCAAAAAGGCTGAACACGTTGAGCAGGATGAAAAAGGCGGGAACAGCGGCCCGGAGCGCTGCGGCGCTTCCCGGGAGAGACGCGAAAACGAGGAACGTCGCCGCGAACACGAGATGTGCCGCGGGAAGAAAGCGCCGCCGGGGCAGGCGGCCGGCGAGCCAGCCGAAGAGGGCGACGCAGAGGCCGATCGCGACGAACGTGCCCGAAAAGAGCCACGGGAGCTTTCCGACGCCCTCCCGAACGCTCATCTCGTCGCGAAGCGGACGCAAGAGGGAATAGCTTGCCAGAAGAGCGAAGAAATACAGGAACGAGAGCCGGGCTCTTCGGGAGATCGGCCGATCCCGGGGCGCCATGCTTCAATACCCGCCGACGAGGTCCGCCATCCGCTGGCGGAGCCTTTCGTTCGGGAGCTCTCCCCGGCCGGCTCCGAGGTTGTCCTCCAGGTGCCTCGGATCGTCCGTCGCGGGGATCACGCAGGTCACGGCGGGGTTTCCCAGTATCCATTTCAGGAAGAACTGGGCCCAGGACCGGGCGTCGACGTCGGCGGCCCAGTCCGGAAGAGGGCGTTTTCCGACGCGGCGAAACAGCTCTCCTTCCGCAAACGGTCGGTTCGCGATTACGGCGACGCCCCGGTCGGCGGCAAGTGGAAGCAGCCGTTCCCCGGCCTTCCTTTCCAGCAGCGAATAGTTGATCTGAACGAAGTCGAGCTTTTGGGAACGCAGGACCCGCTCGACCTCTTCGTCAGCGCTTTCGAGGTAATGAGTGATTCCGACGTATCGGACGCGGCCCTGCGCCTTCCATTCCAACAGCGTCGGAAGCTGGGTGCGAACATCGACCAGGTTGTGAACCTGCATCAGGTCGATGCGGTCGACACCGAGCGATCGGAAGGACCGCTCCATCTGTTCGATTCCCGCCTGTCTTCCCTCGGTCCAGACTTTGTCGGCGAGGAAGAGGGACTTGCGCAGACGGCGCCTCGCGACCATCTCCCCGAGGACCGCTTCGGATCGGCCGTACATCGGGGAGCCGTCGATCAACCCTCCGGGGTTTCGAGCGAAAAGCGAAAGGACTTCCTCCAGGCGCCCGGTCTGCCGGGCCGACGCGCCGACATCGAAAGTCCGCCAGGTTCCGAGGCCGACGACGGGAAGAAGCTCCCCGGTGGCGGGTATCGGGCGCGAGCGAGACTTGTCGCGGGAAAGAACGGGTCGCGCGCCGAACAGCCCGCAGGCGGCCAATCCCGCCAGTCCAAGCGCCTCGCGCCGAGAGAGTCCTTCCCGATCCGCCATCGGGGCGGACACTAGGACCCGGGCGGCCCGGGCGGGAAGGTTTTGCGTTCAGGCGAGTGAGGGGTCGATGAACCGGGGATCGGTCGCGATCAGGCGCCGGGCCCCGTCAGCCGGTCGATGGCCGCCCGAAAGGTCCGGGAGAGCCGCAGCTCCGTTCCGTCGCGAAGCAGAACGGCGTAGTCCCCGTTCTCGAAGGAACGCAGCTCCTGGACCCGATCCACGTTCACGATCGTCGACCGGTGGATGCGCAGGAATTTCCGCGGGCCGAGAGTCTTTTCGGCGCCCGCCATCGTTTCCCGGACGAGCCAGGCTTTCGTGCCGGCGTGCAGCTTCACGTAGTCGCCCTCGGCCTGCACCCAATCGATTTCGGCGTGGCGGACCAGGATCATCCTTCCCTTCGATCGGACGACATAGTGGTCCGCCGCGGGTGTCCGGCGTTTTCCCTCCCGGGAGATCATCTCCCCGACCACCGAGGCCACGCGGCGTCCGATTTCGCCGTCGCGTTCGCGCGCGATGGTCCGAAGGGCGCGGGCCAGCGTCTCCGCGAAGCGCTCCTCGTCGATCGGTTTCAACAGGTAATCGAGGGCGTGGACTTCGAAGGCGCGAACGGCGTAGCGGTCGAACGCCGTCACGAAGACGACGTGGGGCCGCTCCTCTTCGCCGATCGCGGCCAGGACGTCGAAACCCGAAAGCCCGGGCATCTGCACGTCGAGAAACAGGAGGTCGGGCCGCAGGCGGCGCACGGAATCGATCGCTTCGCGGCCATTGGCGCACGCGGCGACCACCTCGACGCTTCCGGACTTCTCGAGCCGCGAGACGACGCCCCGGCGGCCGAGCGCCTCGTCGTCCACCACGATGGCGCGGTAGGTCATCCGCTCAGCCCTCCGCCGGAGAGTGCCGCCATGGCAATCGGACGGAAACGGCCATTCCGCCCCGCGCGCTGCGTCCGAGCCGAAGCTCCGCGTCGGAGCCGTACAGCTCGAGGAGACGAGTCCGGGTATTCGACAGGCCCACGCCCGCGCGCGGCGGCTCGCCGATCGAGAGTCCCGGCCCGTCGTCCTCGACGTCGAGCACGAGACACCCGTCCTGCCGGCGCGCCGCCACCGAGATCGAGCCGCCGGCTTCCCGGACCTGAACACCGTGCCGCACGGCGTTTTCGACGAGTGGCTGCAGGATCATCGGGGGAACGAGGGCGTCGCCCGTCCCCGGGTCCATGGCGATTGCGACCTTCAACCTCTCGCCGAATCGGATCTCCTCGATTTCCAGGTACTGGCGCGCGAAGTCGATTTCTTCCGCGAGGGGGATCTCCTCGCACTCCGGCCTCTCCAGGGTCGCGCGCAAGAAATCGCCGAGGCGGGACAGCATCCGGTTCGCCTCGGGGCCCCGCGAGTCCGCGACGAGCGTGGAAATCGCGTTCAACGTGTTGAAAAGGAAGTGCGGGTTCAGTTGAAAACGAAGGGCTCGCAAGCGAGCCGCGTGCGCCAGGGATTCCGCTCTCAAGGCTCGCTCGCGCTGCTCGAGGAGATCGAGATACGCCGGGATGCCGAAATACAGGGCGCTCCACGCGAGAAGAAGGAAGAAGTAATAAATCGTGTTGAGAAAATCCGGAAAGCTCGCCGCCGCCCGGGCAAGAGAGTCGGGCGCCCTCCGGCCGAAAGCCTCGAGGACGAAGTGCTGGGCGGCCATCCAAACGCCGGCGCCCGCAAACGACACGGGAATCGCGGAGGCGACGAGCGCGGGAACCGGCAAACCGCGCCGCGCACCGGACCGATAGGCGAGCCGGAGCCCGAGGGTGACGGCGAAACCGAGAACCGTGAGGCTGGATTTGTTCAACAGGGTATACGCGGTCGTCCATTGGGAGAGCCCGGCCGCGACCATGGCCGCTCCGAAAAGGCCCCAGCCGGAGGCCTGGAGGATCCAGAACAGCGAGCGGCGATTCGGGCGTTTCAGTCGGAAGCTCCCCGCGTCATGACGCGAGGGAAACTGTAGCACGCGTCTTCCGGGGTCCGGCCGTGAGCCCGGGCCCATGAAGCGTCGACGCGCCCGACCGCGCCGACCTTCGCCGCTGAATTGAAGCGACTCCGGGCAAGATCATGGTAGCGGCCGCACGTTGGGGACGGCTACGCTCGACCTCAGAGGTTGAAATGAAACGGAACTTCTGGCGAGGCGCGGCTCTTGCCGCGGCAATCATGGGTCTTTCCGCGGCCCGGCTCGCGAGAGCCGGGGCTGCGGGTCTCTGCGAGAGCGATCCCGCGTTTCACCGTCTGGATTTCTGGGTCGGAGATTGGGATGTCTACGACTCCGGGACCTCGGTCAAAGCCGGTTCGAGCGCCTTGAAGAAGATCCTCAAGGGTTGCGCGATTTCGGTCGACTGGCTTGAAGCCGACGGGAAAGGTGAAATCCAGGAGTTGTTCTTTTACGAGAAAGCCCGCGACCTGTGGCACCAGGTGTGGATCTCCGATGCCGGGCCGACGAAAGAAAGGCGCGCCACCGCAGGCGGACCGGCGGGCTCCCTGCGATTCCTCGGCGACGTGCTCATGTTGGACGGGCGTTCGTATCTGGACCGCAGCACGGTGACGCCGATGCCCGCTGGCGGAGTCCATCAGCTCATCGAGATCTCGAGGGACGGGGGCTCGACGTGGCAAGCGACCTTCGACGCGGTCTACCGGCGGAGGGTTTCCAGGAGCGTCAGCGGAGAGCCGGGTCCAGGACGCAGCGGACGCTGAGCGCGTAGGGTTCTTCGACTTCGCTTCGCCACACGACGGACCGGGCGCTCGACACGTCGCGATGCCAGGCGACTCCCGGCCGGGGCTCGTCGGCGGTCCAGAGCGCGGCGGCGCGGTCGTCGCCGTTGCCCTCGCGAAAGAGCCCGCGTGGATTGCGCCAGCCGGAAAGAAGAATGTCGAGTCCGGACTTCCCGCCGGCCTTCAAGGCGTCGCCCACTCGGGGGCCGCGTCCTCTCGTCTGATCGAGCTCGGCGGGATCCATGCCGAGGAACTTTTCGACGGCCTTCCATTCCGCGTCCGTCGAGAGGTGCGATCCCGCCGGGCAGGCCTCACGGGCAATTCTCCACGGGTAGAGCCTGCCGAACTGCCCGCAACTCTCGGGCTTGGCGTCGAAGCAGAAAGATCCCTCCGCGGGATAATCCAGGTTTCGTCCGAACCAGGTCATTCCCGCAATCCGGACGAGCAGATAGGTCTGCCCGTCGCGCGGGTCCGCCAGCGTGGAATCGCCGACGCTCGCATGACCTCTGAGCCAGGCGAGGATCATCGCAAGAGCGCCTTCGTCGAAGGCTCCCGAGCCCATGAGGTTCATTCCGTCCTGCGGGGACGCGTGCAGGCCAAACACGTGATCCATCCGGGGGCGTTCAACGAAAAGGGCGAACCCCGGGTGCCGGGCATTGACGATCGCGGCGATGCGCTCGTGATCCTCGCGGCCCATGATGAAGTCATATTCGCCGTGGATCACCAGCACCGGCGAGTCCACCCGGGCCCACGCGGCCTCGAGGTCGAGTTTCTGGAGCTGCTGAGAGAAGCGGGCCGGGCGGCCGTACTGTCGGTCCGGGTCGTCGGAGTACACATCGGCGAGGTCGGGTCGCGCTTTCACGACCGCGCCGGGCGTCATCCCTCGATTGAGGTACAGGTCGTAGAGCTCCTCGACCCTTCGCATGGCGTCGTTCACGTCGCCGGGAGACCTTCCCGAAAGCATTCTCTGGCGGCGCTCGAATTCCATCATGTGCTCGAACCAGGTCTTCACCCAACCGCCGGACACGACGTAGCCGTCCACGGGCGCGCCTTCGGGGATGAGAGGCGCGAAACCGCCGCCGTTGCTCCACCCGAAGATGAAAATCCGGGAAGGGTCGACGTCCGGCCGGGCCGCGAGTTGCCGGAAGGCCGCCCGGTATCCGGCGAGCTCGGTTTCGAAGTCCGTTTCGCCGCAGATCCCCGCGCTGTCGCCGACGCCCGGTTTGTCGACTCGGAAGAACAGCATTTCCGACCGGGACGCCAGCCCTCGGATCATGCTCGCCGTCGAGCCGCGCATTTTCGGCGGAGCCTCGACGGAGTCGCAGCTGAGCCAGCCGGCGAGAAACAGCGCCGGAAGCCTTCCTTTCGCGGCCGCGGGCTTCGTGACGATCGTCCGAAGGCGCGGCCCGCCTGGCGCCGAGACCGTCCCGTACTCGACTTGGAGTCCCGGATAGGCCTCGTCCGGAGAGCTCCTGCGCGCCAGTCCGTCGGCCCCGCCCAGGACGGGAACACCGAGGAGGAGAGCCGCAAGGACGCCGAGCGTCGGTCGCGGGCCCGCGGAAGTCACCGCGGCTGCGCCTTCACGGGTGTCGCCGCGGGATCTTTCCACCCGTTGCCCGAGTGCTCCATGTAGAACGCCTCCTGACGCGCCGTTTCCTCGCCGAGGGTTTTCGCGACGAGGTGAAGCGCGAGATCGATTCCCGAGGTCAACCCTCCGGCGGTATAGACCCGTTCGCTGCTCTGAACCCACCTCAGGCCGCGCTGGAGCTTGACGTTTGGAAACTGTTTCTCGAAGGCGTTGAAGAAGTCGTGATGGGTGGTCGCGGGATGGCCGTCGAGCAGCCCCGCTTTGCCCAGCTTGAACGCCCCCGTGCATACCGACATGACCGTCGCGCTTTCGCTGACTTTCTTCAGCCATTCGAGCATCGCCGGCGATCCCGACTGGGCGCCGACGACGACGATGTCGGGCTTCGGCGCGTCGGCGAAGGTGTGCGCCGGAACGACCTTCAAGCCGCCGGTCATCACGACCGGATCGGTCCCGTCGGACACGCTGTACAGTCGGAACGACGCGTCCTGAAAGACTTCCCAGGGCCCGGAAAAGTCGATGACGTTCGCATTCGGCGTGATGACGAAGGCAACGGTTGGCGGTTGTTTGTCGGTCTCGACGAGGGCCATTCCGCACTGGGGGCAGTTTCCGGGCTTGTCGAAGAGTGCGGTGTGATCCTCCATCGGACATCTCCACTTCGAGGTCGCCTGGGAGGCGGCTTCGGATCCAGCAGCGCGGCCTTCCCTTGCGAACGTGATGGCGCACAGCGCCAGAACGAGACAGATCGCCATTCCGTGGGTGGTTTTCATAGCTCTCCTCCCTTTCTTCTGAGGTCCGGAAGAAAGAGTAGGGGATTGCCGAAAAGGCTTCGAGTACCCGATTAGCCTTTTGGAACTTCCCGAACCTCGCCGGCTGCGCCCCGTGCGATTCTGCGGAATTCCTTGGGGCTCATTCCCGTGAGACGACGGAAGACGCGGCTCATGTGGCTCTGGTCGGCAAAACCGGCTTGTGACGCCGCGTCGGCAAGGGTGACTTCTTCGGAGGAGATCGCCCTCCGGATCGCCTCGACCCGCCGCCAACGGAGCTCCTCGCCGACGCTTCGGCCATAGTGACGGCGAAAGGAGCGCGCGAGATGAACGGGGTGAACGCCCGCGGCGGCGGCGAGCCAGTCAAGCCGGAGCGGCCGGGAGCTCTCTTCCCGAATTTGTTCGGCGACTCTCCGAAGCCACGCCGGCGGTCCACCTTCGACCGGGAGGCGAACGAACGTTCCCAGAAGTTGAAATGCGAGCCCTTCGAGAACGAAGTCTCCGGCCGCGTCCGTCGCGCGGATCTCGAGGCCCATCGCGGCGACGATCCGGGCAACTTCGCTCTCCGGACCCGACAGGCGCGGCGCGGCGCGGCGCAGCCCCGCGAGATCATTGGCCGTGCCGTCCTCGAGCTCGACGCAGAGGAATCGGGCGCCGGCCGAGCCGATTTCATCCCCATGCCGGTAGCTCGCGGGGTGAAAGCGGACTCCGCCGACGGGATAGGTGGTGTCGCCGGCGCCATCCTGCTCCCGGTACGACCCTGTCGTCAGCCGGGAGAAATAGGCCGGGCCGTGCGGGTGGGGCCCGTTCTTCGAGGGACGGCGGTGCCGGAGCTCGGTGAAGACGAATCCGGGCACGCGGCGGCGACGGACGACCTCACCGAGGAATCCGGAAGCGGCTGGTCGGGGCTCAGGGGGCGCGGACATGGTGAACAATTCGCTTTCGAAGGATTGTACGCACGGGGGCGAAAAGAGTTGCGTTCAGGCGCCGAGCGGCCAGCGCGAACGCGCGTTGACCGAGAGAAAATCCTTCGCCCCTTCCCGGCGAAATCGGAGCAGCCCCGCAAACGCGATCATCGCCGCGTTGTCACCCGTGAGCGACCGGTCGGGAAGGAACGCCTCCATTCCTCTCTCCCCGGCCCATCCGGCGGATCTCTCCCTAAGCTCCGTGTTCGCCGCGACCCCTCCCGAGAGTGCCAGCCGATCCATGCCCTCGCGGACGCGGACCGTTTCCAACCGGTCGAGAAGCTGGTCCACGATCGAACGCTGAAAGCCGGCGAGCAGGCCGGCCAGTTCCTCGCCAACGTCCCCCTCGGCGATTTCGCCGGAAATCCCTCTCGCCTCGAGCTCGCGAATCAGCTGGGTTTTGAGGCCGGAAAACGTGAAGTTCAGGGAACCGTCGTTGAACCTTCCGATCTTGAACCGGGGGCCCTTGCCGCCGGCGCGGCGCGCGATCCGGTCGATCACCGGCCCGCCCGGATAGCCGAGGCCGGCGCGGCGCGCGACTTTGTCGAAGACCTCGCCGGGCGCGTCGTCCCCCGCGCGGGCGAGGGCGACGACTCTTTCCCGCTCGACCCGAACGAGCTCGGAGTGGCCTCCCGACACGACGAGGCCGTGAAACGGGAAATCGATTCCTCGGGCGGCCGACCCATCGGCGAACAAGAACGGCGAGTAGAGATGCCCTTCCAGGTGAGAGACCGGTTGGAACGGAATGCCCTGGGCCAGCGCGAGCGCTTTTCCGGCGGAAAGGCCCACCAGCAGGGCGCCGATCAGCCCCGGACCCGCCGTCGCCGCGACGAGGTCGATGTCGCCCAGCGACGCGCCGGATTCCAAAAGCGCCTCGTCGAAGACGGAGGAGATGTTCTCCAGGTGATGGCGCGAGGCGATCTCCGGCACGACGCCGCCGTAGCGCGCGTGCATCTTCATCTGCGACGAGACCACGTTGGAGAGGATTCGGCCCTCGCCGTCGATCACCGCCACGGACGTCTCGTCGCACGAGGTCTCGATCCCGAGAATTCTCATTCCGTAGATTCTCTCCCGAGGGGAGCTCGAGGGGATGGGTTCCCTCGGTTCCTCGCGCTCCGATGGCGCAGGTAATATCGGCGTGCCTTTGCCCGGCTTCCGCACTCCCGCATTTCGCACCAGCGGCGGTTTTTCCGGCGGCTTCGGTCGACGAAGAGCCAGCCGCATTCGGGGTCCGCGCACTCGCGCAGAAGGCTCAGGTCGGCAGACTCCAGCAGACGGGCTGCCGACCACACCACGGCGGCCAGGATCGGGTCGAGATCACCGGCGGAGCCCGAAAAGTCCCACCGGAAGGTTCCCTTTCCGCGCGCGAGCCGGACGCCGCTCAGAGCGCGGCGCAGGAACTCGTTCAAGGCGGCGAGGTCCTCCGGCGCCGGCGCATGCCAGCGGGACAGCGGGGAGAGGATTCGGTGCAGGGTCGCCCGGAGAGCGACGGCGTCTTTGAGGATCCTCGGGGACGCCTTTTGCGGGGGGGAGTCGGCCATGAGCCCCGCCCCCGCCCCCCATTCGAGGATATCCTCGCGCGAGCCCAATCGGTCGTCGTAAGGTCCCGTGGATCGCCAGGCGGCGGTGTTGTTGAAGTCGAGGCATCGCTCTCCTCCAACCCATTCGAAACGGGGCGTCTTCGCCATGGTAGAAATTATAACCTGTATATCGTATTTGACAAGTGAGAGAGGTCGTGTTTGAATATCACTGGTAAATGTAATTTTACAGGTTGAAGAAAGAGAAGGAACGAGTGTTTTACTTTTCGTTTTTCCTCGTTGTCGGGGGAAACATCCTGTATCACCTTTCCCAGAAATCGATTCCCAGGGGCCTGAATCCCGCTTTTTCGGTCACCGTCAGTTACATCGCCGCCCTCGCGTTGTCGGCCGCGCTCTACCCGCTTCTGTCGGACCAGCCGTTCCGCGAGTCGGCGCGCCGCCTCAACTGGGCGAGTGTCGGAGTGGGGGTCTCGGCCGTCGCCATCGAGTTTGGGTTCCTGCTCGTGTACCGCACGGGATGGAAGCTGAGCGTGGCCTCCCCGATGGCGAGCGCCACGATTGCCGTCATCCTGATCCCCCTCGGAATCTGGCTCTACCGGGAGCGGCTCTCTCCGGTCAACTTCCTGGGCCTGTTCCTGTGCCTGGTCGGGCTTTTTCTGGCCGTTCGGCGGTAAACCGGGGGAAGTTTCGGCCGGAAAGGTTTGAGGTTACGATTCCCCGCGATGGCCAGACACATCGGCATCGTGGCTTGCAGCGCGGAAGGAGCGGCGCTCTGCTATCGGACAATCGCGCTCGAGGCTCAGTCCCGGATGGGCGAGCACAACCACCCGAAAATGACCATGAATTCGATTCCGATGGCCGAGCACCTGTTCTTCATCGGGGGAAATGACTGGGCCGGCGTCTCCGACCTGCTCCTCGATTCGGCCCGTCGCGTCAAGGCGGCCGGGGCCGATTTCGCGATCTGCCCGGACAACACCTGCCACCAGGCTTTTCCGTTTCTCCTGCCCCGCTCGCCCCTTCCGTGGCTCAGCATCGCGGAGGTCGTTGCTGCCCGGGCGGAGAAATCCCGGCTCCGGAGGCTCGCGATCCTCGGCACCCGCTCCCTCATGGAATCCAACGTCTATCCGGGGGCGCTGGCGGCTCGGGGGATCGGATTCGAGATCCCCGAGGCCACCGATCGGGCCAAGATCGACAGGATCATCTTCCAGGAGCTCGTCAACGCGATCTTCGCCGAACCCTCGCGGCTCTATTTCAACGAAGTGATGGACGAGCTGAAGGCGAAGGGCTGCGACGGCGCCGTTCTCGGGTGCACCGAGATTCCGCTCATCGTCCGCCCGGGAGACGCTCCGCTTCCGACTCTCGACTCGACGAGGCTGCTGGCCCGCGCGGCGATCGCACACGCTCTTTCCGAAAACTGACGAAACTCCCGGGTGGAGTCCGGCTCAGAATTTCGGCGAAGACGGCCCCGGACTTCCAATGTCTGATCCGGAAAGGCCGAAATGCTCCGCCGCCCATCGGCTCGTGAATTCCAGGTACGCGGCCCGCACGCGGGGACCGTCCCGGATGCCGTGCCCGGCGCCGTCGAAGATTTTGACCTCGATCCTCTCGCTCCTGGCTGCGCGCAACGCTTGCTGGAACGCGGCGATCGATTCCGGGATCGGCACGAGTATGATTCCGGTATGCGTCCCGCTCTCTGCTCCCGCCTCGCCCCCTTCGGCACGACGATCTTCGCGGAAATGACACGCCTGGCCAACGAGCACGGCGCAATCAACCTGGCCCAGGGCTTTCCCGACTTCGACGGGCCGGAGTTCGCGAAAGAGGCGGCGATCTCAGCGATTCGCGCGGGGCACGGTCAGTACGCGCGGGTTTCGGGACTGCCGGAGCTGCACCGGGCGCTCTCGGAGAAATACCGGAGGGACTACGGCCTCGAATACGCCCCCGACACGGAGATCACCGTGACCTCGGGCGCGACTGAGGCGATCTTCGCGGCGATTCAGGGAATCTGCGATCCCGGTGACGAGGTCGTTCTGTTCGAGCCGTTCTATGACTCGTATCGGGCGAGCGTCGTGATGGCGGGCGCGGTCCCGAGAGTCGTGACGCTCCACGTGCCGGGATGGCAATTCGATCCCGCGGATCTCGAGAGAGCCTTCACGTCGAAAACTCGGGCGGTTCTCGTGAACACCCCTCACAATCCGACGGGCAAGGTGTTTTCGCGGGAGGAGCTCGAGTCGATCGCTCGCCTGTGCCGGGAGCGGGACGTTCTCTGCGTCACCGACGAGGTGTACGAGCACCTCGTGTACGAGGGGACTCACGTTCCGATGGCGACGCTTCCGGGCATGAGGGAGAGGACGATCACGATCTCGAGCTTCGGGAAGACGTATTCGCTGACGGGGTGGAAGATCGGCTGGGCCGCCGCGCCGCCCGAGCTCTGCGGCGCGGTTCGTGCCGCGCACCAGTTCATCACGTTCGCCACGGCGACCCCGCTGCAGCATGCCGCCGCGGCCTCGCTTGCCGACCGGCCGGAATACTTTCGGGACTTTCTGGCCTCCTATCTGAGAAAGCGCGATTTTCTCTGCGGGGTTCTCTCGGACGCGGGGTTCGAGGTCTATCGCCCCGCCGGGACGTATTTCGTCTGCGCCGGTTTCGAGAAGCTCGGATTCGACGACGACGTCGCGATCTGCCGGAGCCTGACGGAAAAGACCGGTGTGGCGGCTCTCCCGCCGAGCTCGTTCTACCAGGAGTCCGTCGAAGGGAAAACTTACGTGCGCTGGGCTTTCTGCAAGCGGGACGAAACGCTGCAAGTGGCGGCGGAAAGGCTGCGAAAGCTTTGCGCGTAGCGCTCGTCCAGTTCGACATTGCGTGGGAGAGCGTGGAGGAAAACCATCGCCGGGTTTCGGCGAGGCTCGAGGAGGCCGCTGCGGGCGGAGCCCGGCTGGCAATCCTTCCGGAAATGTTCTGCACCGGCTTCTCGATGGACGCCGCGCGGATCGCGCAACCGCCGCACGGTCCGACGGAGTCGTTCCTGAAAGGGAGGGCCCGCGACCTCGGCCTCTGGATCATCGGCTCGATTCCCGAGGCGGCCGAGCCGGCGCCGCGCAACACCGCCCTCCTCGTTTCGCCGGACGGCGACGTCGAACGGTATTCGAAAATCCATCCGTTCTCGTATGCCGGCGAGCACCGCCACTATGCCCCGGGGGACCGGATCGTCACGGTCGAGATCGGCGGCGTGCGCGTGACTCCGTTCATTTGCTATGACCTCCGCTTTCCGGAGCCGTTCCGGTTCGCCGCGGCCGACACCGATCTCTTCGTCGTCGTCGCGAACTGGCCCGAATCGCGCGGCTCGCACTGGAGGGTGCTGCTCCGCGCGCGCGCGATCGAAAACCTCGCGTACGTCGCGGGCGTCAACCGCGTCGGCGACGGGGGCAAGCTTCACTACGCGGGAGACTCGGCTCTGATCGACCCGCTGGGCCAAACGGTCGTCGAGGCGGGGGACACGGAGGCCGTGCTCATCGGGGACGTGGAGACCGCGCGCGTGCGCGAAGGGCGCGAGCGTTTTCCGGTCCTCGCCGACGTCCGGCCGGCGGCCTACCGCCGGTCGAGCGGGCCCTAACCTCGGCCGACGACTTCCCTCCGGTCCCCCACCCTTCGCGTCACTTTCTTCTCGTCCAGGTGCTCGAGAAGCGGGATCGCGATCCGGCGCGTCAGGCCGAACATTTCCTTGAATTCCGGGACGGAGAATGACTTCCGTCCCGAGGCCCGAAGGCGCGCGACGGCATTGTCGACAGCCTTCTGAGAAATGTAAAAGCCCCCGGGGAGCTTTGCGAGCCGCCTCTCCCTCGCGAGAAAAGCGATGAGACCCTCCACGATCTTCTGTTTCGCCCCGAGCGCCTGCACGAGATCGCCCGGAGAAGGCGGCTCCAGCTCCGCCTCGTCGAATCGCAAGGCGATCTTCTCTGCAAGCTTCTGGTCGCCGGCCGCGAGCGACCCTCCGCCCGGCAGGCGGATTTCCTCTCCGCTCACGACGATCGTCCCCCGGGCCGCGAGCCGTGCGAGCGCCTCTTCCGCGAGTCTCGGATCGAAACGGGAGAAGAGCCGCTCGAACACGACGGCGCGGGAAGCGCCCGTCGACCCGGGCCGCGTGCGAAGCTCTTTCTCGACGAGCGCTCGGACCTGGGCCCCGAGCTCGGCCAGCCGGGTCGCGGGAAGGTAGAAATGGCCGCCGGAGAGCTCGACGAGATCCGGGGACCCGGGGCCCAGACGCTTTCGAACCTCTTCGGGCCGGGTCCACTCCTGGCGCGAAAGCTCGTCGAGAGAGATCCCTTCGGCGCTGCGATGAATGCGGCGCATCAGCCGTTCTCGCGGTCCTCCCGATTGGAACACCTCGAGGTCATCCGCCTCGAGTTTGCGGGGCGGATCGGCGTCGAGGATCTCTCCGCCCCCGATGGTCGCCGGGGGGGAAGGGCGCCGGAGCACGAATCGATCTCCCACGGCCGCGGCGGCCGGGTGCGCGAGCGTGATGAGGGCCGGGGCGGTTTCCCCCGGCTCGAGAACCTCTCGGTCCCGCAGGCGCACGCGCGCGCTCATCTCCGATGCGAAATGGTGGAACGTCACGGTTGCGCCGTTCTTCAACCTCGAAGCGTCGGCCAGGAGCTCCAGCCGGACGAGAAGGCGCCGCGAAGGCCGCAGCGCTCCCGGGCTCGCCACCGTTTGTCCGCGGCGCAGGAGCGTGAGGTCGATTCCGGCGAGGTTGACGCTCGTTCGCTCGCCCGCCTGAGCGCGCGCAACCTCTCTTCCGTGGACCTCCACCCGACGCACGCGGGCCTCCGTGCCTTCCGGGAGGATCTCGACGCGCTGCTCCGCCGCGACGGTCCCGCTCACGAGGCTTCCCGTCACCACGGAGCCGAAGCCGGCGATCGAGAACGCCCGGTCGATCGGAAGGCGCAGAGGCTTTTCTTCGCGCTCCTTCTGGCTCGCGACCGCGAGATCGAGCACCGCCCTCCGGAGCGCGTCGAGGCCCTCGCCCGAGCGGGCCGAAACGGGAAAAATCGGCGCGGCTTCGAGGAACGAGCCGCCGAGAAATTCCCGCACCTCGAGACGCACGACCTCGAGCAGCTCGGGCGCCACGCGGTCGGTCTTTGTCAGGGCCACGAGACCGCGGGAAAGACCGAGCAGTCGCGCAATCGCAAAGTGCTAGCGCGTTTGCGGCTTGATTCCTTCGTCGGCCGCGACGACGAGAAGAAGGGCGTCGAGACCGCCGGCGCCCGCGAGCATGTTCCGGACGAATCTCTCGTGACCCGGCGCGTCGACGAAGCCGACCCGCGCGTCTCCTTCCTCGAGGTGCGCGAACCCGAGATCGATCGTGATGCCCCGCGCCTTCTCCTCGGGCAGGCGGTCCGCGTCGATGCCGGTCAGCGCCTCGACGAGAGCGGTCTTCCCGTGGTCGATGTGGCCGGCCGTTCCGATGATGTATCGGCGCAAGCGCCCTCCGGGTGCATTTATCTCACGTCCGCCGATCCGTTCGATGAAGGCGGCTTGTGAGGGTCCCTTCGGTGAGATAGCCTTCGAAGGCGATGGAAATGCTCAAGCGGATCGAAGCCGATCTGAAAACCGCGATGAAGTCGGGCGACAAGCCGCGAGTTTCGACGATCCGGCTGCTGTTGTCCGCGCTCAAGAACGAGAAGATTCAGGCTCATCGCGATCTCACTGACGAGGAGGTCGAGGCGGTGATTCGTCGCGGGGCCAAGCAGAGGAAGGACTCGATCGAGCAATACGGTCGCGGGGGCCGTTCGGACCTGGTCGAGATCGAGACCGCGGAGCTTCGGATCCTGGAGGCCTACCTTCCGCAGGGCCTGACCGACGCGGACCTGGAGAACGCGGTCAAGACGATCATCTCGGACCGGAGCCTCACGTCGAAGAAGGAAGTCGGCGCCGTGATGAAAGAGCTCATGGTCCGGTACAAAGGCCGTGTGGACGGCCGAAAAGCTCAGGAAATCGCGCAACGCCTCCTGCCGTGAAGGCCACGGGAACCGAAACCGAAATCAAGATTCCGGTCGCCGATCCCGAGTCTCTGCGCGCGAGGCTTCGCGAGTCGAGCGCGGTCGAGACGCGCGGGGTCCATGACGAGGACAACACCCTCTACGACGACACGGACGGGCGGCTCGCTCGAATCGGCGGCGCGCTGCGGCTCCGCGTCGCGGGGAATCGCGGCGTCCTGACGCTCAAGGGTCGCGCCCGCTTCGAAGGAAATCTGAAAGTTCGCGAAGAGCTGGAGACGGAAGTCGGCGAGCCCGAAGTTCTCCGGGCGATCCTCGCGAGGCTCGGCTTCGTTCCTCGGTTTCGGTATCAAAAGCGGCGCCAGGAGCTCGAGCTACTCGGCTGCAACGTCTGTCTCGACGAGACGCCGATCGGATGCTTCGTCGAAGTGGAAGGGGAGGCCGACAGGATCGCCGAGACTCTCGCGCGGCTCGGCTTGAACGAGGGCGATGCCGAGAAGGATTCCTATCCCGGCCTGTACGCGAGAGCCCGGCAGCGGGATCCTTCTCTTCCCCCCGACATGCTTTTCTCGCGATGAGGGCCATTGTCCTTGCGGCCGGTCTCGGCACCCGGTTCCGGCCGGCGACGGACGGGCGGCCCAAGGCCCTGCTTCCCCACCTCAACGTGTCGCTGATCGACCGCCGTCTGGCCCGGGTTCGCGGGGCCGGCATTTCGGAAATCGCGGTCAACCTGCACCATGAAGGCCGCCAGATCGTCGAGCACCTGGACGAGCTCGGCGGCGACGGCGCGGCACCTCGCTTCTTCTGGGAGGCCGAGATTCTGGGGACGGCCGGAGCGCTCCGGAATGCGGCACGATTCTTCGGCGGCGACGATTTTCTGATCTGGAACGTGGACGCGGAGCTCGACGCCGAGATTCGCGTCCTGGAGGACGTACACCGGTCGAGTGGCGCGCCCGCAACTCTTCTGGTCGTCCCGAACCCCGATCCTTCCCGGTTCACGGCGCTCTTCGCGGACGGGGACCGGCTGGCGGCGATCGGGGGCCCGGGCGCCGAGCCGCTCCTGTTCACCGGGGTGTCGATCCACTCGCCCCGGGTTCTCCCGCGGATCGGTCCGGGGTTCCGGTCCCTCGTCGACGATCTCTGGAGGCCGCTCCTCGAGGCGAATGAAACGATCCGAGTCGTGCGTCACGCCGGGGCTTTCTCGGATCTGGGAACTCCCGGAGACCTGCTCGCCGCTTCGCTTCGCGAGATCGAGCTCCGGGAGGAGTTCGAGCCGCGCGAGGGTTTCTTCGATCGCCAGAAGAAAGTCCTCGCGGCCGATCCCGCCCCGCCCGGCCTCCTGGAAAGGTGCGTCGTCGGCAGGGCGAGGCTGGACGCCTCCGCCCGCCTCGACCGGTGCGTCGTATGGGATGGTGCGGACGTGGGTCCGGGCGCGGCGGCCTCGCGCTGCGTTCTCGGGCCGGTCCGCCTCCCGGCCGGCCGGGAGTTCCGCGATTCTCTTCTCTGGCCCGGTCCCGGCGGAGAAGTCCGGGAAATTCCCTTTCATGGGGCCCACCGGCGGTCGCCGGCGGTGAAGTAGAGGACCCGGATCCGTCCGCTCCGGTTGTCGACCCGCACGACCGCCATGCGGCGTTTTCGGTCCGTCAGGTAAAGGGAGCCGGGAGTGCATTCGCCGAGGGGAGAAAAAGAGCAGAGGTCGCTGTTGTTGAACCGAACCGGATCCGATGTTTTCGTCAGGGCGCGCGAAGGGTCAGACGGGTCGGGCACTCGGACGTTCTGGAGAATCCCGATCGTCACGTCGCCGCGGTCCCAGAAAACACTCCGGAGAGGACGGTCGGTCCCTTTGACGATCTCGGCGTTGCGAACCCCGTTTCCGTTTCCGTCCCGATAGAGGGTCATTCGGAACCCTCCCGCCTCCGCAACGAAGCGCACGGCCGTGTTTCGGCCCGTGCGAACGGCGTCGATCCTGGCGAGGTGAAAGGCGATCATCGCCTCGTGGCCGGCGCTCCGGATCCTCGATCCCGCCAGGAGCCCGTCGGCCAGGGGAATCGCCAGCAGGCTTCCCGAGAGCAGGATCGAAAAGACCGCGAGGATCTCGACGAAGGAGTATCCGGACTTTTCCATGCGCTTGCCTCCGGGAAAAAGAGGGAGGAAGCCTCTCGGCCTCCTCCCGGAGTTGCTCAGACCGCTTTCGAGGTCTTCGGCCGGGCTTTGCGGATGCCGGTCGACTTGACCTTCGTCGTGAGCGTGGTGGCGCCGGCGATCGAGAGGTGTTCACGCAGCGACGTGAACAGCTTCTCGCCGACCCCCTTGACTTCCATCACGTCTTCGACGCGCTTGAAGTCGCCGTTGCCCTTCCGGTAGTCGACGATCCTGCGCGCGACCTTGATCCCGACGCGGGGAAGAAGGGCGATCTGTTCGGCCGAGGCGGAGTTGAGATTGACCGTTCCGCTCGCGGCCGCCGGCGCCTGGGTGGAACCGGCCGCTCCCGCTTTCGGCGAAGACTTCTTCGCGCCCGAGGCCGCCGGGGCGGGAAGCGCGAAGCAGAGCAGAAGCAGAGAAAATCCGAGGTTTCGTGGATTCATTTCTTTTTCCTTTCGTGCATGGGTTGACCTGTTTCCGATTTGTCCTCATCAACTTTTCGCGTCGGTCATTCGTTCATCGGCACCTCCGTAAAAATTGTTCGAGGTGGCGGAGAGCCAGATCCTCGCCATCGACGTTCGCACGCTTAAATCACTTAGAACAAGCTGTTTATGAGTTATCGAGAGGAGTGGAGTCGCTCCCCGGAGTGTTGATTCTTTTTACACCTGGACGGCAAACCACTGACGATCTTCCCGGAAACCTTGAAGGAACGACGCTGTCAATTTCCTCAACAGCGGAAAGTCTTCTTGTCGGTCGCCCCTATAATCCGAGCCCGAAATGGCTGAATCGGGAAAAGAAATCGTCGTGGGAGTATCCGGGGCCTCCGGCGCCGGACTCGCGGTCGGGTTCCTGCGCGTGGCCGCGCGGCGCCCGGAGTTTTCCCGAATTCACCTCGTCGTTTCGCAGTCGGCAATTTCGGTTGCACGGTCGGAGCTCGGAAATTCTCAACGCCGCCTCGACGACGAAGCGGACTACCTGAATCTCCTCGAGCTCGGCGGTTCGGAGCGGGCCCGAATCACGCTCCATTCGAACCTCGACCTCGCCGCCCCGATCTCGTCGGGATCTTTTCCGACGGCGGGGATGGTCGTGATTCCGTGCAGCGCCGGGACTCTCGCCTCGGTCGCGAACGGGACGTCCCGGGGGCTTCTCCAGCGCGCGGCGGACGTCACGCTCAAGGAGCGGCGGCCTCTCGTGCTCGCATTTCGCGAGAGCCCGTACTCCCGGATCCACATTCGGAACATGCTTCACGCCTCGGAAGCCGGCGCGACCATGATGCCGCCCGCTCCCGCCTTCTACATCGAGTCGCAATCGCTCGACCGGCTGATGGAAGCCTATTTCTGGCGCGTGGCCGGGGTGTTCGGCATCGCGTTGCCGGAGGAATTCGTGTGGAGGGGACCTCGGAAAGGGTAGCCCCGCGGGGGCCGATTCGCGAAGCGCTGGAGTTGGTCAAGTTTCCCCACACGGTCTTCGCGCTTCCGTTCGCGCTGCTTTCCGCGTTCCGGGCCGCGTCGGGCGTCCTTTCGGCGAGGGCCCTCCTGGGGATTCTCGGCGCGATGGTCGGGGCGAGAACGGCCGCGATGTGCTTCAACCGGATCGTCGATCGCTCGATCGACGCGCGCAACCCCCGCACGGCTTCCCGCGCGCTTCCGGCGGGAAGGCTGACGGTTTCGTTTGCGGCGGGGCTCTGTGCGGCGGCCCTCGCCCTGTTCTTTTTTTCCGCTTACGAGCTCAACGCGCTCGCGTTCCGCCTCGCGTTTCCGGCAGCCGGGCTTCTGTTTCTCTACTCGTACACAAAGCGCTTCACGTCGGGGTCGCACCTCGTGCTCGGCCTGTGCCTCGGGATCGCTCCCCTCGGAGCGTGGATCGCCGTGCGGGGACGGCTCGATCCGGCGCCCGCGGCCCTGGCCGCGGCCGTGGTGTTGTGGACGGCCGGGTTCGACGTCCTCTACTCGCTCCAGGACGAGGCGTTCGACCGCAGCGCGGGTCTGCGCTCGATCCCCGCGCTTCTGGGAGCGCGAAAGGCGCTCTGGCTGTCGGCCGCGTTTCACGCCGCGACGCTCGTTTTTCTGGGCGTCTTCGCGGCCGCCGTGTCGGGGGGAATGGTTTTCTGGACCGGGATCGCTGCTGCGGCCGCGGCGCTCGCCTATCAGCACGCGATCGTGAAACCGGGTGACCTTTCGAAGCTCGATGCGGCGTTTTTTACGGCCAACGGGTTCCTGTCGCTCGCGGTTGGCCTCGCCGGAATCGCCGATCTCTGGTTTCCCGTTCACTGGTAAACTTGGCCCCGCCATGAACAAATCCGTCGGAGACCTGTCGCTCCACCACATCGCCGTGGACGGTCCGATCGGGGTCGGCAAGACCTCGCTCGTCGGGCTTCTGGCGAAGCGATTCGAGGGCGTGAAGGTCCTGGAGGACATCGACAATCCGTTTCTTCCCGATTTCTACAAGAACAAGAAGGGCGCGGCCTTCCAAACGCAGCTGTTTTTCCTGCTGTCGAGGTATCAGCAGCAGAGGGAGATCGCCCAGATCGACCTCTTTTCCGGTCTCGTCGTTGCCGATTACACGTTTCCCAAGGACAAAATCTTCGCCTGCCTCAACCTGAACGACTCGGAGCTCCTGATCTACGAAAAGCTGTACGGTCTTCTCGCGGAGAGCGTTCCGAAGCCGGACCTGGTGATCTATCTGCAGGGCTCGCTCGAGACCTGCCTGAAACGGCTCAAGAAAAGGATGATGAACTTCGAGAAAACGATCTCCGTCGATTACGTCCGGCAGCTGATCGAGGCCTACAATTATTACTTCTACCACTACGAGGAGACCCCGCTGCTCGTGGTCGAGACCAACGAGATCGATTTCGTGAACCGGCCGGAGCACTTCGAGGACCTGGTCGCCCAGATTCAGAAAACTCGAAAAGGGGTACAATATTACGTGCCGATCGGATCCCGATAAGCGGGACCGACACGGCGTCGATTAGATCACGAGCCCTGTCCGGCGGCGACCTTCGGGAGCCGACCGGAGGGAAGGAGCGAACGTGAGCGAGAGCGGAAAGTCCGTTTCCGTCCGGGACATCGCCGAGAAAAAAGGGCACGAACGAATCGTCATGCTGACGGCGTACGACGCGCCGTCGGCAAAGCTTCTCGACGAGGCGGGGGTCGACGTCCTGCTCGTCGGAGATTCCGTCGAGATGGCGGTTTACGGCGAGTCTTCGACGCTGACGGCGCAGATGGATTCGATGATTCGGCACGCGCGGGCCGTCGCGCGGGCCTCCCGGCGCGCCCTCGTCGTGGGGGACATGCCGTTTCTCTCGTATCAGGCGAGCGCGGCGGACGCCGTGCGAAACGCGGGCCGCTTCCTCGCGGAGGCGGGCGCGGCCGCCGTGAAGGTCGAAGGGGGGCGCCGCGTTCTCCCTTCCGTCGAGGCGATCCTCGCGGCCGACATCCCCGTGATGGGGCATGTCGGGATGACCCCGCAGTCGTTCCGCAAGTTCGGAGGCTTCAAGGTCCAGGGGAGAAGCCGCGATTCGGCCGACGAGATCCTCGAAGACGCCGTCGCCCTGGAAAAGGCGGGCTGCTTTTCCGTCGTGCTCGAATGCGTTCCGGATGCGCTGGCACAGCGCATCACCGCGCAGCTCTCCATCCCGACGATCGGGATCGGGGCCGGGCCGCATTGCGACGGTCAGGTGCTGGTGTTCCACGATCTGCTCGGACTCTCGGGCGAATTTCGGCCGAAGTTCGTTCGACGGTACGCCGATCTGGGCGAGATCATTCGCGACGCGGCCCGGCGGTTTTCAGAGGACGTCCGTTCGGGGGAATTTCCCTCGGCCGGGGAGACCTTCCTCTCCGACGCCCCGGCGCTGCGAAGGGTTCACTGAATTGAAGGAAGCTCATTGCGTCGCGGACCTCCGCGGCCTGCTCGCGCCCCTGCGCCGGTCGGGCGAGGTCTCTTTCGTCCCGACGATGGGGGCGCTCCATGAAGGCCACCTTTCCCTCGTGCGCCGGGCGCGCCGGGAAGCGCCGGTGACCGTCGTCTCGATTTTCGTCAATCCGATTCAGTTCGGTCCGGGGGAGGATTTCGAGAAATATCCGCGTTCGTACGAGCGCGATCTCGATCTCCTGGCGGGGGAAGGGACCGACGTCGTTTTCGCTCCGCGGGCGGAGGATCTGTACCCCGAAGGCTTCTCGACGAAGATCTCCGTCTCCGGCGTTTCGGAGCGGCTTGAAGGCGCGGTCCGCCCGGACCACTTCGCCGGCGTCGCAACCGTCGTCGCGAAGCTGTTCCACGCGGTCGAGCCGGCCTCGGCGGTCTTCGGCCGCAAAGACCTCCAGCAGTGCGCCGTGGTTCGCCGCATGATCGCGGACCTCGAGATGCCGGTTCGGCTCGTCGTGGCGCCGATCTCGAGGGAAGCCGACGGCCTCGCGCGGTCCTCGCGAAACGCCTACCTCACCGGGGAAGAGAGAGCGCGCGCCCCGGAATTTTCCCGGGCGCTGCTCGACGCCGCCGGCGAGATTCGCGCGGGCGAAGATCCCGGGCGGGCGCAGGAGGCCGCGCGCAGGGCGCTCGGGGAGTCGGGATTCGGCGTCGATTATCTCGAGCTCGTCGATCCGGTTTCGATGGAGCTTCTCTCCCGGAACCGCTCGGGCGCGGCCCTCGTCTCGGCGGTTCGTCTCGGGAAGGTCCGTCTGCTCGACAACGTTCTCATCGAAGGGGAGCCATGAAAAAGGGGGAGCCATGAAAAAGGACGTTCTGCGCGCGAAAATTCACCGGGCCACCGTGACCCAGGCCGAGCCCGACTACGAAGGCTCGATCGGAATCGATTCCGTCCTTCTTCGCGCGGCGCAAATCGAAGAGTACGACCGGGTCGAAGTTTACGACGTCACGAGCGGCGCCCGCTTCGCGACGTATGCGATCGAAGCTCCGGAGTCTTCCGGCACGATCTCGGTCAACGGCGCGGCCGCGCGGCTCGTTGCTCCCGGGGACCTCGTGATCGTCGCCGCCTACGGGAGCGTCGAGGTGGGTGAGCCGAGAACGGCGCCCAGGCTCGTGTTCGTCGATGCCCGGAACCGCGTGTCGCAGTTGAAGGAGACGGAGCTCCAGGGAGTTTCGGCATGAGCCTCGGGGTCGAGGTTTCCGTCGAGGCGGGCGCCGCGCAAGACGCGCTCGTCCTCGCGGGCAAGACGTTCCATTCCCGCCTGATCGTCGGAACGGGAAAATACGCGACCTTCGATCTGATGAAGGCGGCGCTGGAAGCCTCGGGTGCGGAAGTCGTCACGGTGGCGGTTCGCAGGGTGAATCTGACGGATCGCACGAAGGAGTCGCTCCTGGATTTTTTGCCTCCTTCGATGACGATTCTCCCGAACACGGCGGGGTGCTACACGGCCGACGACGCCGTTCGGGCGGCGCGCCTCGGGCGCGAAGTCGGACTTTCGGACTGGATCAAGCTGGAAGTCCTCGGCGACGAGCAGACCCTGTATCCGGACAACGAGGAGTTGTTGAAGGCGACTCGAACCCTCGTCAAAGAAGGATTCTCGGTTTTTCCCTACACGTCCGACGACCCGATCGTTTGCCGGAAGCTCGAGGACGCGGGCGCGGCCGCGGTGATGCCGCTCGGCGCTCCGATCGGCTCGGGACTGGGGATTCAGAACCCGAACAACCTCGCGATCATTCTGGAGCGCGCGAGCGTACCGGTCGTGGTCGATGCCGGGGTGGGAACGGCTTCCGATGCCTGCGTCGCGATGGAGCTCGGCGTGGCCGCCGTGCTGATGAACACCGGAATTGCCGGCGCGCGCGACCCGGTCGCGATGGCGCGGGCGATGAAAGACGGCGTCTCGGCAGGCCGCCGGGCGTTTCTGGCGGGTCGGATCGAGAAGAAGCGATATGCCACCGCTTCGTCTCCGGCTGGTGGGCTCATCGGTAAATAACTCATTCAAGGTCGGTTGCTGTTCCGGTGGGAGCTCCGGTGTCGTTGCAGGCCCGCAGTTGCGCGCCGCCGCGTTGTCTGGTAGCCTGTCTCATCTCAAATTTTTGACCGAGCCAGAGTTACAGTTTTGTACCCATCCGCCGATTTCCATTACGCAAGACACCTGATCCACGCGCGAGGCGGAGCAGTTTTCGCGAAAGGGGGTCGGTCGCTTTAGAAATCTCGGGGCCTGGGATCGCCCCGCCGACACTCGACTCGAGGCGGTCAATCTTCCCCTTCCGGCGCGAGGCGCCGGGCTGAGTTTGATAAAGATAATTTTTTTGGGGAGTCACATCCCCGGGAGTCACTCGAAAAACTATGAACCAGTTTACGGACAAGAACCTCAACTGCGTCGATTGCGGCGCGACGTTTCTCTTTTCGGCCGACGATCAGGAGTTTTACGCCCGCAAGGGTTTCACCAACGAGCCGAAGCGCTGCAAGGTCTGCCGGGACAAGCGCAAGACCGCCGGCGGGGATTCGCGGGAGCGCACCCTCTACACGGTGACCTGCGATGCCTGCGGCAAGCAGACTCAGGTCCCGTTCAACCCGACCAACGGAAAGCCGGTCTACTGCCGCGACTGCTACCAGTCGCGCCGCCAGCCGACCTCCCAGGCGTACTGAGGTCCGTCCCGTTCGAAATCGGCGGAGGGGCAACCCTCCGCCTTTTTTTTCGTGTTACGATTTCGGCCCGTTTGTATGGCCACCGCGACGACCCTCCTGCGCGCCTGCTCCTCCGTCCTCGAAGCGGTCGGGGTCACGCCGCTCGTCCGTCTCCGGCGATACGCGGAGGGGCTCGACGTTCGCGCGAAGCTCGAGTACCTGAACCCCGGGGGCAGCGTGAAAGACCGAATCGCCCGATCCATGATCGAGGATGCGGAACGGCGCGGGCTCCTGAAGCCGGGCGGAACGATCGTCGAGCCGACTTCCGGAAACACGGGCGTCGGGCTCGCCATGATCGCGGCGGCGAAGGGGTACCAGGCGATTCTGGTCGTTCCCGAGGGCTACGCCCACGGCAAGGTCAAGGTCATGGAGGGGTTGGGCGCCGTGATCGTGCGAACCGAGGAATCCCAGGGTATGCGCGGCGCGATCGCGAAAGCGGCCGAAATCGCGGCCTCGCGCGCGGACGCCTTCATGCCCCAGCAATTCGTGAATCCGAGCAATCCCCGGGCGCACTACGAGACCACGGGCCCGGAAATTTACGAGCAGTGCGAAGGAAAAGTGGACGCTCTCGTGCTGGGCGTGGGCTCGACGGGGACCTTCGTGGGGTGCTCGAGATACCTGCGGGAAAAAAACCCCAATCTCCTGCGCGTCGCCGTCGAGCCGCAGGGCTCGATCCTGGCGGGCGGCGAGGCCGGGCGGCACGAGGTGGAGGGAATCGGCCTTTCGTTTTTTCCCGAGATCTTCGATCGGAGCTCCGTCGATGAATCGCTCATGATTTCCGACGACGAAGCCTTCGCCGCCTGTCGCGAGCTCGGCAAAACGGAGGGGATCCTCGGCGGAGGCTCTTCGGGAGCGGCCGCGGCCGCCGCCCGAAGGATTGCAGCGCGGCTGGGGGCCGCAAAAACGGTCGTGACGCTGTTTCCCGACATGGCGGAGCGCTACCCGGGGCAGGGGATCCTGGCCTGAGGGCCTCGCGAATGGGATTCTCGACCGACGCAATCCATGCCGGCAACGAGCCGGACCCGACGACCGGCGCCGTCTCGGTTCCCATCTACCAGACTTCGACCTACGTTCAGCCGGAGCTGGGAAGACACAAGGGATTCGAATACGCCCGGACTCAAAACCCGACGCGGAAAGCGCTGGAAGAAAATCTCGCCGTTCTCGAGAAGGGCGCCGCGGCGCGCTGCTTTGCATCCGGAATGGCCGCGATTTCCGCGGTCGCGACGTTTGCAAAAGCCGGCGACCACGTTCTCGTTTCCGACAACACCTACGGGGGAACGTTCCGCCTGTACACGAAGGTCCTCGCGTCGCAGGGTATTGAATTCACGTTCGTCGACACGCGCGACCTCGCGCTGGTCGAGCGAAGCCTCCGGAAGAACACGCGCTACGTCCACCTGGAGACGCCGACCAACCCGATGATGTCGCTTTGCGACATCCGCCGGATCAGCGCGCTCGCGAAAGAGGCGGGAGCGCTCGTGCTCGTGGACAACACGTTCGCGAGCCCGTATTTCCAACGGCCCCTCGAGCTTGGCGCGGATCTGGTCGTCCACTCGACGACGAAGTTCCTGAACGGACACTCCGACTCGGTCGGCGGCGCCGTGATTTCGAAGACCCACGAGCTCGACGAATGGCTCGGTTTCATTCAAAACTCGGCAGGCGCGATCCTGTCGCCTTTCGATTCCTGGCTCGTGTTGCGGGGAGTCAAGACGCTCGCCGTGCGGATGGAGCGGCACGAATCCAATGGCCGCGCGATCGCGGCGTTTTTGGACGGCCACCCGAAGGTGAAGAGCGTCTTCTATCCCGGGCTGCCCCAGCACCCGCAGCACGAGCTCGCGCGGACGCAGATGTCCGGCTTCGGCGCCCTCATTTCCTTCGAGGTCGGGTCCTACGACAACGCGAAAAAAGTGCTCGACGCGGTGAGAATCTGCTCGCTCGGCGAGAGCCTCGGCGGAGTGGAAACGCTCATTTGCCATCCGGCGACGATGACGCACGCCTCGATTCCCGAAGGGGATCGCCACAAGCTCGGGATCACGCCGGGCCTCGTCCGGATTTCCGTCGGGATCGAGGACGAAGAAGACCTCCGAGCGGACCTGGACCGGGCTCTGGCAGCCCTCTAGGAGCGTTTCGCCGGGGCGGCCCGGCGCCGCGCGGAGGCGGGGGACTTTTTCTTTCCTGTCCGGGCCTTCGGTTTTCGGACCATCTCGGCCACCCATTTTCGGAAATGCGGATCTCCGTCCCGGATTCCGAAGGACAGGATTTCCGGAAGCTCGTAGGAGTTGATTTCGCGAATCGTTCGTGCGACGGCGGGGTATTCCCGCGCCACCGTCTTGATGATCAGAAGGAATTCGCCGTCCTCGCAGACTTTTCCCTTCCACCGATAGATCGAGCGGGCCGAGGGAACGAGGTTGACGCACGTCGCGAAGCGGCGCCTCACGAGCGCTTCACCGATGTCGAGCGCCTGCTCCTCGGTGCCGACGGAGGTCAGCATGACAATGACGTCGTTGGCGGCCACACTTGCACGTTAGAGAGCGCTGTGAAAAAAGTCAAGGCGGCCCCGCAAGGCTCTGCTACGCTTGCGCTTTCTCGGAAAGGCGCCGCGCGATGAGAATTCTGTCGGGGATCCAGCCTTCGGGCAAGCTGCACCTGGGAAACTACCTGGGGGCGATTCGCCAGCACCTGGATCTCCAGGAGAAGGGCGACGCGTTCTATTTCATCGCCGACCTCCATGCGCTCACGACCGTGAAGGACCCCGGGACCCTGCGCGAAAACGTTCGGGACGTCGCGCTCGACTACCTCGCGCTCGGCCTCGACCTTCGGCGGGCGGCGTTTTACCGGCAATCGGACATCCACGAGGTCCCGGAGCTGACCTGGCTCCTCACGACGGTGACGCCGATGGGACTTCTCGAGCGCTGCACGTCCTACAAGGACAAGATTGCGCGCGGAATCGCTCCGGATCACGGTCTCTTTTCGTACCCCGTGCTCATGGCGGCCGATATCCTGATCGTCGACGCGGATCTGGTTCCCGTCGGAAAGGACCAGAAACAGCACGTCGAGGTCGCGCGGGACATCGCCGGCAGCTTCAACCATCTGTACGGCGAAGTACTCAAGCTTCCGCAGGAGCGAATCCTGCCGGACGCCGGCGTCGTTCCCGGAATCGACGGACAGAAAATGAGCAAGTCCTACGGCAACGACATCGGGATCTTTCTGGAAGGAAAAGCGCTCCGAGAGCGCGTGATGGCGATCGTGACCGACTCGGCCGCGGTCGAAGCTTCGAAAGATCCGGACACGAACAACGTTTTCAACCTTCTGAAATTCTTCGCGTCGGCCGAGGAAACGCGGGAGTGGCGCGATCGTTTCCTCGCCGGGGGCCTCAAATACGCCGACGTGAAAAAACGATTGATCGCTCTCCTCGACGAGCGGTTCGGGGCCGCGCGGGAGCGGCGCAAGGAACTCGCGAAACGTCCCGACGAGGTCGAGGACGTCCTGAGGGAGGGCGCTCACAAGGCCCGCGCGATTGCCGCGGCCACGCTCGCCCGGTGCCGCAAAGCCTGCGGGATCGAGTAGAACGAGCGACCCGCCCTTCCGCCCGAGCAACGACCCGATCTTCAATTTCCGATTCGAGAATGCGCCTGCTGGCACGGCCTTTGCGTTGTCATCAGACCGGCGACCCCAATTCACCGAACACGGTTCGGATTCAACGGGAAAGGAGCTTCGATGTCGAAAGTCCGACCGATTTTGATCGTTGACGATGACCATGACACCCGAGAAGTTCTCGAGGAAATTCTCCGGATGGAGGGGTTTCACATTCTCACGGCGACGAACGGGTTCGAGGCGATCCAGAGGGCGCTCACGGGCCCGAAGCCGTGCGTGATCGTCCTGGACGAGCGGATGCCTCTCATGAGCGGCCTCGAATTTCTCGGCCATCGGGAGAAAGATCCGCGGCTGAGGGAGATTCCGGTGGTTTTCACGACGGGAGATTCGCAGGCGCTCCGAGAGTTCTCCGGGCGGGGCGCCGTGGCGTTTCGAAAGCCCTTCGACATCGACGCCCTGCTCGGTGTCGTCCGGGACCACTGCGCTTAGATCCCCTCGCGCACCTCTCGACCCGTCCTCTCGATCTCTCTACCTGTCCTCGGGAAGTCGGAGTTGCGGCTCGGGGCGCGGCGGTTCCTCCGCGTTGTGGAGGCCCACGCCGAGGAGCCGGATCGGCCGCGTCCCCGCGTCGGTCTTCTCGAGGAGATCCAGGGCGATTGCGGCAAGGGCGTCGGCGGAGCCGGCGGCGCGATCCTCCGTTTTGCTTCGAGTGATGGTTTTGAAGTCCGAATATCGAACCTTGATCGTCGCGCACCGGCCGGGAAACGCGCTCCGGACGGCCCGCTCGAAAGTTTGCCGCGCGAGATCCTGAATTTGAGACCGGATCTCCGAGAGATCCCGGAGGTCTGAGGCATACGTCGTTTCGCAGCTGACGGACTTGGTTTCGCGGTGCGGGAGGACCTCGCGGTCGTCCTCTCCGCGGGAAAACCGCTTCAACGTCTCCGCCTGGGATCCCACCGCGCCCCGGAGAGCGCCGTCGTCGGCCGACCGAACGTCGATCAACCGCGAGATCCCGATCGCCCGGAGCTTGCGCGCCGTGACGGGACCCACGCCCCAGAGGGCCTCCACGGCGAGCTTCTGGAGAAAGCCCTCGACGCGCGACGGGGCGATCACCGTCAGGCCGTCGGGTTTCTTCCAGCCGGACGCGATCTTCGCGAGGAACTTGTTGGGCGCCACCCCGGCCGAGGCCGTCAATCCCGTGGCCTCCCGGATTTCGCGTTTGAGCCGCCTTGCGACATCGACGCCGAGGAGAATGCCCCAGTTGTTCCCGGAAACGTCGAGGTACGCTTCGTCGAGGGAGAGCGGCTCGACGAGAGGCGTGGCGGATCGAAAGATCGCGAACACCTGGCGGGACACTTCGCGATACCGGGAGAAATGCGGCGGCACGACGACGAGATCGGGACATAAACGCACGGCCCGGGACATCGGCATCGCCGAAAAAACGCCGAACCGCCTCGCCTCGTAACTTGCCGCGGCGACGACTCCGCGGCTCTCGGGCCGGCCTCCGACCGCGAGGGGAAGGCCCGCCAGCGCCGGATCGTCCCGCTGCTCGACCGAGGCGTAAAAAGCGTCCATGTCGACGTGGAGGATTCGCCGGACGGGGTCGGGCATCTGGTCCGGGCCAGCTTACCAAAACTTTTCCTCCGCGATTGTCGTATCCTTTCCCCGGTCCAAAATTCAGAAGGAGACATCGTGAGAAAGACCCTGTTGCCGTTGGTGTTTTTCGCCGGTTGCGCCGTCTTGCTGGCCGCGAAGCCGAAAACGAACGCGAAACCGCCGTCCGAATCGTCCTCGAAGATGTCCTCGGAGACCTGGAAGGGCCTCGAGCTGCGCTCGATCGGGCCCGGGGTCGCGTCGGGGAGAATTTCCGACATTGCGGTCGATCCCGGGAACACGAGCCGGTACTTCGTGGCCGTTTCATCCGGGGGAGTCTGGAGAACGGGCAACGACGGGACGAGCTGGACGCCGGTGTTCGACCACGAGGGCTCGTATTCGATCGGCTGCGTCGCCATCGACCCGAAGAACCCGTCGGTCGTCTGGGTCGGCACGGGAGAGAACAACAGCCAGCGGGCCGTCTACTACGGCGACGGGATCTACCGGTCCGAGGACGGCGGCGGGTCCTGGAAAAACATGGGCCTGAAAAGCTCGGAGCACATCTCGAAGATCCTCATCGATCCGCGGGATTCGAAAGTCGTGTACGCCGCCTCCCAGGGCCCGCTCTGGTCGGCGGGCGGCGACCGGGGCCTCTACAAGACGACGGACTCCGGGAAGACCTGGAAGGCCGTGTTGACGATCTCTGAAAACACCGGCGTGACCGACGTCGTCATGGACCCGAGGGACCCGGACGTCCTCTACGCGTCGGCGTACCAGCGCCGGCGGCACGTCTGGACGATGATCGACGGCGGGCCGGAGTCGGCGATCTACAAGTCGATCGATGCCGGCGCGACATGGACGAAGCTTTCGAGCGGCCTGCCCAAGGAAGACATGGGAAGGATCGGCCTGGCGATTTCGCCGGCCAATCCGGATCTCGTCTACGCGACCGTCGAGGCGTCCGGCAAGGCGGGCGGGACCTTTCGCTCGGACGACCGGGGAGCCACCTGGGAAAAGAGGGACGGCTATTACGCGATCCCGGCCATGGCGTACGCCCGGATCTTCGTCGATCCGAAAAACGCCGAGCGAGTTTACGCGATGGACACGTGGATTCACGTGTCCGAAGACGGTGGAAAGACCTTCCACAAGCTTCCCGAGACGAACAAGCATCCCGACAGCCACGTGATGTGGATCGACCCGGACAACACGAACCATCTCCTCGTCGGATGCGACGGGGGCGTGTACGAAACGCTCGACCGCGCCGCGACGTGGCAGTTCAAGGCGAACCTGCCGGTCACGCAGTTCTACCGCGTGGCGCTCGACAACGCGGCTCCGTTCTACAACGTCTACGGCGGCACGCAGGACAACTTCAGCCTCGGCGGCCCCTCGCAGACGTTCGGGCTTCAGGGAATCACGAACTCCGACTGGTTCGTGACGTCCACGGGCGACGGATTCTTCAGCCAGGTCGATCCTGAGGATCCCAACATCATCTATTCGGAGGCCCAGTACGGCTCGATCAACCGCATGGACCGCCGCACGGGCGAGCAGCTCTTCATCCAACCCGAGCCGGGCAAGGGAGAGTCGCCGCTTCGCTGGAACTGGGATTCGCCGATCTTGATCAGCCCGCACAAGCACACGCGGATTTATTTCGCGGCGAACCGCATCTTCCGGAGCGAGGACCGGGGGGACACGTGGGTCCCGATCAGTCCGGACCTCACGCGGCAGATCGATCGCGACAAGCTCAAGGTCATGGGGAAGATCTGGCCTCCCGACGCGGTCTACAAAGACGGCTCGACGTCCTTCTTCGGCAACATCGTGGCCCTGTCCGAGTCGCCTCTTCAGGAAGGGCTCCTCTACGCCGGCACCGACGACGGGTTGATTCAGGTCACCGAGGACGGCGGCAAGAATTGGCGCCGGCTCGAAAAGTTTCCGGGCGTTCCCGACATGACGTACGTGAGCCGCCTCACGGCGTCCTCCCACGACCGGGGGACCGTCTATGCCGCGTTCGACAACCACAAGATGGGGGACTTTGCGCCGTACCTGCTGCGAAGCGACGACCGGGGCGCGACGTGGAGATCGATCGCCGGCAACCTCCCCGCGCGGGGCACCGTGTACGCCCTTGCCGAGGACCCGGTCGACCGAGAGCTCCTCTTCGCGGGGACGGAGTTCGGCCTGTTCTTCACGAAGGACGGAGGCGCGCATTGGGTGCAGCTCAAGGGAGGGCTGCCGACGATCCAGGTGCGGGATCTCGCGATTCAAAAGAGGGAAAACGACATGGTCCTGGCGACGTTTGGCCGGGGCTTCTACATCCTCGACGACTACTCGCCGCTTCGCTCGGCGAAGGACTCCGATCTCGCGAAAGACGCGGTCATCTTCCCGGTGAAGGCGGCGCGCGTGGCGATGCCGCTGGCGCCGCTCGGGCTGCCGGGAAAAGCCTTCCAGGGCGATGCGTTCTACTCGGCGCCGAATCCGCCGTTCGGGGCCGTCTTCACGTACTACCTGAAAGAAGACCTCAAAACGAAGGCGAAGGCGCGCCGCGAAAAAGAGAAAGAAGCGGAAAAGAAGGGGGAGCCGGAGCCCTATCCCCCGCTGTCCGAATTGCGCGCCGAGGCCCGGGAGGAAGAGCCTTCCGTCATTGTCACGGTCTCGGACTCGGAAGGAAACGCGGTCCGACGGCTGAAAGCATCGGACGAAGCGGGTGTGCATCGGATCGCGTGGGACCTGCGCTACCCCGCATCGACCCCGACCTCTCTCAAGCCGCCCTCGACCGATCCCTTCTCTCCCCCTCCTTTGGGCCCCATGGTCACGCCGGGCCGCTACACCGTCTCGCTGGCCAAGCGTGTGGAGGGGAAATGGACGCCGATCGGGGAGCCCCGGTCTTTCGACGCCGCGGGCGAGGGTTCGATCCCGGCCTCCGAGCGCGCCGCTCTCTTGAAGTTCGAGCAAAAGACCGCCCGCCTTCAGCGCGCCGTGCGGGGCGCCGGCGAAGTGGTCGACCAGACGAAAGAACGCCTGACTCTCGTCAAACAGGCGCTTCTCGACACCCCCGGAGCATCCCCGGAGCTCGGGGACGAGGCGAGCGCCATTGAAGCGCGTCTTCAGGCCATCGATCTCGAGCTTCGCGGCGACAAGGTCGGCAGGGCCCGAAATTACCCGACGGCGCCGTCGATCAACGACCGCGTCGAGACGATCGTGGGGACCCAGTGGAACGCGACGTCCGCGCCCACGAAAACGAGCCTGGACGACTACTCCATCGCGGCGGATGAATTCGCGGGCGTTCTAGGGAGGCTCTGGACTCTCGTCGAATCCGACTTCAAGAAGCTGGATGACCGGATGGAGTCGGCGGGCTCGCCCTGGACGCCGGGGCGCTTCCCGGAATGGAAGCCGGAATAGGGGCTCGCTCGGGCCCGAGGACCCGCCGAAAGACTGTGGGCCTCACCGCCCTGCTTGCGCTCCGGACGTACCCCGCTTGCGCGCACCGCAAGTGCGGATAGGGTTACGACTTGCGGACCGCGCGCAAGCAGGGCCCCACCGTCCCTCGCCGCCGTCGTTCGGCCCGCACCGGAGGGGGCCGTAACCTGGAGACGCTCGGGCATTGGCTTTGCATTGCCTCTCGAACGGGGAGGAGCGCTATGGCAATGGTGAATCTCGAACCCTCTTTCGAGGACTATACGGGCATGAACGAAGGGGAGATCGTCGAGGGCGGAGTGATCGCCCTGTGCCCCCGCTGCGGACGCCTTGGCCGCTTCAGCGATCACAGCGGCAAGAAGGTCTACGAGCACCGGCGGACGAGCCCGGAGGAAACGCGCGAGACCTGCGTCCTGTAGAAGGACGCGATTCGATAGCATGGGAGTGGAGGTGACGACATGCCTGCGAAAAAGGCGAAAAAGAAGACGAAAAAATCCGCGCCGAAAAGGGCCGCGCGCCGTCCGGTAAAACGCGCGGCAAAGAAAATACAGGCGAAACGCGCGCCGAAGAAGAAGTCCGGAGCGCTCGGTCTGACCGACGCGTCGCCGTCGTTCACCGTCGACGACCTCGAGAAGAGCATGGCCTGGTACCGCGACGTCCTGGGGTTCTCGATCGACGAACGCTGGGAGCGGGACGGAAAGCTCATGGGCGTGTCGCTCCAGGCGGGCGGCGTGACGTGGATGATCGGCCAGGACGACTGGCAGAAGGGCCGCGACCGCCGGAAGGGCGTTGGATTCCGGATCTACTGCGGCATGAAGGGCGACGTCGACGCGTTCGCGGCGGCAATCAAGGCGCAGGGCGGCCTGCTCGACACCGAGCCGACTGACCAGCCCTGGGGAAGCCGCGACTTCTCGATCTCGGATCCGGACGGCTTCAAGATCACGATCGGAAAAGAAACGCGCAAGCGCTGACGGTCAATCGCCGTGTGAGTCGCTTCCCCCTCACTCTTCCCTCCCGCGCTAACCGGTCGTCATAAGGCTGCCCCCAAGGGGAGAGGGTTAAGCGGGTTCGCATTTCCGCCGCTCCCCCTGCGGGAGAGGCCGGCGCGTAGCGGCGGGTGAGGGGTGGTCGCCGGTTCCGTCATGTAAACTGCGCCACCGGGCGCCCGTAGCTCAACTGGATAGAGCATCAGACTTCGGATCTGAGGGTTGGGGGTTCGAATCCCTCCGGGCGCACCAAATTTCGCTCCACTTCGTTCCGCTTAGGCTTCGCGCGTCCTTCGCTGCGCTCGGACAAATTTGGACGTCTGACCTGGGGGAAGCTTCCCCCATCTGAATCGAGTTGTCCTTCAGGTCGTCGAGGGAATCCGCGGGGGGCTGGAACGGATGCCGCTCGACTCTGAAGCCTGGCACGCTGCCGAGGGTCGGGCAGGCTTCCTTGTAAATCGGGTTCCGGTTTCCGCTGCCCGAGGAAGCGGCCGTCGGCGACGTGACGACGATGAAAATTCCCGAGACCCTACGGGAGCAATATTACGGCGATGGAAACTCGCTCTTCTTTCGCTGGATTGCGGCGAGGTGACTGGTGAGGAACTAAACCCGCATGAGTTGCGGGGGGTTGTCGTAGTGGCGGTCGCGGTCATGCAGCACAGAGTTGCTCTGGAGGACGAGCGCGGCGACCCACATGTCGTTGGTCGGAATTGGAGTTCCGGCGACGCGGAGCTGTCGGAAGAGCGACACGAGGCGTGCGGTTTTCTCTTCGCCGCGGCAGAGATCCACGTGGCGGTTCGTGTCGAGTCCTGAGCATCACTTTCGCCCCGTCGGCCTTGAGAGATGGGCGGCGCAATTGATGAACCCCGGCTCACGAATCGAGCCGCAAATCGGACACAGCCCGGCCTTTCGTCGTTTCGCCACCCGCTGTCTCGCGTAGGCGCGCTCTTGCTCGCGATGAAAACGGCAAAGCCGAGTTCCCGTCTTCACAGCTTTGCCGCACCTCTCGCAGCGCCCCGCCCTTGCGCGTTGGCGCTTCAGGGCACGGCTGAAGTCGCGCATTTCCTTGAGATGTCTCTTGCAGCAAACGTGAGGCTTAGAGGCTGGGCGGGCGCACTTGACGCACCGCCCGACTGCCTTCAGCTCTGATGTTCTGCGGCGCGAATGCTCGGCGCGCATTCTCCGGTGCTCGCCGCAGACCGACAGTCCGCGAAGACGCTTCTTCGTGCAGTGAGAGCACCGGTCAGAAAGCTTGCGTCGGTGGATCGCTTTGCGTCTGGAGGTCATGGCCTCTCGCACTCGCCGTCATCGCCTCTCTTCTATCGGGGGCGGCGCCAAGGGCTGAACCGGGCCGGAGATCGATGGTTCCACGTTCTGAGGAGGCGCGATCTCACTTGATCGTTCTGCTTCGGGGCGCAGCTTGCCGAGAAGAGAGGAGAAAGACTTCGCCGTGTCGTCGGAGCCAGCCGGAAACCTTCCGAGAAAGAACTGGATCTGGCTCTTTGAGGCCGTGGCCGGAATGACCACCACCCGGGCGGTGGCGAAGACTTTCGATAGACTCGCTCGATAGAGCCTCGCGCGGCCTGCCGCCGGGGAGCGAGCCACCTGGTCCGCAATCGCCAGAAAAGTCTGCCGTTCAGCCCGCGCCGCCTCGGTGATCTCCTTGTTCCGGCTTTCTGCCTGTCGGACGTCGGTCTCGGCCTGCGCGCGGGCAAGTGAAAGTGCTTGCGACGCTTTTCCCTGAGCCTCGCTCACCCGCCTTTCTCTCCAGGCGGCCGCGTCGGATACTGCGTTGAAGGCGCCCGCCGCCTCCGCGGGTGGGCTGACCGCCGCGAGGGAGACCTGAAGCAGAACGATTCCCGTGCGTGTTTGCTCGGCTGCGGCCTGAGCGGCGCTTCGGACAGCTTCCTGCAGAGCGCTCTTTCCCGTGGTCAGCACTTCGTCGACCGGCAAAATGCTGATCTCGCGGGCCAGCGCGGCAATTGCGGAATCGAGCAGCACGCCGTTGGGGTCGTATTGCGCAGTACGAAACAGGCCGGCATCCTCGATCCGGTACTGCAACTGTCCGCTGATCTCGACGAGATTTTCGTCGCCGGTAATGAACTCCAGCGTTTCTGTCTCTCTTCTGTTTAAAGGAAGCGATCGCACCGCCCCGACCGCTACGACCTCGAATTCCTCCATCAGGGGAATAGCAAAGGTCGCCCCCGGCGACACTCGGCCGTCCACGAGCTTCCCGAGCCTTCGCCGGAGACCCCGCTCGTCATTGCGGACCACCCGGATTCCCGAAGCCATGAGAACGAGAAGGGCGAGAAGAAGACTCGCGAGCGCGCCTATGCGTCGGCGCCGATACAGGGCGGCTGCGGCCGCCCGAATCCTGACGACGTGACGGGGCTGGGTCAATTCGGGTTCGTTCATGGGTGATGGGCGCCCGTTCCCGGCCCCTCATTGAGCACCTTCAGCATCGGACTCTTCGAGTCGAGAAAGATTGTGGTCTCGGCTCCGATCGACTTTTCGTACCCGTGCAGGGCTCGAAGAAACTCGTAGAGCCGCGGGTCGCGCCGATACGCCTCCCCGACGAGGCGCGTGGCTTCGGCCTCGCCCTGCCCCCGAAGAATCTCGGCGTCTCGCGCCGCTTCGGCCAGGAGTGTGCGTCGCCTCTCGTCGGCCTCGGCTTCGATCTTCTGACCCGCCTCTTCCCCTTCGGAGCGAAGGCGCAAGGCGATCCGGGCTCGCTCAGCGCGCATTCTCGCGACGATCGCTTCCCGGTTCTGGCCCGGAAAATGGACCTGTGAAAGCCACGCCGCGTCTGCCTCAACGCCGAGACTCGCCCTCGCGAACGCGTCCACCCTCTGCCGGACTCGTTCGGTGAGCTCCGCCGTCCGAACGGTGCCCGGCTGGGTGGAGAAGAAAGCCTCCGATGGCATGCGCCCGGCGGCTGATCCGAGGGAGGAGATCGCGAGATCGATCAACCGGGCTTCGGCACCGTCGACGTCCCGGACTCGTTGGAGGAAGAGAGCCGGGTCGGAGATTCGCCAGAGCAACGAAAGCTCCAGCACGAGGTTTTTCTTGTCGGATGTCAGGAACTCCGTCGGCGGAATCCGAAACAGTATCCGGCGGCGATCCAGCCGGAACACCGACCCGATCGGCCTCGGGAGAATCAGGTGCGGCCCCGGCGCGAGAGGGCCGGAGACGAGGCGCCCGAACCTCGTTGCGAGGGCGACCTCGGTTTCGTCGACAATGACCAGGGAGTCGAGCGCCAGTGCGACGATCGCCCCGACGAGCAGGAACGCGAGTGTCGTCTTTTTCATGGAGGTGCGGGTCCTTTCATGTCGGTCTTGGGGGCAGCCGGCGTGCCCCAGTCGAAGATTCTCGGCTCGACATTGGCGGGGAGGATGACCTTCGGCCGTCCGTGCAGCGCACGCTCGATCGTGTTCCACCAGAGACGGAGCCGTGAGGCTGCGAGCCGGCCTGCAGCGGCCGCCGCCTGGAGCTGGAAGGAATGCCCTTCTCCTTCGGCCCGCAGGATCGTCTCCGTGCGATCCGACCGGGCGGCGGCCAGCTCCGTGGACGCCTGAGCGCGAGCGAGAGGAAGCGCGGAGTCGAGCTTTCCGCGGGCCTCGAAGATCCTGCGTTCTTTCTCCTCTGCGGCGCTGCCGACATCCCGAAACGCTGCGACCGTCTCTTGCGGTGGATGGAAGTCCAGTATGTTGACCGCGCCAACCGAGAGCGGAATGCCACTGCGGTCAAGCTCTTCCTGAAGTCGAGCACGCGCGGTTTCTTCGAGCTCTCCCCGCTGCTCTGTCAAGGACGTGTCGATCCCGCGTGTCGCGAGAAGGCTCTTGACGACGCTCAAGAACGGCGGGCGGACCGCGTCGATACCGTCGCGGGTTCGAAATGCCAGCTGGTACGGGTCCCGTACCCTCAGGTGGAGCGCGGCTTTGATCTCGACCAGATTCTGATCGCCTGCCACGAACGATGCTTCTCCGGGCATGTCGTCCGAGCTCGTGTAGATCGAGTGCCAGTATTCAGAAAAGGGATCCCAACGGATTCCCTGATAATCGGCGACCGGCTTCCCACGGAACCCCACATCGACCTTGAGAAGTTGCTCCGCCGGAACGACCCTGAAGGCGCCCAGCGGCGGCGGCAGCGCCCAGTGCCATCCCGCGGGGAGCGCGAATGGATTCGCACGGCCGAGAGTCTCTCGAATGGCGACCGAGCCCGGCGGGACACTGACGAATCCTCGCGCCATCCATAGCAAGACCGCGACAGCGCCGCCGGCGCCGATCAGACGAACCTTGTTCGCGGTCTCGGCTCTGTGGAGGCCCGACTGAAGACCTCGCCGAGCGGTCTCGGGAACGAGACCTTGCACGGCTTCACGGATCTCCCGGCGTCCTTGCTGCCATCCCACACGAAGCAGTGACACGAAAAAGACAATTCCAAAAAGGACGCCGAAGAGAATCTCCCAGCCCGAAACGTTCTCCGTCAACAGCGGCTGGCCGGTATATCCGGGCCCGGTCAATGAGCGGCGCAGCCCATGAAGAATCAGCCCGAATGCCAGCGAAATCGAAAAGCACGAAATCAGGAGGGCCCGAATATATTTTCGGCCGAAATGCCGACGCAGGACGAGAAGGCTTGCTGGATTCGTGATGGGCCCGGTCAGGAAAATCACGAGCGCCGCGGCGGGGAAGAGGCCTTTGGCGACAAGGACGGCCGCCAGCGGGATCGTCCCGGAGGCACACACGTTCAGGGGGATGGCGATGAGCGCCGCGAAGACGAACTGGCCGAACAGTCCCCCGGGAATTCGGGACGCAAAATCCTGCGGCAGAAGCGAGGCGAGAAAACCGGATAGCAGAAACCCGAAGAGGAGCGGCCAGGCTATCGCGTCGAGGAGCTCTCCGAAGCCATAGAGTGAGACTTCTCGAAGGGCTCGGGCCGCCTTCACAAGGAGCGGGCTCGCGGTCGCCGGCCTCTTATTGGCGCCCGGCGCTTCGCGCTCCACCGCAACGTCCGAAATAGCGACCGGCTGCGGTCGCGCCCGGAAGGCTACCCATTTGCGGCGAATGAGGTGTAGCCAAAGATTCATGCGCCGCCATCCGCGCGGCAACTTCCGCCGGGAGTCGAGACCCGGCGTCATTGCATCCGCCGTCGCGCTCGGCGCATCAGGAGGTCCCCAGGCTGCCGAGGCGATAACAAGAACCGCGCCGAGAATCGCCGCGCACAACCCGGCAACGACCCTGGCGATGGCGAAGCCCCAACCAAAGAGACCCGCTGTGAGAAAGACCGCATCCGGGCTGTCTTCCGGCGTCGAGACCAGGAACGCAGCCACACTCTCGGGCGTGGCGCCCTGCTTTCTGAGCTCGAGCGCGACCGGGAGAGTGCCGCAGGAGCAGATGGGAAGCGCTACCCCCGTCATGAGCCCGGCTCGAACGGATCGCAAACCTGGCGAGGATAAGCTTCGCCGAATTCGTCTCCTTCCGCTGACGAACCGGTGGAAGAAACCTGCGACGATGAGGCCGGCAAGCAGGTAGCCGCTGCTTCTCGCGAAAAGTTGAAGCGAGAGCGAAAGCGTCTGCTCGACGAGGCCCAGAAAGCCGCTCACATCATCTCGGCGTCCGGGGAAGCGTGTCCGTCATCGTCAGAACGTGTACTTCACTCTCGCCGCCAGCGTCCTCGGCGGAATCACGTGCGTTCCGCCGAAGGTCGAGAGCACGTTGTAGACACCTTTCTTATCGAAGGCGTTGAGTAAGTCGACCTGCAACGAGACGGGAACTCCGTAGCGCGTTAGATCGGCCCCGGCAGAGAAATTCCAGATCGTGCGGGGCTTGATCCGGTTTGGATCGAGGTTCGTGTTCGACGTGAAGTTGATGTATGGGTACGCGAAGGCGTTGTCCGGGTCCTGCAGGATCGTTTGGTCCGCCCCGGTGACGAGCCCGGAATCGTAACGGGCCATCGCCGCCGCCCAGAACCCGGACGATCCAAAGGCATAGTTCAACCCGCCCTGAATTTGGAGTTTCTCGTCGTGGTCGATGACGAAGGGCCCCCCGTTGACGGCGTCGAGCGCGCCCGAGTCCAGGAAGAGGCCGCCAGCCAGCGGCGGCACGTAGATGGCGCGCGTGTGGCCGACCGAAAGGTACCCTCGAAAGCCATCGATGGGAGCCGAGTCCAGGCGCACGTTCCACCCGTGGAGTTTTCCTTGCGAAAACGCCAGCGGAAAGACGATCCCCGTGTTCTGGAACTGGTCCTGGTCACCCGCAAATTTCGAGTCGCGCCGCCAAAAATCGACATCCAGGCGGACATAGGGGCCGACTTGCTGCTGGAGTCCCAGGTCATACGCGTCCTGCCGCTCCGACGGGACGAAGAGGAGACCGTCGCCGAGCGCTCTCGACTGCTGCACGTCCGGCGGGGCCAGCGCCGCGGCCTCTTCCGAGGAGGAGAAGAGGATGTTCTCGTACTCCGGTGTCTCGAAGATCCGGTTGTACGAGGCTCGAAAGACGGACTTCGTTTGGGAAATGAAGTAGCTCACACCGACTCTCGGCTCGAGCTGGGATTCTTTCAGTGGAAAGCTATTATGGTCATAGCGCAGTCCGATCTGTGCCGTGAGATTTCCGAGCCGGATCGTGTCCTCCGCGAATCCGGCCAGGTAAGTGACCGTCTTGGATTGTTCGAACCGGAAGACTGCGCCCCCTCGCGTGAGGTCATAAGGCGCGAGATTGGGATTGTAATCGGGCGACGAGGGATCGTTGAGGTTCGGGTCGGTGATCCCAAAGGAGAACCGCTCTTGAATGGGATAGCTCTTCAAGATGGCTCCGAACTTGAGCTCGTTCGCGTTGCCCACCTGAATCGAGAGTGTCGGCTGGACGCCGTAGTTATCGAGCGACCGCTTGGAGCTCGTGATGACCGACGGGTCGTTGGGCGAACCGCGGTACGTGAACCGGTTGTTCCGGGCGAAAAGCGTCGTGTCGAGCACGGTCGTCGAGCCGAAGACGTGTTGCCATCCGAGGTTCGCGTTCCAGTCGGTCGTCTCGACGGTGTTGTCCGTATCCGCGGCCTGCTGTGTGAGCGTGTTCGTCACATCCCGATTGGTCCTCCCGATGAGTCCCGAAAGTCGGAAGCTGTCGCCGCCGCCTGGCGTCGTTCTGTCGAGGCGTAGGAAGGCCCGTTCGGTGTCGCCGTGGTTGTGAAAATTGTCAAAGTTGACGGGATCGAGGAACCGATCGGATTTCGAGCCGTCCACGGACCCGAAGTACCCGAGGGTATCGGAGCCCCCTCCCACCGAGGCCCCGGCGTCGTAGGTGCCAAACTTCGCGCCGCCCGCGTGGACGTCCCCGTGCGGGCCGCCGGTTCCGAGGCCCGATTTCGTCGTCAGATTGATGACCGCTGCAATCTTCTCGCCGTATTCGGCCGGCACGTTCCCGTAGATGACCTCCGCGGACTGAAGAATGCCGGGGTCGATCGAGTTCGAAAACGTCGTGCCGATCTGGTCCGTGATCGGCTGGCCGTCGACGACGTAGCTCTGCTGGCTGTGCGCGCCCTGAAAGTGGTAGCGCCCGTTCTCGTCGGCGGAGAAACCGGGCGCCTGGATGACAAGCGCTTCCATGCCGCGCGACGGAGTCGCCGCAGGTGCGTGCTCGATGAACGACTTGTCTATGTCGACGTGCGATTGCGACGAATCGGTCTCAAGGACCGCCGCCGGCTTCTCCGCCTCCACCTTCACCGTTGCTGTCACCGATTCGAGAGCGAGGGTCACGGGCTGATCGATCGGCGCGGTGCTCCGCACGTCGATTGCGAGGTGTTGCGTCGCGAAGCCCTGCACCTCGACGTGGAGTTCGTAGGGGTTGAACGGAACGTTGAAGAATGAGTATTTCCCGTCCGCTTCCGTTACGGCCTGCGCCTTGAACCCGGTGATGTCGTTGCGAAGGACGAGCGGAACGCCCCCCATCGGTTTCCCGTCGGGTCCGGTTACCGTCCCGCGAATCGAACCGGCGGCAAGCGCCGCGAGACAGTTGTTCCTACCCAGGACAAGCGAGACGGACAAAGTCAAAATCGATATCAGGATGCGATTTCTCACGGGTTTCCTCCCTCAAATGTGAACCCCTGCGCGCGCGGCGCAAGCCGCGAGCGATACCGTTGTCTATTCGTTCGACGGGGGATCAGATGAGGGAGGGAGGACCGCGGGCAAGAGATTCGGAACGGAATCCAGAGAGTTGAGGACGATCCTGGGCGGCGCGAACAGCTTCAACTGTTGCGAGAAAGATCCGCGCGGGGGGTTGAACTTGAATGCCGGTGAGGTGCTGACGCAGACAGGCGAGGCAGGGTTCGACTTCGACGATCAGGTCCGGGTGCCAGTGGGAAGCCGTCGGGTTGGCGCAGGAGATCTCGTGAACCTCGCGGACCGTGTTCGAGTCGTCAAAAAGCCATTCCGCCGTCAGCGAGCTTGAGTGATGATGGGTCGCCGTTGCGACGACCACCTGGGAGAGCAAGACAAGAAGCGTGATCCCAAACCGGAGAGAGGTTCGCGTATTTCGGCAGGCTTCACGCCGGCTCACACGGTTGGTGGTCATTCCACCGGAGGATACCACTCCCGGGACGGCGATTCTCTGTGTCCACATGCGTTTTTGCGTCGTCGCTCTCGATCCGATCAGACCGAGGACCCAGAATAGGCCTACGACGGCCCGGTCGTGACTTACGGCACGATGATGATGCCGGGGCCCTTGACCACCGAGCAGTTGCTTCCGCCGTTGTCGCAGAGGGAAGCCGTGTCGTCGTACGGCTTGCCGCTACTCGCGTCCTGACGATGAAAATTCCCGAGACCCTGCGGGAGCAATATTACGGCGACGGAAACTCGCTCTTCTTTCGCTGGATTGCGGCGAGGTGACTGAAAGACGTCAGACTTCGGATTTGAGGGTTGGGGGCTCGAATCCCTCCGGGCGGTTCGCGCCTTACGGCTCTTCGGACTGAGGCGGCTGTCCCCGCGAGGCCGCCAGAAGCGCTTTCGTCAGTGCTTCCGGCTCATCCGCTGCAACGAGAAGACGCGAGAAGGGTCGCTGCCATGCGGGGAAGAGCCCGTCTCCGCGTACCGGCTCGCGCGTATCGATTTCCACGATGCCGCTGCCCGTGAGCGTCATGAGGAGCGCTCCCCGCGCATACAATTTCAGCTCTCGCCGGGTGTCGAAGGGCCTGACGACTCGGGCAGTCTTCAGGAGCGCGGGAGAGAACACGACCCGGTTGAGCGCGCCGCGCTGGAGGTCGACGGACGTCGGCGAAATGCGATGCGGACGGCGCTGCGCCGTCTCGACGAGGCCGAGAATCCAGAATAAGCCGTAGACGTCGAGGGCCGTGATGGCCCGGTGAAGAAACCAGAGTCGGCGCGGAATGACCGCTGCGAGAAGCAGCACGTCGGCGGGAACCGTGAAGACGAAGAGCACCGGCAGAAATCGGATGTAGGCGTCGCGGACGTATCCGAACCCTTCCGAGTGTCGCCGGTACGGCGGAAAGAGAATCCGGAAGCCAAGGCCGATCATCACGAATTCCAGCGCGAGCGCTCGCGCGACCGGCTGCGGAACAAACGCGGACAGGGCTCTCTCGATTCGTCTCTCCGGCAGGTCACCTTTGACAGTTCGGCGACGATAAATCGCCAAACCGCCCCAGACGACAAGCGGAATTTCGATCGCCGCGGCCATGGGCGCAAGAGTGCGGCGTGTCGCCCGCCCGGAGAGAAGAACGACGAGCTCGCAGAGAATGACCGCTGGAAGAATCAGTCGAGTCGCGGGCAAATCGCCACGCGCCGCGCGCACGGCATCGACGAGGACTCGCACGAGGAGCAGGGCCATCAGGATGAAAAGGGCGACGTGCTCCCAGGAAAGTGTCACGCCGAAGGTCCTCTCGTCACGTTCACGGCCCGGTGCTAAACCTCTCGCGGGGCAGAGGGCGTCGAGCGAAGGAAGGACGGCTCATGCGGACAGGTGAATCGGTGGAGCATGGATCTCGCGGAACGACCGGCGGTCGCCCCGCGCGGCCCCGGCGGTCGCGCGAGACGAGCCTGGCCGTGAGTTATGGCACGATGATGATTCCGGGATCCTTGACCACCGAGCAGTTGCTTCCGCCTTTGTCGCAAAGTGAAGCCGTGTAGTCGTACAGCTTGCCGCTGCCCGCGGCACCGGTCGGCAAGCCCGAATTGCACTGCTGGTGAGTCCCGCTGCAGTCCTTGATGTTCTTGAACGCGTCGGGATCGGCGAAAACGATCTTGACGTTGGGCATGTTCGGGTCGATCGACCTCCACATCACGGTGTTGCCGTTCTGCTTGGATATGTAAGCGAGCTTGCAGCTCACCTGTGCGCCCACGTCGATTTTGTGATCCTGGGGGTCGGTGTTGCAGGGCGTCTTCCAGTCGGAGGTCTTCGCCGCCGCCATTGCGGACAGCGGGAACGCCGCCAGAGCGGCTGCGAAGACAGCCGAGCGGAACATCGTGCGATTCGGGTCCATGGCTCCTCCTTTTCTCAATGGGGCTCTTCCTTCCCCCTCGTCAGGGCGATCGCGAACCTCTTGTCGGCCCGGAGGCCGGCAAATTCCGGGTCTTTTTCCACGAGCGCCGGGGGGTATCCTGATTGTACCGCCTTGCCGAGCTCGTCGAAGGCCGCCGGAAGGTCGTGGGCGATCACGTAAACCACGGAAGCCTGGTAATCGACGTCGGGGTCGCCGCGCCCGGCCTGCGAGGCCCGCCGGATTTCCGCGAGAGCCTCGGTCGGTTTGCCGGTTTTTGCGAGCGAACTGGCGAGGATCGAGCGGACGAGCCCGTCGCCCGGGTTGCGCTCGAGCTCCTTGCGGCACAGTTCGAGAGCGCGTGAATAGGCCCGCCGGGAGCCCTCCTGCCGCCCCGGTGTCCAGCGGAGGGCGTCTCCCAGGTTCGACCAGACCCGGTAGAGGTCGGGCGTGAGCTTCGTGGCTTCCTCGAAAGCGGCCGCCGACTGGGCGTAGTTCCCGAGAAAGAACTCGACGGTCCCGATGTTGGACTGGGCGAAGCCCGTGGGCTGAAGCGCCAGGGAGCGCCGGAACGCTGCGAGAGCCTTCTCGAGATCGTTGGCGAGGAAGTACGCCCCGCCGAGGTTGGAGAGGGCCATCGCGTTGTCCGGCGTCAGCTCGGTCACGCGGCGGAACGCCGCGGCGGCCTCTTCATATCGGCCCCGGGCGTAGTAGAACCCCGCGAGCTTGCTGTAACCGCCCCAGTACGTGGGCTGGAGATTGAGCGCCTCCCGGAACGCCTTTTCCGCGTCCGCGTCCCTGCCGGCGGCTCCCAGGGCTCGCGCCAACCCGAGCCTCGCCTCGAAGCTCGTCGGCGACGCGGCGAGCGCCTGTTGAAACGCCTCGACCGCGCCCGCGGCGCCCCCGGAATGGAGCCGGAGCTCGCCCAGCGTGATGTCCACTTCGATCAGCGACGGCCCCAGCTCGCGCGCGCGCCGCGCGGCGGTTTCCGCCTTCGAGGTATCTCCGGAATCGTGCGTCAGGTCGAAATGCTCGAGATATGCCCGGGCGAGCGAGGCAAACACGTAAGGCGATCGCGGCGCCTCCTGCGACAGGGTTTCCAGGATGGCCGTGGCATTTTCGACCGACTCGCGGGTGTTGTAGTGCTGGAGAAGGCCGACCGCCTTCAAGTAGCGTTCCTGGTCCGTCCCGGAGGGCAGGCCCGACGCGGCGGAGACCCGTCGAACGGCCGGAATCGATTCCGCTTCGCTCACCTTCGCAACGAGGCGGTCCTGAAGCTCGAACAGGTCGGACGCGGAGCCGTCGAGCGTGCCGCCCGAGAGCTCCGCTCTCTTGCGCACGTCCCACAGCGAATACGTGATCCGCACCCGATCCCGGCTTCTCTGCACGGCGCCCTGGAGGAGCTGCGACGCGCCGAGGTCGCGGGCTGCGTTGAGCGGATCCGGCTCCTTCGCGGAAGCGGCAATGACCGCCGCGGGCGACACGACCTGGAGCCCGGTCGACCCCCCGATGGCCGAAGACACCGTCTCGACGAGGCCCTCGCCGAGAAGTTTTCCGTCCGGCGCGCTCGAGAGGTCGCGAAACGGCAAAATCGCCAGCAGCCTCGCGGGAGGGATCGCGGAGGCCGTCGGGGGCGCGGGCGAGGAGGCCGGCGGCTCCGCCTTTCGACGCGGGCGAAGAGTGATCACCAGCGCCGCCCCGGCGACCAGCGCCGCCGCCGCGCCGGCGGCGATCTTCGCGGATTTGGATAAGCGCCGCGGCGCCGGCAGGGGAATCACGCTCCGGGACGTCGGACGGCGCGGGTCGATCTCCAGAAGCAGCTCTTCGATCGCGAGGCGCGCGTCGCCGATGTCGCGCAACCGCTGCGCGGGATCTTTTTGAAGGCAGCGCGCGAGCATTTCGCGCAGAGCGGGAGGCGTTTCGGGGGGAAGCAAATCCCATTCCGGCTCCGACCGAAGGATCGCGGCAAAAGCGTCCGGCACGGAGTCTCCCGTGAAGGCGCGACGTCCCGAGAGACACTCGAAAACGATGCACCCGAAGGCCCAGATGTCGGTGCGCTTGTCGATGGCCTTGCCCCGGGCCTGTTCGGGGCTCATGAATTCGATCGTGCCGAGAATCACGCCGGGGCGAGTTTCGTCGAGGGCCGCCGTTGTTTCGCGGGAGAGGCCGCCCACGACTTCCGAACGAAGGCCTCCCGCGATCTTGGCCAGGCCGAGGTCGAGGATCTTCGCGCGGCCGTCGGGCGTGACCATGACGTTGGCGGGCTTGAGATCGCGGTGAACGATTCCGCGCTCGTGGGCCGCTTCGAGGGCCTCGGCGATCTGGCGGGCGATCCGCAGGGTCTCCCGCATCGACAGCGGGCCGCGGAGATGGTCGGAGAGAGTCTTTCCCTCGACGAGCTCGAGGATGAGGTATCTCTGATCGCCGGCCTCTTCGGCGCCGTAGATGGCGGCGATGCCGGGATGGTTGACGGAAGCCAGGAGGCGGGCCTCCCGTTCGAAGCGGGAAATCCGCGACGCGTCGCGGCCGGACGACTCGGGGAGCACCTTGATGGCCACCTCGCGCCCGAGTTTCGTGTCGATCGCCCGGTAAACCTCGCCCATGCCTCCGGCCCCGAGAAGGTTTCGGATCTCGTAGGAGCCGAGTCGGGTGCCTGGTTCTAGTTCCACGGAATCCTTGGCCGCAATTCTAGCTCGGGCGCACGCGCAGGTCCGCGTTCCCGAAGCAGCTCACCAGATCCGGGTGTGGGGGAAAACTCCCCAGCTTGCCAGCCCCCGGGCGATGAGCAGGAGGCCGAGGAGACCGAACGCGGCCGCCGCAAAACGGCGCAGGCGCAGGAACGCGCCGGCGGCGCGGCCCGAAATCGCGAGGAGGAGGATGGCGGGAATCGTTCCCGCGCCGAAGACGAGCATCGTGAGCGCGCCCCCGAAGGCCGTCGCGGAGGCCGCGGCGCGGCTGGCGGCGGCGTAGACCATGGAGCAGGGCAGGAGCCCCTGGACGACGCCGAGCAGGAGCGCGGCCGCGTAGGGGGGGGCCTGAAACGCCTCGCGGGCGCCGGCTCGCGCCAGCCGATCGATGCCGACCGCCGCGATCAGGCGTTCCGGCCCCGGAAGGAGCCCTCCCGTCGAAAGGGCGAAGAGCAGGGCGAAGGACCCGGCCAGGATCGACACGGCTCCCGCGACACCCGCGCGAACGCTTGCGGCTTCGCCGATTTGTCCCAGCGCCCCGGCGATGGCGCCGATCGCCGTGTACATGGCGATCCGCCCGCCCAGAAACAGACTCCGAAGGACCGCGCGCGTTCCCGCCCCGCCATGGCCGAGCCGAGCGGAGCAAATCGCGACGTACGGACCGCACATTCCGACGCAGTGGGAGCTTCCGAGGAGCGAGGCGAGAAAGAGCAGCGACAGGTCTCCCGGGGGAAGGGCGTGGTGGTGCATGGGCACCGGGGGTCACGTCTTTGCGGGCGGACTCGCCTCGTCGCCTTTCGGCAGGGAAACGATCTGATACTTGATCTTCTCGACGTCTCGAAACTGTCCCGTTCGGATCGCCCAGAGGAAGACGCACCACGCCGCCAGTCCCATCAGGAACGCCATCAGGAAGAGATACAGGGTGATGTCCATCCTAAGGCGCTCCGGCCGACGACGGGCCGGGGAAACCGGCGGTCGTGGGCACCGGCGGCGGGCTCGGGGACCGCGCGAGGGAGAGGGCGTAGTAAACGAGGGCCCAGCGCCTTTCCTCGGCGACCGCGTTCTTTTCGAGGTCGCTCATCTTCGAGAGAACGTCGGAGGTGGGAAGTGTTGCGACGTAGGTCTGGATCTCCTGGATCTCCGGATCCGAAAATGCCGGCTTTCCGCCGATGAGCTGCCGGTAAGGACCCATGTCGGTGTAGGCCTCTTTCGGATACAGGATCGAGTCGTAGAAAGAAGGCATCGGGGTGCCGTTGAGCCCCGTGTTGAAGGTCCGGTACACGTCCTGCGGAGAGTTGCCGAACTTGAAGTTTCCAGTCGTGAAGTCGAAAGGACGAATCGGGACTTCCCAATCGTCGGCGAGGGCGGCGGCCGACGGTCCGTCCCCCTTGCCGGTCATTCCGTGGCAGCTCCAGCATTGGAGAACCCGGAAGACCATTCGGCCTTCGTTCAGCACGGCGGCCGGCGCTTCTTTGGGAGACGGGTACGGCGGCACCGGAATCGTGATCGACGGGGGCACGGGCTCGGTTTTGAAGCGGTCCGAGAACGTCTTCACGTAATCGACCAGGTCCCAGCGGTCCTGCTCCGGCAGGAAATGTCCGTCCTGCATGTTGCCCCAGGCCGGCATGATCTGGCCCTTCCGGACGCCCCGGGTGATCGTGCGGAAGATGTCCTCGTCGCGGGGAAGCGCCCCCGACGGCGTCGTACGGCTCTTGAACACGCCGAAGGTGAAGTTTCGAGGTTGGGGGTTGAGAAAATGGTACGCGTCGTTGAAGTTCGTGGAGGAGTTTGCATCGGCGGTGAGCCGCCCGTTTCCGTAAGCCCCGTGGCACCCGACGCACTTCTTTTCGAAGATCGCCTTTCCGCGCGACACGCGCAGGTCGAGGGCCTCGGTCGGAGTCGGCCGCGAGTTCGTCGGCCACGGCTCCCAGATCCGCCAGTCGCCGATCGCGGTGCCGATCTTCTGAAGATACGCTTCGACGGCGATCATCTCGCCCGTCGGGCGCGGCCCGTAGTCGTGCATGTCGATGATGCCGTCGCCCCGGGTTCCGTCTGCGTTGAGCGGCCAGACATCGAGGTCTTTCCAGTTCGGGGGGAGCTCGTCCGGAGTTACGCTTCCGTCGCCGTTCTTGTCGAGCTCGGTCTTGGTCACCCGGCCGTCGTGGTTCTTGTCGTTCTTCGCGATGAATTCGCGGACCACTTTGTCACGGGCCGGATCGTCCGCGTAGAGCCATTGAAACGACGGCATGATCGATTCGGGCTCGACGGCGCGGGGGTTCCAGTGGTGCGCGTAATGCCATTCGTCGGACCGGCGATTGCCCTCGCGCGAGAGCTCGGGGCCGATGCGCCTCGTGCCGAACATCTGGGGAAGGTCGTATGCGATTTCACCGGCCTGAGAGACGGGTCCCCACTTGTCGGTGTCGCGGTTGACCGGCCGGATGTACTGAGAGTGGCAGTACCAGCAGCCCTCACGGATGTAAACCTTCCGGCCCGACTCCTCGAGAGCCGTCCGGTGGGGCGAAGGAATCGTGGTTCCCTCGATGGTGCGGACGATGCCGGGGCGGGTCGTTTTCTTCTCGAGCCACGGCAGGACGCCCTGGCTGGTCATCGCGAGCGCGTAGAACCCGACGGCGGCGATGAGGATGATCGGCTCGATGCGTTTCATGGCTCAGCTCCACTGCGGTTCGGGCGCGGCGGCGGCCGAACGGGACAACGCCGGCCCGGAAACGGCGGTCTTGTAGAAGTTCCACATCCCGAGGATCGCGCCGATGTCCATCGTCACCCCCGCGAGCGTTCGTGTGAACCAGTACGGCTTCATGGCGACCATGGAGTCCACGAAATCCGCGCCGGTCTGGAGCATCTCGCCCTGCATCAGTCCTTGCAGGGTGAGAACTCCCGCCATCACGGAAAAGCCGCCGATGGTGAGCCAGTAGTGCCATTGAGCGAGCTTTCGGGAATAGAGCTCCCGGCCGGACAACCTCGGGATCACGTAATAAAGGCCCGCCGTGATCCAGAGAATGAACGTGCCGAACACCGTGAGGTGGGAGTGCGCGATGACGAAGTCGGTGAAATGCGTCAGCCGCTGAACTTCCCGAAGCGCCTCGGTGGAGCCCTGGAAGCAGCCGAGCAGGTAAAAGAGCGCGCCGACGATCAGGAATTTAGCCGTGTACGATTCCTGGAACCGCTTCCAGTTTCCGACCATCGTTCCGTAGAAATTCTGGATCACCGTCCAGACCGGAATGATGAGCATCATGGAAGCGACGATCGCGATCGTCTGGGTCCAGTACGGGATCGGGCTGTAGATGTAATGGTGGGTCCCGACGAAAGGGTAGAAGAACGCGAGCGACCAGAATCCGATGAGCGAGAGGCGGTGGCTGTACAGCGGCTGACGCGCGGCAAGCGGAAGAAAATAGTAGATCACCGCGAGTCCGGCCGGAGTGATCCAGAGCCCCACGACGTAGTGGATGTAGAGACCGTGCATCGCGGCGTTGTTCACGCCCGCGAAGTGGAACGGCAGCAGGAAATGCCCGAACGCGTAATTGAACGTCGTCCAGACGAAGGCGGCCGTGAGGTACCAGAGGGTCACGTAGATCAGTTTTTCCTTCCGGTGGATGATCGTCATGATGATCTGGATCGTGATCAGCAGGAAAACGAGCTCGACGAGGATGTTGGCCCAGGTGGGAAATTCGCCCGCTTCGATTCCAAGGTTCGAGCCGAGCGGCAGTGAAATCAGAGCCGCCGTAAAGCCCAAATTCCAGACCCAGAAGATCGCTCGGCTCCAGTTTTCCTTGTACATCCTCACGCCGCACAGGCGCGGAACCATGTAATACGTCAGGCCGAAGATCGTCGTCGTGAACGCCCCGAAAACGACGCCCATGACGTGGACCGGCCGGAGCCGGCCCCACGTCAGCCAGGAAATGCCCCCGAGGAAGTCATAGAAGTTGAACTTGATCGAGAGGATGACGCCGATCGTGGGCGCGAAGACGAGCCAGAAAGCGCCCGACAGGAGGAACTGGAGAACGACCGTCCGATCGACGAGGTCGTCCGCTGGACGTTCCGCGATGCTGCTCATGCCGATCCTCCTCTAGGGTCGCCAGAATCGAATCAGGTAGTAGACCATCCAGAACCCCAGGGCCGTGAACACGGCGATCAACCATCCCGGGATGATGCCGTGGCGCTCTTCGATCCCCGTGAATTCGTAACGGTTGATTTCGTCGGGGCCGTGCTTTTCGGTGTCCATGCCGGACTCCTAGGGGCCCTGTTCCGGCGTCCGCCGCGGGCCCGGCGGGCCGAGGCTCAGGACGTAGTGCGCAAGGTCCCAGGCTTCATCCTTGTTGATCGAGTCGGCGTACGACGGCATCGGAGTGCCCGACAGGCCGGTGATGAAGACGCGGTAGATGTCGGCCGCGGTGTCGCCGCACTTGATGTGTCCCTCGGTGAGGTTGTAGGGCACGATCGGATTGCCCCAATCGTCCTTGAGCTCGTGGGCGGACGGACCGTCGCCCTGCCCCTTGTCGCCATGGCACTGGACGCACTGATACTTCACAAACAGCGCGCGGCCGCGTTGGATGGACTCGGGATTGTCGGCGGGCTCGGCAGGAATCGTGATCGAGGGCTGCGGTTTTTCCTTCGTCCACCGATCGGAAAACGTCTTGATGTAGGAGATCACGTCCATGCGCGCGCGGTGGCCGATGGCGAACCACGTGGGCATGGCCGTGCCGTAGAGGCCGCCTTTGAGCGTCTTTTCGAGGTCCGCGTCGGTCGGCAGCGAGCCCGAGGGAGTCGAGCGCCATTTGAACGTTCCCTCCCGGTAGTCGCGCGGTTTCGGCGTGATCCACTCGGCGTACTCGCCCTGGCCGTTGCCCGCGTCGCCGTGGCAGGACAGGCAGTAGCGCTCGTAGACGAGTTTTCCGCGGGCAGGGCTTCCGGGCTCCTCCGCCCGGAGGGCGAGAGCCCCCGTCAGAAGGGCCCCGATCCCCAGAACAGCGATTCTTTGAACGAAGCGGTTCATCGGTACCTCCTCAGAAAGCGAAGTCGATGCCGAAAAAGACGGTATTGGCTCGAATGTCCGATCCGTCGGACGCGATCTTCTTCATCCGATTCGTCTGGTATTCGGCGTGGAGAGCGTATTCGGCCCGGTTGTTGTAATTGAACGTGTACTTGATTCCCCCGGTCAACTGATCCTGATCGTTGACGTCCTTCGCGGTGCCCGGGATCGGCTGATTGGAGTTGCGGATGAGATCGTACCGGCCGAAAAGCCCCCAGTGGAGCAGGTCGGCGGAAGGCACCCAGACCGCTTCGAGGAAACCTCCATTCCACGATCCCGCGCGAGTCGCCTCGCCGCCGTAGAGGTCGCGCGCGTCGCTGCCGTGGGCGTAAACGAGGGAGAAGTGGAGCGGGGTCGCGGCCGGGCCCAACCAGATCTGGGCCTCCGCGCCGTATCGGGACGTCGTCTTGAGATTTCCACCTTCGCCCGGGATCGGATCGCCTCCCGAGGTGAAGGCGGTCGTGGGGTAGTTGGCCCACGCGCCGAAGGCTCCGACTTCGAACTCCGAGACGGCCGTCGAGTCCGTCTGCCAGTATTTCTGGACGTGGCCGTAGAACGACGCCGAATCGAACGCGTTTCGCGTGCCGCTGGAGTCGTTCGCATTGAAAATATCGAAGTTGTAGCGCGTCATCGAGCCGCGATCATGGCCCGTGAATTCGATGCCGCGCTGGTTGGAGCCCATGTCGAAGGCCGCCGCGGCGTTCGAGTCGGCGGCCGGATGGTACCCGTAGATGAGGTAGCCGTTGGTGAGGTTGATCGACCGGTGCGCCGAGGCCGGAAGGTCCACTTCATGCTTCCCGACCCGAACGTTGAACCAGTCGGATTTGAAAAGAAACCTCGTGAGGTAAACCCAGTACGACTCGAGGGTCACCGAACCGTCCGAGGCGAATCCGGTCGGAACGACGAGGAACGAGACGTTGTTCGTGAGGGTTCCCGCCGTCAGCAGATCCATGGCGCCGTCGGCCACCCCTCCGGTCTTGAAGTTTTTCTTCCCCTGGTCGGTGTCCTGATTCGAGACGGTGTCGTACTCGTAGTGGGGAGTGATTCGGATGGCGACCGGCCAGTAGCCCGGCGGGGTCGTCGTGGGATCGTCCTTTCCGAGCCGGAGCTGGTAGCCGTTGTCGCGATACGCCCGGCCGAAATCGTTCAGGACGGGCCACGACTCATGGCAGCTCGTGCAGCGAAGGCCCGTCTTGCGTGCGAACGCCGGGATCGCGGCCGCTGGCCGCGCGCAGGAGAAGACCAGAGCGATGCCCAGCACCGCCGCTGGCAGGGCGCGAACCGGAAAACGTAACATCGGGCACCTCCTCAAAAACGCGTGTTATTTCGCGGTCAGGTGAAAGTCCAGCGTCGCGGTTTTCCCCGCGACGACCGTCACCGGCGTCGTTTTTTCTCCAGCGGCCTCGTGCCAGGCGACCAGCGCGTAGGTTCCGGGCGGCACGTCGTCGATCTCGAATTTTCCCTCGGCGTCGGTCGTCGCGAAATACGGGTGATCGAATTCCAGGATCCACGAGCGCATCCACTCGTGGACGTCGCACTTGACCCGCAGGATGGTGGCCTGGGGCGGGAGGGGCTTGACGACCGAGAACCCTTTGAAGGGAAGCGCCACGTTGTAGAGCGTCGCGTTCGTGGCGGCGATCTGCGGGTGAGTGTTGTGGAGGATGGGATCGTCCGAGACGACCTTGAGCTGCTGGCCCACGCAGGCGCCCTGGACGCGCGGGCGAAACATGCAGTGCTCGTTGGTCAACGTGATCGGACTCGTGGGTTTCGCCTTCCCCTTCGAAATGTCCTTGATGTAGACCTCGACGTTGGCGAGACCTCCCGACTTTCCGACGTCGTAGAGGGGGTTGACGATCGTCTTCCCGCAGTAATCCTGGTTTTTCGTCGTCTTGATGGGGGCGATGGCCGGAGCGGGTCCGCTCAATTTCACGACGCCGCTGATCTTTCCACCGTTGGCCACCGTTTCGACCTGGTACGGGGCCGCGAGGGCCATGGGGACTGCTGCCAGAATGACAACAATTCCAGCGAGGCACGATTTCAGGACGCGCGAAACCGAGGATTTGCGGGCGGTTTTCATTAAAATCTCCTAAAGAATAAATTAAAAATACGGCTCCCCGGAAAGAGTGTCAAGCGAAAAAATGAGTTCGCGGCCGGAATCTACACAGGCCGGGGAGGCTCGGGGAGACGCCCGGTCGTGAGCGCGAGGTGCCCCAGGAGCTCGAACGCGAGAACCGCGCCCGTCAGCAGGTCCACCCCGCGGGCGAGCGAGGGCGGCAAGCTCTGCCAGAGCCCCAGCGAGTCGAGAAGCAGGTATGCCGCCGCGAAAAGGAAGATCCAGACGAAGCCGAGGAGCATGCCGCGACCGAGCCAGTTCACTTTTGTCATAGTCATCGAAGTATGAAGCCGAAAGTTCGGCGCGTCAATCGCCCGCGCCGCCGTATACTCGCGGGATGCCCGGTCTCGCAAGGCTGACGATCGAAACGGTTTTCACCGCATATGTCGTTCCGGCACTGCTGACGCCAGTTGTCTGGCTGGGAACGATCGCTTCTCGCAAGCTGCATCCGGTCGGGGCGTCGCCGGAAGCGCGGATCGCCAGGATCGAGCGCGCCTATGTTGCCCTCGGAGCGCTCTTGCTCGCGCTCGGGCTCGCGGCATGGGCGGGCGTTCCGGTCGAGCGGGGGGGGCGGGCAATGACTTACGCCGCGTGGGCGATGTACGTGGCGCTCAACCTGCTGTTCGCCGGGCTGGTCGGCGCGATGGCGACGGGCTATCCGAAACTTCCCGAAGGGCGCCGCCGAGATCGGCTTTTCGTTCGCTTTCTCGTGGAGACGGCTTTTCAGCCGATCGTGACCGCGGGGACCTTCCTGCTTCTCTACCGCCTGCTTCGCGTCGTCTTCCACCGTACGATCCCGGTCCTGGGCGCCGTGCAGGAGGGGATCTGACGGTCAGAGCCTGATCGAGCGAAGTCGCGAGGAGTTTGCGACCACCAGGAGGCTGGAGGCGACCATCGCCGCCGCGGCCACGATGGGGGCGAGTCGTCCGGCGGCTGCGAGACCCAGACCCGCGACGTTGTAGAAGAACGCCCAGAAAAGGTTCTGTCGGATCGTCCGCAGCGTGCGCCGCGCCAGTCGCAGGAGGCGCGGAATGGTCCGGAGATCGTTTCCGAGGACCGTGACCGAGGCATGTTCCCGGGCGAGATCCGCGGCGTTCCCGAAAGCCACGCCCACGTCCGCGGCGTCGAGCGCAGCGGCGTCGTTCACGCCGTCGCCGACCATCGCCACGACTCCCCCGGTGGCGGCGCGGCGCAATCCAATGGAGGCGACTTTGCCGGCCGGCGAAAGCTCCGCCTCCGCGCCGGCAATCCCGAGATCGCGGGAAATCGTCGCGACGACGGCCTTCCGGTCCCCGGACAGCATTGCAACCTCGATTCCGTCTGACGCCAGGCTCGACAGGGCCTCCCGCGCTTCGGGCCGGATCGTGTCTTCGAGAACGGCGCTTCCCGCAAAACGGCCGTCGAGCGCGCAGAGCAACTCGATCCCGTCGGGAGGCTCCGGGACGGGAATCGCGATTCCCCGATCGCGCAGAAGGCGCCGGGATCCCACCAGGACAAGGGTTCCGTCCACGCGGCCTTCGGCCCCGCCGCCCGCGATCGACCGGATCTCCTGCGCCCGGGGAACCTCGAGACGCCGCCGGGCGGCCTCGATCTCGACGGCGGAGGCGAGGGGATGAACGATTCCGGCTTCGATCGCCGCGGCCGCGCCGAGCGCCGCATCCTCCAGAGTGGATCGGGCAATCGCCGGGCGCCCCGCGGTCAGCGTGCCGGTCTTGTCGAAAATCACCGTCCGAACTCTCGCCAGGGCCTCGAGAGCCTGGCCGCTGCGGACGATCACGCCCTGCGCGGCCGCCTGGGACAGGGCGATCGTCGTCGCCAGCGGCGTCGCGAGCCCGAGCGCGCAGGGGCAGGCGACGACGAGCACCGAGAGCGCCGCCAGGAAACCCGATCGCCAGTCGCGCCCCAGAATCCCCCAGCCGAGAAGACTCGCGGCGGACAACGCGAAGACGAGAGGGACAAACGCCGAAGCGACCCGGTCGGCGAGGATGGCGATCGGGGCCCGCCGGGCCCGAGCCTCGAGAGCCAGCCGGTGAACCCGGCTGGCCAGAGTTTCGGTCACGCCGGAGGATCGAATCTCGAGCGCCCCGTCGAGCGCCGTCGAGCCCGAGAACACCCTGTCGCCGGCGCCCACGCGTCTCGGGACCGACTCGCCGCTGAGCGCGGACTCTTCGACGTCGGAGGAGCCGTCGCGCACGACGCCGTCGACGGGGATCTTCTCGCCCGCTCGAACCAGGACGATGTCGCCCGCGGACAGAGCGCCGACGGGAACCTCGACGGAATCGAATCCCTTCCGGACGCGCGCCGCGCCAACGGTGCCGTCGACGACGTCGCGCAGCGCCGCCGTGGCGCGCTCCCGCGCCCGGGCGTCGAGGTAACCGCCGAGCGTGACAAGCACGAGAATCATCGTGGCCGAGTCGTAGTACGTGCCGAATCTTCCCGAAATCGTCGAGATCGCGGAGGCCCCGATCGCGGCGAGGCTGCCGCCGGAAATCAGGAGGTTCACGCCGATGGTTCCGCGGCGCGCCGCGGCGAGCGCGGAGGCGAGCATCGGCGCTCCGAGGAGGAGATAAACCGCCGTGGACAGGCCGAGCATGATCCAGGACGTCGTGTGGAGGATCGGGAGGCCAAGAGCTCGGTAGGAGCCCACATAGAGGAGAGACTGGAACAGCATGACGTTTCCCGCGAGAATCGCCGACAGGGCGAGCTTCGCGAGATACCAGCCGCTCTCGCCGCCGGCCTCCCCGACGAGGTGGAAGACCGTTCGGCAGCCGGCGCAGCAAAACGCGCGCCCTTCGTCCCGAACCGCGCGGGACGGCAGGGGAAGCTCGCAATGCGCACAGAGGTCCGTCGCCAGCGGCGGGTTTTGCGTGTAGGGCATCCCGATCGCGATGATACTTCGCCGAGCCTGGAGGCCCGGCCGCCGGGCCGTGGAGAAGATAGAATCTCTCCCGTGATCGTTCCCGACGCGCTCGGTCGCCCTCTCCGAAACCTGCGCGTTTCGGTCACCGACCGCTGCAACCTGCGCTGCCAGTACTGCATGCCGGAGCGCGAGTACGCATGGCTCCCGCGAAAGGACATCCTCGATTTCGAAGAGGTGGCCAGCCTCGTCGATGCGTTCACGGATCTCGGGGTCGAGAATGTGCGTTTGACCGGAGGAGAACCGCTCGTGAGGCGCGATCTCGCGGCGCTCGTTCGGCTGCTTTCCGGAAGGCCCGCGATCCGGGACCTCGCGATGACGACCAACGGCGTGCTGCTCTCCGAGAGCGCCGCGGCGCTGCGCGCCGCGGGCCTGAGGCGCCTCACGGTGAGTCTCGACACGCTCCGCCCGGAGCGGTTCCGCGAGATCACGCGCTTCGACGACCATGCCCGGGTGCTCGCCGGGATCGACGCCGCCTGCCGAGCCGGGTTCGAATCGGTCAAGATCGACGCGGTCGTGATCCGCGGCGTCAACGACGATGAGCTCGCGGCGCTGCTCGAATACGGCAAGACGTCGGGCGCGGAAGTTCGCTTCATCGAATACATGGACGTGGGCGGAGCGACGCGCTGGTCGCGGGAGAACGTCGTCTCGAGGGCGGAGATGCTCGGCACGCTGGCGCGCCGCTTCGGGCCGATCGAGCCTCTCTCCGAAAGGTCCTCGGCGCCGGCCGAGCGCTTTCGCCTTGCCGACGGAACGGTTTTCGGGATCATCGCGTCCACGACGGCGCCGTTTTGCCGCTCCTGCGACCGCAGTCGCCTGACCGCGGACGGTGTCTGGTACCTGTGTCTCTATGCTTCCCGCGGGGCCGATTTGCGGGGGCCGCTGAGGGCCGGGGCGTCGCGCGAGGAGCTCAAGGCCCTGATCGAATCGACGTGGCGCGTTCGGGCGGATCGGGGCGCCGAGGAGCGGCTCGGCGTGCGGAACCGCTCCCCGCTCGTTCGGATCGGCTCGCTCCGGCAGGATCCGCACCTCGAGATGCACACGAGGGGAGGCTGAGATGTCGAATCCCGAATCGGCGAGTCCCGAGTCCGCGAGTCCCGAGTCCCGAGTCGAGATCGTCCCGGGATTGACGAACCCGCGAGCGCTTTCGCTCGATCGATTTCCGGTCCGAACGCGCGAGGGCTCGACGACGCGGTCCGCGTGGCGCCTCGAGGTGGCGAGCGACCGGGGAGCCGGAGCGATCGTGCTCGTGGAAACCTCGGCGGCCGAGACGTTCTACCGCGGCGACGGAGTTTTCCTGGGCTGGCCGCAGGATCGAATGGCGGCAGCCTACCGCGCGCTCCTTCCGAAGCCGGAAGACGACGGCTTCGTGATGCAGCAGATGGGGTAGCTCACGCGTCGGCTCGGCAAATGCTGCTCGACCCTCGGCCGCAGTTCGCTTTCCCTCGGGTCTCACAGCCCAGCCCGCCGACGCGTTCGCCCTGGCCGCTCGTCCAGATTCGTTCGCTGCGGCGGGTGGCGCGGGGCGAGACTCCCTTTTGCCGCTCGCGACGCGGGCGTAGCAAAGTCCTCAGGCTCGCGGCGAGCGGAAAAGCGGAGCGAGTCCCGCGACAGGACCCGCCCGGCTACGCCGGCTAGCCCGGCGCCGCCGC
>JBOGJO010000035.1:0-15983 GCA_050747885.1 Thermoanaerobaculia bacterium
GAATTGCGGCCGAGGGTCGAGGAGGATTTGCGAGCGGCGCGTTGGGGCCAGGCCGCGACGGTCGGTGAGCGAGCCTAGATCGCTTCGGGCGGCGGCGGGCTGTCCGCTTCGCCGAGGAGCCTGGCGAGGGGCTCCCACCCCTCGACGTTTTCGCACACGACTTTGATCGCCGACGTGAGGGGAACGGCGAGGATGGCGCCCGCGACTCCCCATAGAGTTCCCCAGAAGAGAAACGCGACGAGGACCGTGAGGGGAAAGAGACGAACTTTTCCTCCCACGATGAATGGCGTGAGGACGTTGCCCTCGAGGAATTGCAGGACCGAATACAGGAGAAAGACCGTGATCGCCTCCTTCCCTCCGGACTGGAGGAACGCGACGAGCACGGCCGGAAGCGTGGCAATGATGACCCCCACGTACGGGATCAGGACGCACAGGCCCGCCAGCGGGCCGAGGATGTAGAAGTAATTGATCTTGAGAAGCATCAGCAACAGGGTGGTCGCGGCCGCCATGATGAGCACGACGAACGACTCGCCGACCGCATACGCGGTGAGGGATCGGGAGACGGCCGTGACGATGTCGAACCTCGAAAACCGGGGGCTTCGGCGCAGCAGGCCCGAGAGGGCCCTTCCAAATTTTTCCCGGTCCTTCAGCATGAGGAAGGAAAGGAACGGAACGGCGCCGGCGGAGAGGAGGATCGAAAGGGTGGACCCCACCCTCGTCAGGAAGGCCCGAATCGTCGTGGACGACGATTCGGAAATCTTCACTTCGCGGATTCCTCGCGTGTCCTCGGGGAGAATGCTTCCGGTCCGTTCCTGGATTCCCCGAATGAAGTCGGTCGCACGGGTCGTTACGTCCCGGATCCTGGCCTGATAGAGCGGGAGGTCCAGATAGAACTGCTGGAGCTGCGCGGAGACGTTGACGACCAGGAGCACGACCGCGCCGATGAGGATCGCCAGGACGAGCGAGATCGCGATGACGCGGGGCATTCTCGCGCGCTCGAGCAACGAAACGAACGGCCGCAGGGCGAGGGAGAGGAAGACGGAGAACAGGAGCGTGACGAAGAACGCCTCGCCAATCCAGAGGAACGCGATGGCGCCGAGGATCGCGAGAAAAGTGAGGCCGTTCGACGGAGCCGGCCGCGGCGGGTCGGTCGCTTCCGAACGAGAGCTCATGGGGCGGGAAAAAAAACCCCCTCCGGCGGAGGGGGCGGTGAACCTTTCGGGGCGAAAACGGTCATGAGCCGGAAACGAAAGTGACGACGATGACGGCGCGCCGGTTTTTCGAGCGGCCCTCGTCGGTCGAATTGTCCGCGACGGCGTCCGCGGAGCCCTTGGATTCCGTGCGAACTCGAGCGGCGTCGATGCCGTGTCGCTCGATGAGATAGGCCTTCGCGGCGTCCGCGCGCTGCTGTGAGATCCGAACGTTCGCCTCCTCGCTCCCCGCATTGTCGGAGTAGCCCGTGATGACCGCGGTGGAGTTCAGGTCGTTCTTCATTCGCAGGGCGACGCCGTCCAGGATGGCCTTCGCGATGTTGGTGAGCCGATACCCTCCGCGATCGAACTGAATCGTGTCGGTCGTGGTCCTCGGCTGCGGGGCGGCAACGGCGGCCGGCGGCGCCGCTTCGACCGGCGCGGGCTGCACCGGGGCGACTTCCGTTTGGGTCTCTTCGACCTTTGCCTGCACCGGGGGGAGCGGCTTGGGAGCCTGGGGCGGCGCAGGGAATGGAGAATACGTCAGGCCGAGGATTCCACCCACGGGCGAGGGAGAAAACCCGTAGCGGCCGAGCTGATCGATGTTGGCGCCGAGAGCCGCCGAAACCGCCCATCCCGAACGGCCGAAGAAAACGCGCACTCCCGTCAGAAAATTTGAATAATCGGGCGGCTTGAAATCCGGTCCGTCGAAGACGTTACGGTCCAGCTCCGAAATCCAGTGGATCGGCCCCAGGGGAACGTCGGTCCCGACCGCGAACCGAAGGCGGTTGGGAACCCGCACGTCCGGGTCGGTCGACCGGCGGCCGGAGAGCGTGTAGTCGATGTTTCCGGTCACGATCCCGTCGCTGCCGGCGAGGCCGAGCTCCCAGTCGGTGCGGCGCGAGTTCACATCGGAATCGTTGTTCGTCACGGGCGCGTGGACCGCCGCGTACAGGGCGAGACGAGCCTTCGAGCCGAGCTCCCAGAGGGAGACCTTGGCCCCGAGCTTGAGCTTCCGCGCTTCGTCCTGCTGGAAAGGTGCCGAGAATTCCAGGGAGTTGACGTAACCGTCCACCCACCCTCCGCGGCTTTCCCATCGATCCTCGCCGACCGAGGCAAACAGCTCGGCGTGGCTCGCCAGCCCATATCCGAGGCTGAAATTCACGGAGGATTTTTCGAAGAGCCGCTGCTTCTCGCCGGCGGCAATGTCCGGGTTCTGGCCGGCCACGAGCTTCGTGTTCTGGCCGTAGATTCCCAGGGAGAATCCGCGCGTCGGCAATGTGTCGCCGGTCGGGATCGTGAAGAGGCCGATTTCGCCCTCGAAGTCGGGAGCGATGGGTCCGGCGTACGGGGAAGGAACGGCCGCGCTGTATCCGATCATTCCACCCGAAATCTGGGCCGACAGGGCCAGCGGAAACATGAGCAGGGTAACCGCCAGAAGCGCGGGCGCTCGGCGCGCGACCTTCATAGAAGCTCCTTTCTCCAGAACGAGGGGGGCCAAATCCGCCAAATCGTTGCGACCGGCCGAGCCGGAAACTGCGGTCATTATAAGGGAAAACCCTGCTGTTTGAAAGACTTTTTGACGAGCAGACGCGGTCGGCGAGGTCGAAAAGTCAGACCTTGGGCTGCATCACGAGGGACATTTTTTCCTGGAACGCCCTCATCGGGGTCGCCCCCCGGAGGGCCGAGATCGTCTGCTCCGTTTGCCGGATGAAATCTCGAACGGCCTCGATTCCGCGGCCGCGATCGATTTCGGCGAGCGCCTGACGGTACGGACGGTCGATGCCGGGCAGGTTCTGTTCACCCATGGTCGCTTCGGCTTCCTGCTTCACGCGAGTGCAGAGGATCATGAGGATTTTTTTCTCGTCGCCGAGCGGCGCCGGAGACGCGGCCGGCGACGGGCTCGATCGCGAAGAATCTTTCGCCCGAAGGTCCACGAGGTCGGCGGCCACGAGGCCGTACAGGGTCTTCGCCACGTCGAAGGGAGAGGTTCGGTTGAACCTCGCGATTTCTTCGATCGATCGCTGTCCATCGATCTTCCCGGCGAGGTTCCATTCCTGCGGGGAGAGCGTCACGGGCTCCGGGCTCTCCCGCTCGCGCAGCAGGGGCACGCAATCGACGCCGGGAATCTTCTTGGAGAGGACCTTCCATTCGTCGAGCCGGCGGGCCGCCTCCATGAGAAGGCTCGTGTTCGATCTGTGGATCGTATTCTGGTCGGTCTCTTCGTTCGGCGTGAATTGGAAGTCGCCGGAGGACCAGATGGCCAGCGCGTAGACCGCTTCTTCGCCGCTCACTTCCCCGATCTGGCTGTGGACCATCTGTCCATTTTTCAAGTAGATGTAACCGCGATCGCCCCCGCGGACGAGGGTGAAAACCCCGGTCTTTCCCGACACCGACATGAGCTGAACGATGTCCGGAACCGGAAGCTCCTTGAGAGAACCCTGGAATGCCATTTTCGTTCCGCCGGATGCTAGCACGCTGCCGCGTGATGGTCAAAATTCAACGCCGAGGAGTGGTGGCAGTGACAGATTGCCGTCGCGAGCGCGTCGGCGGCGTCGAGCGGGATCGGAGTCTGACCCGCCGAGAGAAGCGAGCGAACCATGTCTCTGGTTTGAGGCTTCTCGGCCCGGCCGTATCCCGTGATGGTCTTCTTGACGGTCAGGGGCTCGTACTCGAAGATGGGGATTTCGGCGCGGGCGCAGGCCAGGACCAGGATGCCCCGCGTTTGCGCGAGCGCGAACGCCGAAGCCACGCTCTTTCCGGCGAAGATCGTTTCGATGGCGGCCGCGGCCGGGCGGCTCCGTTCGAGAAACTCCTCGCATCGGCGGAACAGAGATTCGAGACGAACCGAGAGAAGGGGAGAAGATTCCCGCCACACCCCGAACTCGTAGGATCCGAACGCTCCCGCGGTGTAGTCGACCAGTCCAAAACCCGAGGCCCGGGAGCCCGGGTCGAGTCCGAGGACCTTCACGCCATCTGCGATTCCTGGAGCTCCGCGGTCGTCCAGACGTTCTGGACGTCCTCGTGCTCTTCGATCGCCTCCATGAGCTTCACGAGCTGCGCGGCCTTGGCGTCCGGGAGCTTGACGGGGGTCTGGGGAAGCATCGTGAGCTCCGAAGAGGCGATCGGAACGCCTTTCTCTTCGAGCTTCTTCTTGACGTCGTGGAACGAGTCGGCCGAGGTGAAGATTTCGTAGGCATCCGGGTCGTCGGTCGAGAGGTCGTCGGCTCCGGCCTCCAGGGCGATTTCCATCAGCCGGTCCTCGCTCATGGCGCTTCGCTCGACCGCGAGGTAACCCTTCTTGTCGAACATGAATCGAACGCACCCGCTCTCGCCGAGGTTGCCGCCATTTTTCGAGAAGAGGTTTCGGATCTCGGGGAGGGTCCGGTTCTTGTTGTCGGTCAGAACCTCGACGAACAGGGCGGCCCCGCCCGGCCCGTAGCCTTCATAGGAGATCTCCTCGTACTGGACGCCCGGCAGCTCTCCGGTTCCCCTTTGAATCGCCCGCTTGATGTTGTCGGCCGGCATGTTCGCCGCCTTCGCGTCGTCAACGGCCTTCCGGAGGCGGGCATTGGAGTCCGTGCTTCCGCCGCCTTCGCGCGCCGCGACGGTCATCTCCTTGATGATCCGCGTGAAGATCTTTCCTCGCTTGGCGTCCGCCGCGCCCTTCTTGTGTTTAATCGTGCTCCATTTGCTGTGCCCCGACATGTCGTCCTCTTTTCAAAAAGCTCTTTATTTTATCGGTCGTTCCGGGCGCCTGTAAAGGGTTCGGGTTTGACATTCTGGCCGCCCCGCGGGGATAATGCCCGAACTGAAGAAATGGCAAAGAAACTCCTCCTGATCGAGTACGAACCGCGTTACATCGATAAGGTTCGAACGGCGAGCGGCTCGGATTTCGACGTTGACGTCGCGAAGGACGGGGACGAGGCGATGGCGGCCTTTGACCGTTCGCGCCCCGACCTGGTTCTCATTTCGGCCGTCCTTCCCAAGGGACGCGTCAACGACGTCATCCGCGATCTGCGGCGCCGCGGGGGCCCGGCCGCGCCCCCGATTCTTCTGATGATGACGGGCTACAAAGGATCGAATCCGAAGGCGGATGCGCAGAAGATCGGCGCCTTCGACATTCTGGAAAAGCCGTTTTCCGACGACACTTTTCGAAGCCTCGCCTTCGATGCGATCGAATCGACGGATCCCGGCGCCCGGACCATGCGCATCGACACGTCCCAGCTTTCGGGGGGATTGACGTCGTCGGACATCTTCTCCGACGTTCTGGACGATTTCGCGGCCGAGGCTCCGGCTGCGCCCTCTCGTCCCGCAGCGAGCATGAGCCTGGCCGACCTTTCCCCGGCGCCTTCCCCCGCGCCCGCGCGTTCGTCGGCGGCCGGGTCGGACATGCAAAAGCGTCTCGAAGACACATTGTCGGGAATCCTTTCCGGCAAGCGGCCGGCGGCGGAAGCGCGCGGGGAGGCCCCGAGGGCGTCCGCGCCCGCTTCGGAGCCGAGGGTCGCGCCGGCGCCTCCCGCGAAGCCCGAACCGCCGCGCCCGCGCCCCGTCGAGGCTCCCGCGGCGAGGTCAGCCCCGCGGCCATCGACCGACATGGAAGTCGACGACATGATTTCCCAGACGCTGTCGGGGCTCGGGGTCGGAGCGCCCCGGCCGAAACCGCAGCCTCCGCCCGCGGCTCCGCCCCCGCCTTCCCCGAAGGTCGCGCCTTCCGCGCCGCCCCCCGCGCGTCCGGTCTCCCCGCCGCGCGCCGCGCCGGAAGCGGCGGCGTCCGACAAGGATCGATTCGGCCAGTTCCATCTGATGGAGAAGATCGCCACGGGGGGAATGGCGGAGGTGTACAAGGCGCGGATGAGCGGCGTCGACGGCTTTCAGAAAATCGTCGCCATCAAGAAGATCCTTCCCCACATGGCCGCTTCCGAAGATTTCATCGCGATGTTCGCCGACGAGGCCAAGCTCGCGGCACAGCTCAACCATCCCAACATCATCCACATTTACGATCTCGGCAAGGTCGACAACTCCTATTACATCGCGATGGAATACGTGGAGGGCCGCGATTTGCGGTCGATCCTCAAGTCGGGTTCGGAGCACGGTCTCTCGCTCCCGCCCGAGCTCGCGCTCTTCATCGCATCGAAGCTGGCCGCCGCTCTCGACTATGCGCACCGGCGAAAGGACTTCGACGGGAAGGACTTGTCGCTCGTTCACCGGGACGTCTCGCCCCAGAACGTCCTGATTTCCTACGAGGGCGACATCAAGCTGTGCGATTTCGGAATCGCCAAGGCGACCTCGAAGTCGTCGCAGACCCAGGCCGGGGCCCTCAAGGGCAAACTGCAGTACATGTCGCCCGAACAGGCTTCGGGCAAAGCGATCGACCGCCGCAGCGACCTCTTCTCGCTCGGGAGCGTCCTCTACGAGATGTTGTCGGGGGAAAAGCTGTTCGCCGGAGACTCGGACCTGACGATCCTCGAGCAAGTCAAGAACGCGAAGGCTCACCCGCCCTCACTGAAGAACCCGGACGTTCCCAAGCGCGTCGATTCGATCGTCCTGAAAGCGCTGGCGAAAAACCCCGAGGACCGCTACCAGAATGCGTCCGACCTGCAGCGCGACCTGGAGTCCGTCCTCTACACGTATTCGCCCGCGCCCGGAAGCGCCGATATCGCGATCTATCTGCATCACCTGCAGGCGGAGGAAAAGGGGGCCGCGGGCGAAACGGACCGCGCCTTCGATCAGGCCTTTGCTCCTTCCAAGGCGGAGCCGGCGACTCCGATCAAATCGAAAAAAGCGAAGGGAACCGTCGTCCAAAGGCGCTCGACCGGCACGGCGCCGGGAGTGGGCGCTCCCGTGCCGCCGCCCCCTTCCCCGCCGGTCCCCGAGGCCGCGCCCGCCGTCGAGCACGACACCAAGAGCGGAGTGTTCGGCGCCTATTCTTCCAAACGGATCCAGGCCGAGAAAAAAGGCCGCGCGCCGTTGATCGCCGGAATCGGGATTGCGGCCGCCGCCCTGATCGCCGGGGTTTTCCTTTACCGGCGCCAGCCCGCCGTTTCCGCGGTCCCCGCGAAACCGCCCGCGCCGGCCCCCGCGCCGGCGACTTCCAGCGCCGTGCCGCCTCCGGTCTCGACGACGCTGACGGAGAGCCAGGTCGAGGAGGAAGTCAAGAAGCAGCTGGCCCAGAAACAGAAAGAGCTCGAAAAGCAATCCAAAGCGAAGCCGGCGCGAACGGCGGGCATTGCGGCGGCTTCGCCGGCGGTCGGAGCGCCGGTGCCGACGAAGGCCGCCCCGGTTCCGGTTCCCGTCGCGATCCCGCCGGCGGTCGAGGCCCCCACGCGAATCTCGGTTCCCAAGAGAATCGACGCGCCGCCTCCCCCGACCCCTCCCTCGCAGGCGGAACCCGCCGGGGTTTCCCGGGGCGAGCTGGTCGGGCCCGGTCCCGACGTCGTGCAGCCGGAGCTGTCCTCCCGCCTTTCGGTGGAATATCCGCTCGCGGCCCGACGGGAGCGAGTCGCCGGCCGTGTTCTGATTTTCGCGCTCATCGATGAAAATGGAAGGGTCCAATCGGCTCGGCTCCAGAGCGGCGTTGCCTCGAAAACCGGCGTGAACGAAGCGATCCTTGAGGCCGTCAAGAAGGCCCGATTCCGGCCCGCGACCAAGGGCGGCGTGCCGGTGAAGATGTACAAGCTCATTCCGGTCGACGTGAACCCGTAAACGATTGCAAAGAAGGAGTACGCGCCCATGACGCTTTCCGCGGAGCAAAAAAAGTTCTACGAGCAGACCATGGCGGTCACGAAGAAAGAGATCTCCGATCTCGAGGCGACGATTCAGGACGAGCTCGCGAAAGTGAAGGAGCGTCTCGCCGAGCTTCAAAACGCTCAGAAGGCCGCCCGTCAGATGTACGACGCCGCATGCACGCGGCTCGGCGTTCCCAACGATCTCGAAGAGGCGGACAGCGCTTCGTAGGGCTCTCCCCGGAATCCTGGTCGCGCTGATCGGCCTCGGGCCCGGGCCGGCGGGCGCGGCTGTCGGACCGTCGCCGCGGCGCGTGGTCACGCTCGCCCCGAATCTGACTGAAATCGTGTTCGCCCTCGGCGCCGGCGGCGTGCTCGTGGGAGTTTCGTCCCACTCGGATTTTCCGCGGGAGGCTCTCGCGCTCCCCACGGTCGGAGGGCTGACTCCCGACCTCGAGCGGATCGTCTCCCTGCGTCCGGATCTGGTCCTTGCCACGACGGAAGGGAACTCACGCACCACCGTGGAGCTGCTCGAACGGCAGGGAATCCCCGTTCTGACGACTTCGGCCCCGAATCTTCGGGGCGTTCTCCAATCGATCCGAACCATCGGGTCCCGGCTCGGTCGGGCGGACCGCGGAAAGAGTCTTGCCGAATCGCTCGAGCGGCGGCTCGAGGCCGCGGAGGCCCGCTCGCGCGGGAGAGCTCCCGTCCGCGCGATTCTGCTCGTCTGGCCGTCGCCGCCCCAGGCCGCGGGCCGGGGGACCTTTGGCGCCGATCTTCTTCGGGAAGCGGGGGGAGCCGACTGCGTCGACCGACCCGGTTGGCCGGTCGTGTCCCTGGAGTTCCTGGTGACCTCCGCCTGTCGTGCGGTGGTCTACCCGGCGGAGGACGCCACGCGGACGATCTTCCTGAAGGCGTTTCGCGCGGGCCCGCTTTCGCGGATGGCCGCCGTTCGCGAGGGGCGCCTGATTCCCGTTGATGCCGACGTCCTGACGAGGCCGGGCCCGAGGTCCCTCGACGCGCTCGAGCGACTGGCCTCCGCTTTTGAAAAGCTCGGACCGTGAGGTCGCCCGGATTGCGCCGCGCCGCCCTCGAAGCCGGGCTTCTCTGCCTCGGCGCGGCGGCGCTCGCGATCTCGGTGGGAAGCGTGCGGGTCTCGCCGGGATCGGTGTGGCGCGGAGATCCGGCCGCGCTCGCGATTCTGTCGCTGCGACTCCCGCGAGTCGCCCTGGCGGCCCTGACGGGCGGCGCGCTCGCGGCCGCGGGAGCCGCGTTGCAGGCGCTCCTCAAGAATCCGCTCGCGGATCCCTTCCTCCTCGGCACTTCGGGCGGCGCCGCGGCCGGCGCGACCCTTGCGGTCCTGCTTGGCATCGCCCCGCTGGAAACCCCGCTGCCGGCGTTCCTGGGAGCCGCGGGGTCGACTTTCGCCGTCGCCCTCCTGGCCCGGCGCGCGGGACGGATCGACCTGGACCGCCTGCTTCTGTCGGGAGTCACGGCGAACGCCTTTTTTTCCGCGTGGATTCTGCTTGCGTTCTCCGTTTCGAGCGGACCGTCGGCCCGGTCGATGCTGTTCTGGATGATGGGCAGTCTCGCTCAGGCAACTCCCGGGGAGGCCGCGACGCTTCTGGCGTATTTCGCGGTCGGGGTGCTCGCGTTGATGCTCCTCGCCCCGCAGCTCAACCTCTTTCTCGCGGGCGAGGACACGGCTGCCGCTCTCGGCGTTTCGACGGAGAAGACCAAAGCGGCGGTCTTTCTGGCCGCGGCTCTCCTGGCGGGCGCCGCGACGTCTTTCGTCGGAATCGTCGGTTTCGTGGGCTTGCTGGCGCCGCACCTGTCGCGATTTCTGTGGGGGAACGACCAGCGGGTTTTGATCCCCACGTCGGCCCTTCTCGGAGCCGCGCTCCTGGTCACGGCGGACGCGCTGTCGCGTTTTGCGTTTTCTCCGGCCGAAATCCCGATCGGCGCGGTGACGGCGCTCGTGGGTGTCCCGTTTTTCATCGCCGCGCTTCGGCGTTCTGCATGAAGAGCGGACTGCAGGCGGTGGATCTCAGTGTTTCCTACGGGTCGCGACCCGCGATCGAGGGCGTCGCTTTTCGCCTCGAGCCGGGCTCGGTCGCGGCGGTGGTAGGGGAAAACGGCTCGGGAAAATCCACCCTCCTGAAGTCGATCGCGGGCGTTCTGGACGCCCGTGCGGGAGAGATCCGTTGGAATGGAATGCCGATCACTCGGCGGCGCCCGCGCGAAACGGCTCGCAAGATCGCCTATGCGCCGCAATCGGTCGATCTCGTCTTTCCGATTTCCGTCGCCGAGCTCGTGCTTCAGGGCCGGGCCCCGTGGCGCTCCGGTTGGATCTGGGAGAGCCGCGAGGATCGCGACATCGCGAAGGAGGCCATGCTCCAATGCGACGTCGCTCACCTCGCTTCCTCCGATGCGGCAAAGCTGTCCGGCGGCGAGAGGCGGCGGGTGTTTCTCGCGAGAATGCTGGCGCAACAATCGGACGTCTGGCTGCTTGATGAGCCCACGGCGGATCTGGACCCGCGGCACCGGCTCGAATTCCTCGACATCCTCCGGCGGGCGCACCAGCGCGCCGGGACCACGATTCTCTGGGCGACCCACGATCTTAACGAGGCGCTCGAGATCGCCGACCACGCGATCGTCATGCGCGGCGGCCGTCTGCTGGCCGCGGGCCCCGTGTCGGAATGCCTGACCGAGGGCACTCTCGAGCGCGCGTTCGGCGTTTCGGCTCGGGTCGAGCGGGACGCGTCGGGAAAGCCGCGAATCGCTTTTTTCCGTTAGAATCCCCTCACCGATGTGGTTCAAGAAGGACCGGGCCCCGAAGGAACCCCGCCAGAATCGCCCCAGCAAGGTTCCGGAAGGCCTCTGGGTGAAGTGCACCTCCTGCCGCGAGATCATTTTCGGCAAAGAGTTGCAGCGGCTGTTCAAAATCTGCCCACGGTGCGGCTACAATTTTCCGCTTTCCGCCTCCGAAAGGCTGCGGTCCCTCTTCGACGGGGAAGACTTTGCCGTTGTCGAGGGCGAGCTCCGATCGGGCGACCCGCTCCATTTCAAGGACACGAAGCGCTATCGCGACCGGCTGAAGCACTACGAGGAGTCGGCCGGAACGAGCGATGCCGCGATCGTCGGGACGGGAAAGATCGCGGGTTATCCCGCCGTCGTCGTCGCCATGGAATACGCCTTCATGGGCGGGTCGATGGGAAGCGTCGTGGGGGAGAAAATCGCGCGGGCCGCCGAGCGTTGCCTCCAGGAGCGCGCAGCGCTCGTCATCGTGTCGGCGTCCGGCGGCGCCCGAATGCAGGAAGGCGTGTTGTCGCTGATGCAGATGGCGAAAACGTCCGCCGCCCTCGCGCGCCTGGCCGCGGAGCGGCTGCCGTACCTTTCCATCCTCACGGACCCGACGACGGGAGGAGTCACCGCTTCTTACGCCATGCTCGGTGACCTGAACATTGCCGAGCCGAGGGCTTTGATCGGCTTCGCCGGGCCGCGGGTGATCGAGCAGACGATCCGCCAGACGCTTCCCGCCGGATTTCAGCGCTCGGAATTTCTGCTCGAGCACGGAATGCTCGACATGGTCGTCGAGCGCAAGGATCTGAAGGAGACGGTCGGCCGTTGTCTGAACCTCTTCCTCGCTTGACTGGCGATCCCTTCCAGGCGCTGGAGTCGCTGTCCCCGCGCGGCGTTCGTCTCGGGTTGCAGTCGATGCGCGAGATTCTGCAACGTCTGGGCCACCCGGAGCGGAAAGTCCCCCGGGTCCTCGTCGCGGGGACAAATGGGAAGGGCTCGGTCGCGGCGACCCTCTCGGCGATCTGCCGCGAGGCCGGAATTCGAAGCGGGCTGCACACCTCGCCTCACCTGATCGACCTGACCGAGAGAATACGGATCGAGGACCAGGACGTCGACCGGGCTTCCCTCGGATCGGCGCTGGAGCGCGTCCTGCGCGCCGCCGCCGAGAGGCCGGCCGTCCCCGTCACGTATTTCGAGGCGGTGACCGCCGCCTCCGAGCTCCTGTTTTTAGAAGAGAACTGTGAATTCGCGGTCGTGGAGGTCGGCCTCGGAGGACGCCTCGACGCGACGAACGCCGGCGACCCGGCGCTCTCGATCGTGGCTTCCATCGGTCTCGACCACATCGAAGACCTCGGCGGGACCGTCGAAGCGATCGCCCGTGAAAAGGCGGGGACCTTCCGGAAGGGTCGGCCGGCGATCTGCGGGGGGAGCGATCCGGTTGCGCTGAGAGTGCTCTCCGAAGAAGCGCGGAGATCGGGAGCACGCTTCATCGCGGCGGAATCGTCGATTCGCATTTCCGGATGCACCGAGACTTCCTCGGGCCAGGCGTTCCGGCTCGAGACCCCGCGCGAGATCTACGAAATCCGGACGCCGCTGAGAGGCGCGCACCAGGCCGGCAACGTGGGCGTCGCCGTTCTCGCCGCCGAAGAACTGGGGGCCCTCGATCGTCGTTTTTCGCGCGAGGCGATCGGCCGGGGCGTCGAGCGCACCCGCTGGCCGGGACGCCTGGAGGCGTATCCGGTGGAAGGCCGGGTGATCTGGCTCGACGGCTGCCACAACCCCGCGGGCGCGGCGGCGGTTTCCGAGTTTTTCGAGGATCGTCCGCCGTTCGACCTCCTGTTCGGCGCGATGGAGGACAAGGACATCGCCGGCATTGCGCAGGCCCTGTTTCCGCTCGCGCGGCGGATCATCCTGACGGCGCCGGCCGTCGGCCGGGCCGCGTCGCCCGAATCTCTTCAGCGGCTTCTCTCGAGCCTTCGGGCCGACACGGAGCTCGCGGTCTCCTCGGCCGAAGGGATGGAGAAAATTCTGCGCGGCGGATCTCCCGAGGCGCTTGTCGCCGGATCCCTTTTCCTCGTGGGCGAGGCGCGCCGATTCCTTCTGGACATGTCGATTCCCGCGGCGGCGCGGGCTTGAGATCCTCTCCGAGATCGCTGTGGGAGAGCTTCGAAGAAGGGCGCCTGTCGGTCGCCGCGTCGCGCAGCGCGCTCGCGACGCGACCGTACGGTACCGACGAAGAAGCGAAGGACCCCTACCGCGCCGCCTTTGCCAGGGACCGGGACCGTCTTCTCCACTCGAGGGCCTTCCGACGCCTCAAGCACAAGACCCAGGTCTTCATCCCCTTCGAGGGCGACCATTTTCGAACCCGACTCACTCACACTCTCGAAGTCTCCCAGATCGCCCGATCGGTCGCCCGAGTCCTCGCGCTCAACGAGGATCTGACCGAGGCGATCGCGCTCGGCCACGATCTCGGGCATACGCCCTTCGGCCATTCGGGCGAGTACATCCTGGACGGGTTGCTGAGCGCGAAAGATCCGGCATTGAAATTTCCCCGTGGCGCGAAGAGCGCGGGCGGTTTCAAGCACAACTTTCAATCGGTTCGCGTGGTCGACCGACTCGAGAGCCGGTACGAGCACCCGGGTCTGAACCTGACCCACGAAGTCCGGGAAGGAATCCTGAAGCACACGCTGTGGAAGAAGGACTACCCGTTTCCCCTCGAGTTTCCGGAAGGCCTGCGCCTCTCCTCGGGAGGATCTCTCGAAGCCCAGACCGTCAACTGGTCCGATGAGATTGCGCAGCAGGCCCACGATCTCGAAGACGGTCTCGCGATGATTCCGGAGGAGCGAATCGAGGAGCTCGAAATCTCGCGCAGGATCCGTCGCCGCCGCGGCACGCCCGGATCGCAGGATCTTCGTCGGGCGGAGCTCGTTCGAGGTCTGTACAACGAAATGATCAGCGATCTCATCACCTCGTCGAACGAGAAGATCGGCGTTTGGCTCGAGCGCCACAAAATCACGTCCTCCCGGCGTTTCTACGAGCTTCGAGATCGAATTCCCGGGGATCTCGTCTCGTTTTCGCCCGAGGGCCTGCGCCGGTACCGGGAATTGAAGGATTTCGTCTACAGGAACATCATCCACTCGTTTCCGATCGCCCGTCGGGACGGCCAGGCGAAGCTCGTCATCCGGGCGCTTTTTCTCGCCTTTCACGACAACCCCCGGCTCCTTCCCGACGACGTGCTGCGCCAGTACGATGCTCAGGAGAAGCTGCGGTACCTGCGCGATATTCCCCTGGTCGAGGTCCCCCGGGAAGCGGAGAAGCATTATCGATTTCGACCCGCCTACCTCCGGACGATCGCGGACCACATCGCGGGCATGACCGACAAATTCGCGCTTCAGGAGTTCGAAGACCTGACGGCGGCCTTTCCGGGCCGCGGCCCGTTGTGAAAGGATTTGCGCCATGAGCAGCACCCTGACGCCTCTCTCGTTTCTTTCCCGCGAGCTGTCCGCCGTGGATCCCGACGTTGCGGCCGCCATTCGCGACGAGGCGCGACGGCAAAACGACAACCTCGAGCTGATCGCCTCGGAAAACTTCGTTTCCCGCGCGGTACGCGAGGCGGCCGGGTCGGTTCTGACGAACAAGTACGCGGAGGGTTATCCGGGCCGCAGGTACTACGGAGGCTGCGAGTTCGTCGACCGGGTGGAGACGCTGGCGATCGAGCGGGCCAAGGCCCTCTTCGGCGCCGAGCACGCGAACGTTCAGCCGCATTCTGGTTCGCAGGCGAACATGGCCGTCTACCTGACGGCGCTCTCGCCGGGCGACGCGATTCTGGGGATGGACCTGACCCATGGAGGCCACCTCACGCACGGGCATCCGCTTTCGTTTTCGGGGCGCGAATACAAGGTCTTCGCATACGGAGTCCGCAGGGAGGACGAGCGGATCGATTACGAGGACCTCGCGGCAAAGGCGAGGGAACACCGCCCGAAGCTCATCATCGCCGGCGCGTCGGCGTACGCCCGCACGATCGATTTCGCGAAATTCGCGGAAATCGCCAACGAGATCGGCGCCGTGCTGATGTGCGACATTGCGCACATCGCCGGCCTGATCGTCGCCGGTCTCCATCCCACGCCGGTCGGCAAAGCGGCCTTTGTGACGACGACGACGCACAAGACGCTCCGGGGGCCCCGCGGCGGAATGGTCCTCTGCGAGTCGTCCCGTCAGAAGGATCTGGACCGGAACGTCTTTCCCGGCGTCCAGGGGGGGCCGCTCGAGCACATCATCGCGGCGAAGGCCGTTTGCTTCGCCGAGGCCGCGACCCCGGAATTCCGGGAGTATCAGATCCGCGTGCTGGAGAATTCGCGCGCGCTCGCCGCGGCCCTTTCCGAGCGCGGCTGGCGCGTCGTTTCGGGAGGAACCGACAACCACATGTTCTTGATCGACGTCGGTGCGAAGGGCTTGACCGGGAAAGAAGCGGAAAAGGCGCTCGACGCCGCCGGAATCACGGTGAACAAGAATACGATCCCGTTCGACCCCCTTCCCCCGCTGAAGGCATCGGGAATCCGCCTTGGGACTCCCGCCGTCACGACCCGCGGGATGGAAAAAGGCGAGATGGGCCGGATCGCCGACGCGATCACAGAGGTCCTCTCAGCCCCGGCCGATCCGCAGGTCCAGGGGAAGGTTAAGAAAAAGGTCACCGAGCTCTGCCACGAGTTCCCGCTTGAGCTCGCCGAATAGGCTCAGCGGGCGCGCTTCGAGGCCAACCGAATCCGCACGAGGTCGCGAAGCATGCGAAGAGGGTCCGCGATGACGGAGACCTTCGATTGGGGAGAGTTGACCCAGATGACCGGCACTTCCGCGATTTCGACGCCGCGGCTTCGGGCGATCGACAGGATCTCGACGTCGTAAGCAAAACGGTCGATGCGGGCTGCGGCAAAGATCTCCCGCGCCAGCGGCCCCTCGATCCACTTGAATCCGCACTGCGTGTCTCGAATGCCCGGGACCGAGAGAAGCTGGACGAAGCGGTTGAAGGTTTTCCCCATCGTCCTCCGGTACCACGGTTGTTTTCGGCGGATGAGCGATTCATCGAGCGCCCTTGACCCGATGGCGACTCGCGCCCCGCTGTCGCGGAGCTTTACCCACTCCTCGATCGGCGTCGAGAGGTCGGCGTCCGTGATCAGGATCCAGTCGCCGCTCGACTCCAGAACGCCCGCGCGCACCGCTGCTCCCTTTCCGCGATTTCGCGGGAATTCGATCACGCGGAGCGGCAGAT
>JBOGJO010000036.1:0-1719 GCA_050747885.1 Thermoanaerobaculia bacterium
CCTAAACCCTGCGATTGCTTTGGGCGCTTCGGGACTTTCTGATTTTCTGTCCCGTTTTCGGTGATTCCGGATGTTCCTCCCTGGGCTGACCGCCGAGGATCGCTTCGCGCTAGAATCGCCCCATGGCGGTGCGATGGACTTCGAAATCATCGGCGAGATCACTCAGGTCGAAACGATCGCGACCGGTAAAGGTGTCAAGAACCTCAGGCAGCTCGTCCGGAACTACGGGAAAGGCCGGTGGCGCAAGCTCAAGGGGATTGCGCTCATCCGCGTCGCTTCGGGTGAAGCCATCAGGGCCGAAATCCACTGGTACGAAGCTCACGGGGTCGGCAGGCGGAAATTCAAAATCAAAAAAACTCTCTGGTAAGCGTGGCACTCACTCCCGGTTCGTCGTTTGCATCGATCCCGGAGAACACGGCGATCTTCAAGCCCGCCACATTTACAAAGTGCTCCCGGATTCCGACGCGGCGAGGGTTTCTCTGATACGTGTCATCGACGACTCTGGCGAAGATTATTTGTACCCGCAGAGTCGTTTCCTGCCCCTCCACGTTCGACCGATCCTGCAGACCGCGCTCGAGCTCGTCGACGAGAGCGCCGCGCCGCGATAAAGCGCCTCAACTCACCCGGATTCCCGGGTCGACCTTCTCCGCCCAGCGGCGGATTCCGCCTTCGAGGTTTCGGACGTTCGGGTAGCCGTGGTCGAGCAGCATCCTGACGGCGCGCGAGCTGCGGGATCCGCTCCGGCAGTGGACCACGATTTCGTCCGCTTTCGAGATCTTTTCGAGGGACTCGGACAGCGAGCCCAAGGGGATGTTCCGGGAGCCCGGAATCCTGGCGGCGGCGACTTCGTCCGGCTCGCGGACGTCGAGAATCACGACCGGGTCTCCGCGGTCCACTTTCCGCTTGAGCTCTTCCGCCGTGATCGAAGGGATTCTTTCGACGGGTCCACCGACCCCGCAGAACGCCTCGTAGTCGATGAGCTCTCGCACGCTCGGATTCGGCCCGCAGACCACACAGTCGGCGCTCTTTCGGAGCCTGAGCTCGCGGAATTTCATGGCGAGGGCATCCACGAGGAGCAGCTTTCCGATCAGCGGCGAGCCGATGCCGAGAACGAGCTTGAGCACTTCGGTCGCCTGAATGGTGCCGAGAAGGCCCGGAAGGATGCCGAGCACTCCTCCCTCGGCGCACGAGGGAACGACTCCGGCGGGCGGGGGCTCGGGGTAGAGGCAGCGGTAGCAGGGGCCGCCGGGCGCCGCAAACACGGACGCCTGACCCTCGAAACGGAAGATCGAGGCGTACACGTTCGGCCGGCCGGTCATCACGCACGCGTCGTTGATGAGGTAGCGGGTGGGGAAGTTGTCGGTCCCGTCGGCCACGATGTCGAAGCCGCCGATGATCGCGAGCGCGTTCCGAGACGTCAGGCGCTCCTCGAAAGGAACGAACGCCACGTGCGGGTTGACGTCGAAAATTCGTTCGGCCGCCGACTGCAGCTTGGGACGTCCCACGTCTTTCGTGCCATACAGGATCTGGCGATGCAGGTTGGATTCGTCGACGGCGTCGAAGTCGACCATTCCGAGGGTCCCGATTCCGGCCGCGGCGAGGTAGAGCGCGAGAGGCGAGCCGAGGCCGCCCGCGCCGACGCACAGAACGCGCGCGGCGCGGAGCTTTTCCTGGCCGGCCGTGCCGACCTCCGGCAGGGTCAGATGGCGAGCGTAACGC
>JBOGJO010000037.1:0-1001 GCA_050747885.1 Thermoanaerobaculia bacterium
CTCGGGGGCCGACCGCGGGCCAGAGCGCGGGGCGGTGGTCTCCGAGGACGAGCTGCCGGATCGCCTTATCCATGAATTCGCGACCGCGGCTGGGGGACTGCTCGCGAATGCGACCCTCCGCGGCCTCGCCCACATTCGTGACCGCACGCCATTGATCCTGGCGGCGCTTGGACCCGAGCTCGACGTCGGATACCTGGCGCATCGGTTTCTCCTCGACGCGCCCGGGGAGGCCGAGGATCACGCCGTGATGCTGATTGCTGCGGAAGCCGCTGCAACTCTCACCGCGAACGATGTCGAGAGCGAGCTCGGGATCGACGCGATCCGGGCGTGGCTCCGGGATCGCCCTGGATTCCAGCCGGATCTTTCCCCTGGTGCGTGGTCCACGATCTTCAAGAAGGCTCGACCGACCGAGCGCACCGAGGGCATCCTGTCCGTCCTGCGGGTCGGGCTCAGGAAGGCGGCACGGGATCCGGGGATCGGTGCCGTGCAGAGCAAAGACAAGGTTCACCGCCAAGTCGCTGCGCTGTTCGCTGACTCCGAACCAGAGGCGAAGCAGTCGACCGACGGTTTCGCCCACCGGATGTCGATCCGATCCACCTACGGCTCGCGCCCACATGCGCTTGGGTTCGGCACCCTCCTTGCCGACGGGCCAAACCTCTCCGTCTCGATCCAACCTTCCTGCGACACGCTTCACCTCTCAGGAAGCGTCGCCTTTCCCTTGTTGGCGCTACGGCCCGAACCTGGTCAGGGCGGGTTCGATCTCGTGATCGCTCACGGGCCTCGGGCGGGGCGCTACAGAGTCCCCCTCGGATTTCGCGACCTCGAGCTCGTCCGCTTCGCCGCCGAACCGGATCTCGAGCTTGTCGCCGAGATCCTGGATGGCGATGGTGTTTGGCGTTTCGTCGAGGATTCTGACGAGAACCCCCGTCGATTCGAATGGATCGGTGAGCTCCGCGAGAGCACAGCCCTGCGGATCGCCAAACGGTTCGCCGATCGACTGT
>JBOGJO010000038.1:0-4534 GCA_050747885.1 Thermoanaerobaculia bacterium
AAGCACGCCGACCAGATGGTGCGGGGCACGGTGATTCTTCCTCACGGGCTCGGCAAGTCCAAGCGTGTGGCGGTCATCACCACGGGTGAGAAAGTCAAGGAGGCGGAGGCGGCCGGGGCCGACATTGTCGGGGGCGAAGACCTTGCGGAAAAGATCGCCGGCGGCTACCTCGATTTCGACGCTCTCGTCGCGACTCCGGACATGATGCGGTCGGTCGGACGTCTCGGAAAAGTCCTCGGACCCCGCGGCCTGATGCCCAACCCCAAGGCGGGGACGGTCACGGCCGACGTGGCAAAGGCGGTCACCGAGATCAAGGCCGGAAAGCTCGAGTTCCGGGTGGACAAGACCGCGATCATCCACGCGCCGCTGGGCAAACTCTCCTTCGAAGAGAAGAAGTTGAAGGAAAACGCGGAAGCATTGATCCATGCGGTGCATCGGGCGAAGCCGGCGGCCGCCAAGGGGAAATATTTCCGTTCCGTTTCGCTTTCTTCCACGATGGGACCCAGCGTCCGGATCGATCCGGCCGCCGCGGAAGCGGGCTGAGGGGATTGACAGTGAACAAACAAGAGAAAAACGCTGCGATCGAAGAACTTCGCGACTCCCTGGGATCGGCCCGGAACGCGTTCGTTCTCGGGTTTTCCGGGCTCCGCGTTCCCGACGTGACGGAGCTTCGCCGACAAATCCGAGATTCGAAGTCTTCGTACCTCGTGGTCAAGAACACGCTCGCGATTCGGGCCATCCAGGGCGGGGTCCTCGAGCCGCTTCGAGACCATTTCGCCGGTCCCACGGCGCTCGCCTACAACGCGGATTCGCCGGTTGGGCTCGCGAAAATCCTGACGACCTTTGCCAAGACCAACGCGTCGCTCTCGTTCAAGGGGGCGGTCGTGGAGGGCAAGGCCATTCCGGCAACCCAGATTCAGACGATCGCGGACCTGCCGACCCGCGAGCAGCTTGTTGGAAGGTTGCTGTTCATGCTACAATCACCGGTTCGGCGGCTGGTCACGGTCTTTAACGGCCCTGTTCAGAGTCTGGCGGTGGTGCTTGCGCAGATCAGCGATCAAAAAGGGAAATCCGCCCCCGCGGAGCAAACCGCGCCGGGCGCTTGAGAATTTGAGGAGAAATCGATGGCATTGAATGTAGAACAGTTCGTTTCGGAGATCGAGTCGATGTCGGTGCTCGACCTCAACAACCTCGTCAAGACGCTGGAGGAGAAATTCGGCGTCTCGGCGACGGCGATGGCGATGCCGGCGGCGGCCGGCGCCCCCTCGGCCGCGGCCGCTCCGGCCGAAGAGGAGAAGACGGAGTTCACCGTCGTTCTGGCGGCCGCGGGTGACAAGATCAAGACGATCAAGGTGGTTCGCGAAGTGACCGGCCTCGGGTTGAAGGAAGCCAAGGACCTCGTCGACGGAGCCCCCCAGACGCTCAAAGAAGCAGTCTCCAAGGACGACGCGGCGAATATGAAGAAGAAGTTCGAAGAAGTCGGGGCGAAAGTCGAAGTCAAGTAGTCGGAAACGGCAAGACGTGCTTTTTATCCGGTTGAAGGTTTTGGGGGACCGCCTCCGGCGGTCTCCGTCTGCCTCGGCAGCTGGAAAAGTGGAATAGGAGTCGGAACGGCATGAGTTCTCAAGCGGTCACGCGTGAGCGAAGAGATTTCTCCAAGATTCGGGCGTTCATGGATCTTCCGAACCTGATCGACGTGCAGCGCCGGTCCTATGAGAAGTTCCTTCAGATGAACCTGCTTCCCGAGGAAAGGGAAGAAGTCGGATTGCAGTCGGTTTTCAACGGCATCTTTCCGTTCGCGGATTTCCGCGGCCTGTGCGAGCTGCAGTTCGTGAAGTATTCCATCGGAAATTGGGAATGCAAATGCGGAAGGTTGCGCGATCTGGAGTACCTTCGCATGACCTGCGCCTCGTGCAAAGCGCGGATCATCACGGCCCATCCCCACGAAGAGGTCGTGCAGTGCCCGAAGTGCGGCCACCAGAACAAGAACGACGTGACCCTGTGCGACGTCTGCTCCAACCCGGTGGATCTCCAGATGAAATACGGGGTGGCCGAGTGTCAGGAACGGGGCATGACGTTCTCGGTCCCGTTGAAGGTGACATTTCGCCTGTTCGTCTACGACCGGGATCCCGAGACGGGGACCCGGACCATGCGGGACGCGAAGGAAGAGGAAGTGTTCTTCGGGGACATTCCGCTCATGACCGAGCACGGAACGTTCATCATCAACGGAACCGAGCGAGTGATCGTCTCGCAGCTTCACCGCTCGCCGGGCGTTTTCTTCACTCGCGAAAGCGCCCACGGATATCTCGCGAAGATCATCCCGTACCGCGGCTCGTGGGTGGAGTTTGAATTCGACCAAAAGGGGATCCTGTACGTTCGGATCGATCGCAAACGCAAATTTCCCGCGACGATCTTTCTCCGCGCGCTGGGCCTCGAGACCGACGAATCGATCCTCCGGCAGTTCTACGCGCCGGTCAAAGCGCGACTCGACCGGGGGCGCGCGTTCCTCACGGTCGGGCCGGAAGTCCTGCGCCAGGAAGACCTGAAGGATCGGTTCGCCCGCGTCAAACGCGAAGTCAAGCCGATCTTCGCGGGGATCAAGCTCGATGGCGATCAGCAGAAGGAGATCCACAAGAAGGGGTCGGTGGAGGTCTCCGTCGCGCAGGAGCAGGTCGAGAAGGCGTGTTTTCTCGCCGACATCGTCGATCTCGCCTCGGGTGAGGTCCTCTTCGAGGCGGGCCAGGAAGTCGGTCCCGGGGGCGTCGAAGCCCTGAAGGCAAAGGGGATCAAGGAAGCGGAGCTGATCTTCCCCGAGTGGGACCTCGGAGGCGACGTCCTCGTCAACACGATCCGGAAGGACACGCACAAGACCAAGAACGAAGCGGTCTTGGAGATCTACCGGCGCCTTCGCCCGGGAGACCCTCCGACCTACGAGTCGGCCAAGAACCTGTTTGAAGGAATGTTCTTCGACTCGAAGAAATACGATTTCTCGCGGGTCGGACGGTTCAAGTTCAACATCAAGATGGAGTCGGAGGGTTCGCTCGAGACGCGGACCCTGACGCCCGACGACATCTACCGGGTCGTCGGCTACCTGCTCCGCCTTCGGAAAGACGTGGGACGGGTCGACGACATCGACAACCTCGGCAACCAGCGCGTGCGCTCGGTCGGCGAGCTGCTCGAGAACCAGTTCCGGATCGGCCTGGTTCGGATGGAGCGCGCGATCAAAGAAAAGATGTCGGTGCATCAGGACATCGATTCGGCCATGCCGCACGACCTGATCAACAGCAAGCCCGTGATCGCGGCGATCAAAGAGTTCTTCGGGTCTTCGCAGTTGTCGCAATTCATGGACCAGACGAACCCGCTTTCGGAAGTCACGCACAAACGGCGGCTCTCGGCCCTCGGGCCGGGGGGCCTGTCGCGCGAGCGTGCCGGTTTCGAAGTGCGCGACGTCCATCCCACGCATTACGGACGCGTCTGCCCGATCGAAACGCCGGAAGGCCCGAACATCGGCCTCATCTCGTCGCTTTCCTGCTACGCGCGAATCAACGATTTCGGATTCATCGAGACGCCTTACAAGAAAGTGGACCGGGGCCGGGTGCTGGATCATTTTCGTGTCACGCGCGTGGGCGACACGAAATTCAAGCTCAGCCAGATCGTCGAAAAGAAAGAGCTCGAGGAGGAGAACGAGCGGGTGAGGGGAGGCCACAAGAAAGCCGCGGAAGCCGAGCCCTTCGCTTTCTACCTCTCCGCCTGGCAGGAAGAGAATTTCGTCATCGCCCAGGCCAACGCCGAGACGGATTCGCACGGCCGGCTGAAAGAGGATCGGGTCATCGCCCGCTTGAACGGCGAATTCATCTCCGTCGAGCGCGAGAAGGTGGACTACAAGGATATTTCCCCCCGCCAGCTCGTTTCGATCGCCGCGGCCCTGATCCCGTTTCTCGAGCACGACGACGCGAACCGAGCGCTGATGGGTTCGAACATGCAGCGCCAGGCGGTCCCTCTGCTTCGGGCCGAGGCGCCGCTCGTCGGCACCGGACTCGAGCGCACGGTCGCCCGCGACTCGGGGGCCGTCGTTCTCGCCAAGCGCGGGGGCATCGTCGACCAGGTCGACGCGGAACGAATCATCGTCCGCGTCGAAGGGGAGGAGGGTGACACCCGGGGAGCGAAGGAGTTCGGCGCGGACATCTATCCGCTCGTGAAGTTCCGCCGCAGCAACCAGAACACCTGCATCAATCAGAAGCCGATCGTCGTGGAGGGCCAGCGGGTGGCGCGCGGCGAAGTTCTCGCCGACGGTCCTTGCACCGACGACGGAGAGCTCGCGCTCGGCCGCAACATCCTCGTCGCTTTCATGCCGTGGCGCGGTTACAACTACGAGGACGCGATTCTGATCTCCGAAAAGATGGTCAAAGAAGATTACTTCACTTCCATCCACATCGAGGAGTTCGACCTCGAAGCCCGGGACACGAAGCTCGGGCCGGAGGAAATCACCCGCGACATCCCGAACGTGTCGGAATACGCTCTCGGAGACCTCGAC
>JBOGJO010000039.1:0-1157 GCA_050747885.1 Thermoanaerobaculia bacterium
CGGCGAGCTCACGTCCGCGGTCGGTCGTTATCTCTACGCGCCGCTCCCGCACGCCGGCAGGACCATCGTAGATTTCAACCAGGCGCTGACACCGGGCTACGTCTACAACCCGAACGTCATCTCCCTCGTCCCTCCGAAACGGAACACCCTCTACGTCCGGGTGGAGGCCGGCGAGAAGCTGCCCGTCCGCGAGCGAGCTCACGCGCTCCCGAAGAGAGCCCGCGCATCGGGATAGGAGGGGGCGGCAGCCTGTCCGCCTCAGACCCGGCGCCGGCGACGAGCAAGCATCAGGCCCACGAGGGACAGCGAGAGCACGAACGGCGTGCTCGTCGACTCACGCTCCGCGATGCGGCACCCGCAGGCGCTCCCGGTCGTGGGGCGCGCGAGCGGCACAACCCCGCCGTCCACCGACGCGTCGATCCGGGACTCGGCCGCGTCGGAGCCGTCGCTTTGCGCGTTCCCGCCGTCGTGGGATTTACCCCCGTCGGGAGTGCCGGACCCACAGGACTCCGGGTGCTTCGGATAGACGCGCTCGATGACGCCCGTCTTACCGGGCCGGATCTCCGCGAAGTAGAGCGCGCCGTCCGGACCGACGTCGAGATGCACCGGCAACGTGTTCGAACCGCCCGTGAGGAACATCTCACGGCTCCCCGGAACGATACCGTTTCGATCGGCCGTCGGCTGGAGCGTCGCGAGCCAGGAATTCGCATTGTCCGCAAAGAAATAGCGTCCACGAAAGGTCGCGGGAAACGCGCATGAATCGACGATGAGCCCACCGGTGATGGATTCGCAGTCGCCGTCGATGCCGTCCGCCGATGCGCCGTGCCTGCAGTAATATTGCGGATCGACGCAATCACCCGCGTCCGGCGTGATCTCCCGGCAGGTGCTCGTCGGGTGCCCTTTCCCGCCCTCCCGCCATGGCCACCCGTAATGCTTTCCTTTGCCGCTCGGCGGGATGACGTCGATCTCTTCATAGGTCACCTCACCTACGTCGCCGACCCAGAGGTTCTTCGTTTTCGGATCGAACCAGAAGCGCCACGGGTTCCGAAAACCCCACGCCCAGATGTCGGTGCGGGGCCGGGCGGAGAGCGGCAAGGTGGTCACCGAATCGCCGCACGCCGCGCCGCAGGCCGTGACTCGTTTCCCGACGAGTGGAT
>JBOGJO010000040.1:0-1019 GCA_050747885.1 Thermoanaerobaculia bacterium
ATACGAACCAGTCCTCCGGAAACGACTCCACGCGCGCGCGAGTGTATCCGACGGTTGTGCTATCCTCGTTTTCCGATGCCCGCGGCGCTCGCGTTCGTTGCCTATCGAGGCCGTCCCCTCGAATCGAGGGAGCTTGCCACCATCCTTCACGAGGAGGCGAGCCGGCTGGCCACGGCCGGAGGCACCCTCGCGGTGCGACAGGTCGCGAACGTCGCGATTTCGTCGCTCTTTCCAAACAAGCAGCTCGATCCGGGCGAGGTCCACTTCCTCTCGCTCTCGATCGCCGGAACCGCCTCCGCCCTCCCCGGCCCGACGCCGGGCGAAGCGGGACTTCCCGACGGCGAAGGGCTCGGCGTTCCGATCTGGTCGGACGTCCTCGCGGTTCACGTTTCGCGCGCGGCGGGCGCGGCGCTCACCATCTTCCTCGATGACGGGCAGCAGGTCGGCTACTACGCGATCTTCGTTCGCGGCGAGCGGCTGCGATCGACCTGGCTCGCGGCGAATCGCCGGCGCGTCGAGATCGTGGAGACGCGCGTGGAAGCCGCCAAGCCCGCGCCCGAAGCGCAGGGCGGCGAGCCGTACGTGCAGGTTCCGCTGACGGGCGTCGAGCTTCTTCTCGGCGAGGGAATTCGCGGCGCCTCCGGCAAGCCGGCGGTTGGTTTCGCGGAGCAGCTCTACGAAGCGGTCTTCGAAGCCGGACGTCCGGTGAGCCGTTGGATCGTCGCGCGCGACGGACGTTTTCTCGACGAGCCGCAGGCGCTCCCCGAGGAACAGGCCAAGGGCCTCCGTCTCGTTTTCTGAAAAAACCGCGCGACCACCTACAGCAGGAACGTCAGCATCCCCGACTGCTTCGACGGCGGGTTCTGGTGCGTGTGGCAGTAGAAGCCCGCGGGCAGGAACGTCCTCGAGGGCGTGGACGGCGAAAGCTCGGGCGTGATCGTGCGCGTCTGCGTGTTTCCCGGATCGCCCGCCGGATCGGTCGGCGTCTGGCCGTGGAGAAGCCCAAAACCCTCGTAGGT
>JBOGJO010000041.1:0-5306 GCA_050747885.1 Thermoanaerobaculia bacterium
GGCGAAGACGGGGCTGCCGGTCATCTCCGACATCCACGAGCCCGGCCAGGCGCAGACCGCCGCGAAAGTTCTCGACGTGGTCCAGATCCCCGCTTTCCTGTGCCGCCAGACCGATCTCCTCGTGGCGGCGGCCAAAACCGGAAAACCGATCAACATCAAAAAGGGACAGTTCTCCGCCGCTTTGGACATGCGACACGCAATTGAAAAAGTCTTCTCGGCGGGCAACCGCAAGGTCCTGTTGTGCGAACGAGGAAGCTCGTTCGGGTACAACAACCTCGTCGTCGACTTCCGGTCGTTTCCGATGATGGCGGGTCTCGGGGTGCCGGTCGTCTACGACGTGACCCACTCCCTGCAGCTGCCGGGAGGAGGCCGGCAGACGGGCGGCCTCAAGCAGTACGCGCCGGTTCTCGCCCGGGCCGCGGCCGCCACGGGCTTCGTTCACGGCTACTTCCTCGAGGTCCATGACGATCCGGAGCAGGCGCTCTCCGACGCCTCGACGCAGCTCGACGTGAAAATTCTGCCCGCCCTGATCCGCCAGATCTTCGCGATCGCCAAGCTCCGGGTCTGACGTCCCTCCCGCCCGCCGTCTTTCTGGCATGAAAGTTGAATTTGGAATTTGCCGGAGGACGAGCGATGAATCATCAAACCACTCTCGCGAGAGTCATGGCCCTGGACGACATGACCCGTCATGAGCGATCGGACGCGATCTACGGCGGCTCGACGAAGGGATTCGTTCCGTCGCACAAGATCATTCAATACCTTCTGGAGCTTCAGCGCCGCCGGTGGATTTCGGCGGATCAGGAAAAGATCGTTCGGCCCGCGTGACCCGCCCCGGCCCATCCCGGGCTCACGGCTGTTTCGCGGCCTGTCCCGAGCCGTTCTCCCCGGCAGCCTGAGATTCCCGCGTTTCGGCTAAAATCAACTCGTGATCCTCGACAGCGCGCGGAAAGTCCTTCGGATCGAGGCAGATTCCGTTCGAGAGCAGATCGAAAACCTCGGCCCGGAGTTCGAATCCGCGATCCTCACCCTTCACTCCTGCCAGGGCCGCGTCATTGTCACCGGAATGGGAAAATCGGGGATCATCGCCCAGAAAGTCGCCGCCACGCTCGCCTCCACCGGGACGCCCGCCTTTTTTCTGCATCCCGCGGAGGCCACGCACGGCGACCTGGGAATGATCGTCAAAGGAGATGTCGTCGTCGCGCTCTCCTATTCCGGCGAGACGGAGGAGATCCTCCGGTTGCTCGAGTTCCTGAAACGACTGGAGATCCCTCTGATTTCCATGACCGGAGATCCCTCTTCGACGCTCGCCCGCGCCGCGACCCACTCCATTTCGGTCGCGATTTCCCGTGAGGCCTGCCCCCTCAATCTCGCCCCGACGGCCTCCACGACGGCGATGCTCGCCATGGGCGACGCGCTCGCGATGGCCCTGTCCGAGAAACGGGGATTTCGGGAGGAAGACTTCGCGGCGCTTCACCCCGGCGGAAAGCTCGGAAAGAAATTTCTCCGGGTCGGCGACCTCATGCGGCGTCACGACAGGATTCCGCGCGTGGAGCAGGAAACGACGATGAGCAAAGCCATTCATGAGATGTCGGCAAAGATGATGGGCATCACCGCCGTGGTGGATCGAGAGGGGCGCCTGGAAGGAACGATCTCCGACGGGGACCTGCGACGCCTCCTGGAAGGCGACCCCGGCCTCCTCGGAAAGACGGCGGGCGAGTGCGCCCACCGGCCCGCTCGAACCATCGACGAGACGGAATTCGCCTCGGCCGCCCTCCACGAGATGGAGCAATCGAAGATCACGTCGCTTTTCGTCACGAACGGAGCCGGGAAGCTGACGGGCGCTCTTCACCTCCACGACCTGTGGGGAGTGGGGCTGTTCTGACGATTCGCGCCCTCTTCTTCGACGTGGACGGGGTCCTGACCGACGGGCGCGTCTATCTCGACGGGCGCGGACACGAGCTGAAGGTGTTCGACACCAAAGACGGGCATGGCATCAAGATGGCAATCGCCGCCGGGCTCAAGATCGCGTGGATCTCCGGACGGGTTTCCCCCGCCGTCGAACACCGGGCGCGCGAGCTGGGAGTGCGGGCCGTCAAACAGGGTGTTCGAGACAAGAATGCGGCCGCCGCCTCTTATCTGACCCGCTGGAAGCTCGTTCGCGACGAGGCCGCCGCGTGCGGCGACGATCTCCCCGACATCGGCCTCTTCGACGCCTGCGGGTTCAGCGCGTGCCCGGCCGACGCCTCCGCGGAGACCCGGGCGCGGGCCGACCTGGTCCTGCGCTGCCGGGGCGGCCGCGGCGCCGTTCGGGAGTTCATCGAAGAAGTCCTGAGGCGCAACCGGATCGCCGAAAAGCCCCCGGTGCCGCCCGTCGGCGGGGCCTGAGTTTCCACGAGCGCGGGGATTTTGTCCTAAGTCTCCCGCTTCTTGAACATCCAGGCGATCAGGATCCCCAGGAGGTAGAGCACGATCATGGGGATCGCAAAGACGGTCTGAGTCATCATGTCGGGGGTCGGGGTGATCACGGCCGCCACAATGAAGATGACGAGAACCGCGTACTTGAATTTCGCGAGCAGAAATTTTTCCGTGACGAGCCCGAGCCGGGCGAGAAAGAAGACCAGGATCGGGAGCTCGAAGCAAAGGCCGAGGCCGAAGATCGTCTTCGACGCGATCGACAGGTACTCGTTGATCGTGATGACGGGGGTAAAGCCGGTCGAGGTCCCCATTCCGACCAGGAATTCGCACACCCTCGGAAAAGCGATCGCGTAACCGAAGGCGCACCCCGAGAGGAAGAAGAGCAGGGTCATCAGGAGGAACGGCACCGCGTACTTCTTTTCCTTCCGGTAGAGAGCGGGCGAGATGAAAAGCCAGAGCTGCCAGAGAATGACGGGCGAGGCGAGAAGAATTCCCCCGTAGAGGGCCACGCGAAAATACAGAATGAAGGGCTCCGGCATGGTCGTGAAGGCAAGGTGGGTCCCCTTCGGGAGATACGGCAGGATCGGTTTTTCGATCCAGCGAAAGAGCGTCGGAGAATAGACCCAGGCGGCCACGAACGCGACGCCGACCGCCAGGATCGACCAGATCAGCCGGCGGCGAAATTCCTCGAGGTGATCGAAGAATCCCATCCGGGGCAGTTCCTCATCCGCCCCCCGGGGCCGTCCTTCGAGGAGATCCAAAATTCGAGAACCTAGCTCGTCTTCGGAACGGTGTCGGCCGGAGGCGTGCCCGTCGTCTCGGCCTTGAGCTCGGGCTTGAGCTCGGGCTTGAGCTCGGGCTTGGCCTCGGCCTGCAGGCTGTCGACTTCTTTCTGGATGTTCGACTTCAAATCGTCGGAGGCGCGCTTGAATTCAGCGAGGCCCTTTCCCAGGGATTTGCCGATCTCCGGCAGCTTCTTGGGCCCGAACACGATCAGCGCGACGATGAAGATCAAGATCAGCTCCGGCATTCCGATGGAACCGAGCATGGCTCACCTCTCAGGTGCCTATTCTGCGTCGGCGCCTCTTCCGCGTCAATCCGGGCCGGTTGGAAAATCGCGAGGGCGCGTGGCAGAATGGAAACCGGGCGCGGCAGGGCCGCGATCGGGAGGTTTCTTTGAGAAAGCCAACGATTCTTCTGGGCGTCGCGATTCTCGCCGCGGCCACGCTGCTCGGGGGGGCGGCCAGCCGGCGCGGAGACGTCGATCAGCCCCTGACGGAATACACGAACGAATATGCCGAGCTGATCACCACGGCCGGCGAATGGAGCGCCGAGAACACCGGCCCGGACAAGCTCGTCTACGCCTCCATCCGGGGCATGCTCTCCCGGCTCGATCCCCACACGACGTTTCTCGACCCGGACGAATTTTCGTCGATGGAGGAGAAACAGCGCGGATCGTTCTACGGCCTGGGAATTTCGATCCAGAAGCGCCAGGGGCACATCACCGTCATCTCTCCGATCGAGGGAACTCCCGCCTGGAAGAAGGGACTGCGAGCTGGAGACATCATCAGCCGGATCAACGGGGAGCCGATCGACGACTGGACCTCCGACGAAGTGGTTCGGCACCTCAAGGGTCCGAAAGGAACGCAGGTCACGATCACGATTCGCCGCGCGGGCCTCTCGGAACCCATCGACATGACGATTACGCGAGCGGAGATTCCCACGAATTCCGTCCGATACGCGTTCATGCTCGGTCCCGACACGGGCTACATTCACCTCGCGGAATTCACGCACACCTCCGACCGCGAGATGGTCGCCGCCCTGGAACGCCTCGAAAAGCAGGGGATGAAGAAGCTTCTGTTCGACCTGAGGGGCAACCCGGGAGGCGTGCTCGATCAGGCCGTCGACGTGGCGGATCTCTTCCTGAAGAAGAAGGAGAAGGTCGTCTACACGCGCGGACGAACCGCGTCCTCGGCGCAGGACTTCTACGCGCCGGGCAACGGCCCCCACTTCGACGGCCCCCTCGTGCTCCTGGTCAACCGCGGCTCCGCCTCGGCTTCGGAAATCGTGGCCGGCGCGATCCAGGACCACGACCGGGGCCTGATCGTCGGCACGACGACATGGGGCAAGGGCCTCGTCCAGGGAGTTTATCCACTCCCCTACGGAGCCGGCCTCGCCCTCACGACGGCGAAGTACTACACGCCGTCCGGCCGCTGGATCCAGCGCGACTATACGAATTTCTACGATTACCTGAACCCGGACGACGAGAACGGAGACAAGCGGGACGCGGACGCGAAAAAGGAAGGAAAGGTGTTCTACACCGACGCCGGCCGGCCCGTTTACGCCGCCGGAGGCATCACGCCCGACGACGTCGCCCGGTTCGACAAGGCTTCGAAGTTCGTCCAGCGGCTTCAGGCCCACGGCGCCTTCTTCAATTTCGCGGTGGATTATCTGGCCCGCCATCCCAACCTCGGGCGGGACGTCGAGATCGACGATGCGATCCGTAAGGAATTCTTTCAGTTCACGCAGGCGCAGGGAATCGAAGGCTCGGCGGAGGCCCGAGGGGAGTACGAAAAGGACCCCTCGCGCGGGCTCATCGATTCGGCGATTCGCACCGAGCTGCTGAACTCGAAATTCGGGCTCTCCGAAGGGTGGAAGAGCGCGCTCCGCACCGACAAGCAGGCCCAGGAGGCGATTCGGGAGTTCCCGGAAGCCGAACGAATCGCGGCCCTTCCAAAGAAGTCTCCCTCCGAGCGAGCCGCCTCCCAGAAAGCTGAGCTCAACTGAAAACTCCCTCGGACAGTCACCCCACCCCTCACCCGCCGCTCCGCGGCGGCCTCTCCCTCAAGGGGAGAGGCGGGGGCGGACCCGAGTCGCGACGACTAGCAGGC
>JBOGJO010000042.1:0-11231 GCA_050747885.1 Thermoanaerobaculia bacterium
GCGTTGGGCCATCCGCTTTGTTGGCGCTCCTCGACGATGCTTCGGCATCGCCTGCGTCGCGCCGCCTAGCATCTGACCCAACGGCGCTCCGAACGACGCCCAAGCTATTTCCGACTCGGGACACTAGGCCCTCAAGACGGACCGCGCGAGATCGCAGTCGTTCGTCGTGATCGAGGCGACGCCGAGCGACGCGAGACGCTCGATCTCTTCCGGCGAGTCGGCCGTCCAGGCGTGAACCGAGCGTCCGGTCGCCGAGATCCGCTCGACGAATCCCGCGTCCACGAGGTCGGTGCGGGGACCGATGGCCTCGCACGGGGGGGTCTCCCCCTCGGCAAGCGAAATCGGCCGATCGATCAGGAACGACAGGGCGACCCCGGTTTCCCGTTCCCGGACGCGTCGGAGAAGCTCGGGATCGAAGGACGCCACCAGCGCGCGCGACAGACATCCAAACGCCCCGAGGAGGCCCGCGACGCGAGAGGCGGCCCGGACCCGGTCGGTCGAGGCGCTCGTTTTGATTTCCACCACGTAACGAATCGACGTGCCGTACCTCTGAAGGACCTGCTCGAAGGTGGGAATCCGGTATTCGCCCGACGGCGAGTCGAGAAGGAGCTCCCGCACGTCGTGCGAGGCCATGCCCCGTACCGGATGGAGCTCCGTGCCGATGGGGATCTGCTCGTCGTGAAAGACGACGAGGTCGAAGTCGCGCGTCTGCCGAAGATCCAGCTCGATCGCGTCCGCGCCCATCGACTCGGCGAAATCGAAGCTGTCCAGAGTGTTTTCCCGGGCGCGCAGCGGCGCGCCGCGGTGCCCGACGATCCAGAGGGGGTGCGGTTGGGTCCAGACGCTGTCCAAGGTGAGGGGATGTTATCCCAGGCGCCGAACACGCGATTGCGCCCCAGGAATCAGTCTAAAATTGGACTTTGCTTTCGATCATCGTCTCGTGGTTTCTCTACCAGGCAGCCGCCCCCGCCGCGGACGCGGGGAAGTTCGCCGCGCTGGAAATCGAGGTCGTCGCGGACTCCTCGCTCGCCGCCTTCCCACGAAAGCTCGAGCTCGTCGAGGGTTGCCCGGGAGATCCGGCCCGCCCGCCCCGAAAGTCCACATTCCCGGGAGACCGGTTCACGGTCCCGGCGCTCCCGTTCGACTGTTATCAAGCGGCCGTCACGATCGAGCGTGAGACGAGGGCGGACCTCGCGTTTCCGGGAGTGCGGCCCGCGCACTTCGACTTCCGGAAGGTCCGGGTCTCCGGGCGCGTGACCCGTGCCGACAGCGGGGTCTCGGCGTCGCTGACGTTTACTCCGGTGAATATTCCCTCCGGGGGGCCGGTCAGCACCCCCGCCTCCGCCGAGTCCGACGAAGGCGGCGAATACGAGACTCGTTTGTGGCGCGGAGCGCTGTACGGGGTCCACGTCGAGCCGCGGGAGGGCGCGGCGTCCATTTCGAGGTTCCATCTCTTGACCAGCGAGGAAGACGAGCAGCACAAAGACTTCGCGCTCAGCGCAAATTCACTCGTCGTCGAGATCGTGGACGCGAAGACGGGCGAGCCCGTTTCCGGCGCGAGGCTCGTCTACCTCGACGCGGACGGCTCGCAGGCCCCTCGGGTCGACACGAACGGAACGGTGACGATCGAATCGATCCCCTCGGGCCCGTTCCACGCCACCGCGGTCTCGAAGGATCACGTGAATAAGACGGAAGACTGGACGCTCGAGGACCGCGAAGAGCCTCAGACGTTCCGCATCGAGATGCAGCCCAGGACCGAGGGAAACGAGTTTCAGGTCCTGCTTCCCGACGGCTCGCCGGCGGCCGGAGCGTTTGGCTACTACCGCTTCGACCCCGGGATGCAAACCCGGGTCTCGTTCCGGTGCGACGAACAGGGGATCTGTCATCCCGACGAACGGCCGGGAGCCAACGAGCTCGTCTATCTGTCGCACAATGCAGCGGGTCTGACAATTCTGCCCGCTGGCCAGATCTACCAATCCAACAGCGCGATGCTCTGGCCGGCAGGAGGGCCGCTCGTGGTCAAAATCAAGCCCGGGCCCGGGGGCAACGACAAATGTGAGTTCGTCCTCGCGACGATCAACGGAGCGCCCATCGAGCAAACGAGCAACTGGACGTGCGGCGCCGCGCCAGGGCCCGTCGAGCTCGGGGGGCTGCCCGCCGGACCGATCGGGTTGACGATTGTCACCCATGAGATCGACGACCACGGAAGAAGCACGGAAGACGTCGTGCTCGCCGGACCCGTCACTGTGACACTTCCTTCGGATCCGATCGAAATCGCGATCCCCTGATCAGCGGCCGGCCGCCTCGATCTCCATCGCGATCGCATGGAGAGCGTTTTCCGGGTCAGCCGCCTGCGTGACCGGCCGGCCGACGACGAGGAGTGAGGCTCCGGCGGCGATCGCGGCGGCGGGTGTCGCGATCCGCTTTTGATCTCCGACTTCCGACGAAGCCGGGCGGATTCCCGGTACGACCGTCAGGAACGCCGCACCGCATTCGCGCCGCACGACCTCGAGGTCCCCCGCCGCGCACACCACGCCGTCGAGGCCCGCCTCAGCGGCGAGACGCGCGAGCTCCGCGACGATTTCGAGCGGCTGGCCGCGGAAGGGCAGGCCGTGCATCGACGACTCGTCGAGCGAGGTGAGAAGAGTCACGGCGATCACCGCCGGAGCCGCAATTCCGGCCCGGGAAGCTTCCGCCGCGGCCGCCTCCTGGGCGGCGGCCATCATGGCGCGGCCTCCGGAGGCGTGCACGTTCACCATCGAAGCGCCGCTGCGAACGGCGGAACCGACCGCCCGGGCGACCGTGTTCGGAATGTCGTGCAGCTTCAGGTCGAGAAAGACTTCGCCGTACGGGGCGACAAGGGAGACGACCGAGGGGCCTTCTGCGACGAAGAGCTCCAGCCCGACCTTGAACCAGCGCGCTTTCCCCTCGAAGCGCTTCGCGAAGGCGACGGCCTCTTCGGCCCCCGGAAAATCCAGCGCAAGGCAGATCCGGTCCGAAGCGCCCCCGCCCCGGGTCACGGCGTCCTGCCCACGAGATCCCGGGCGTTCACGTTCTTCTTTTCGCAATACGCCTCGAGCTCCCGGACGAGCCTGTCGGAAACGCCCGGTTCCCGGAAATTCGCGGTGCCCACCTGGACCGCGGACGCGCCGGCCGACAGGAACTCCAGCACGTCGGAGAGCTCCGAGATGCCGCCGATCCCCCACAGGGGAACTTCCGGCATGGCGCGATGGACCTGGTAGACCATCCGCACGGCGAGCGGCCGGATGGCCGGGCCCGAGAGTCCTCCCGTCCCGAAGGAAATGCGGGGTTTGGCCGTCTCGGGGTCGATGGCCATGCCCACGAAGGTGTTGACGAGCGACAGCACGTCCGCCCCGGCGTCCCGCGCGGCGCGCGCCGATTCCACGAGGTCGGGCGCGTTGGGCGAGAGCTTGACGACGAGCGGCAGCTTCGTCGCCGCCCGGACCCGGGAAACAAGCGACCGCGTGAGCTGGGGGGAGTTGCCGAACAGCATGCCTCCCTTCGACACGTTCGGGCAGGAGATGTTGAGTTCGAGCCCTGCCAGACCTTCGGCTCCTTCGAGCCTTTTCGCGATCGACACATAATCTTCTTCGTCGTCTCCCCAGACGTTGGCGAACACGCAGGCGCCGGCGTCGCGCAGCTTCGGAAGCTTCTCCCGCGCGAACGCCTCCGCTCCGACGTTCTGAAGGCCGATCGCGTTGAGCATTCCCGACGGCGTCTCGTAGATCCGCGGCGGCGGATTGCCCTCGTGCGGGAGGAGGGACAGCCCCTTGGTGAACAGGGCGCCGATCCGCGAAAGGTCGACGACGTCGGAGAATTCGAGGCCGTATCCGAACGTTCCGGACGCCGTCGCGATGGGGTTCTTCAGGCGCAGCGGCCCGAGCGAAACGGAGAGATCCATCAGCACTTGTCCCACGCGACGCGGGCCGGGGCGAGGATGGGCCCCTCCTTGCAGGAGACGAGGTACCCGCCCTCCGGCCGAGGGAGGACGCACGCGAGGCACACCCCGAAGCCGCAGCCCATCGCGGCCTCCGTCGAGAATTCTGCGGAAAGGGAAAACCGCTCGACGATCGGCGCCAGCGACCGGAACATCGCGGTCGGACCGCACGCGAAGACGCGCGAGTACCTCGTCCCCGCCTCGAGCCGGCGGGCGAGGACCTCCGTGACGCGCGCCCTCTCCCCGAACGATCCGTCGTCCGTCGCGTCGAACTCCTCTCCTCCGGTGAGACCCACGAGCGCCGAGATTTTGCGTCGGTACGCGAGATCGGCCGCCGAACGGCCCCCGAAGAAGAGATCCGCCGGAACTCCACGCTCGCCGAGCGCGCGAAGCAGGAGCGGAAAAGGAGCCACGCCGACCCCTCCCGCCACGATGGCGATCCGGTCCGAGCGCGAGAGCCCGGCGACGGTGAACGCGTTTCCGAGCGGGCCGAGGACCTCGACGGAGTCTCCCGGCCCGAGCCCCTCGAGGCAGGCCGTACCGACCCCAACGGTCTTGACCAGAAACTCGATCGCGGCGCCGCCCGGCGAGTCGGCGATCGAAAAGGCTCGCCGCAGATAGGGCCGGCTGCGCCCGGGGACCCCGAGCATCGCGAACTGTCCGGGGAGAAGGGAGGAGGCGAGGTCCGGCAGCTCGAACGAGATCGAAAACAGCCCGGGCCCGTAGCTCTCCCGATGCCGGAGGGGAACCCGAACGTCGCGCATGACCGCGCGGATTATACGGGGGTTTGCTTCCGTTCGCAGATGCGCCTCGCGCGCACGAAGACCGCGTCGAGCATCGGCGCCGTCAGCCGGCCGGTGAACGTGTTCTGCTGGCTCGGATGGTAGGAGGCCAGGAGCGTGACGCCGATCGAAAATTCGCATCCGTGGCGAAACTTCGGGCGGGGCCTCGGGACCTCCCTCCCGAGGCCCTCCCACGCGGCCAGGGCCGACGTGAAGGCAAGCGAGCCGAGGGCGACGATCACGGCAAGACCGGGAAGGACCGCGATTTCCCTCTCCAGGTAGGGCCGGCACGTCGCGAATTCCCGCGGCGTCGGACGGTTGTCCGGCGGAGCGCAACGGACCCCGGCCGTGACCAACGCGCCGGAAAGCTCGAGCCCGTCGTCGCGGGACACGGAAGCCGGCCGATTCGCGAACCCGGCTCGCGCGAGGCTGCCGAAGAGAAAGTCTCCGGACGCATCCCCCGTGAACATCCGGCCCGTCCGGTTGCCGCCGTGGGCGGCCGGCGCGAGACCGACAATCATCAACCGCGCAGCCCCGTCCCCGAAAGAAGGCAGCGGGCGGGCCCAGTACCGTTCTCCGCGGAAGCGTGCCGGAGGCCGCGCCGCCGATTCCTCGCGCCACGCGACCAGCCGCGGGCACAAGTGGCAACCGATCACGTCGCGTGAGATTTTTCCGAGGGAATCCGTCACATCGAGGTGGAAACGCTCTTGAGCGAGGCCAGAACCGTCTCGAAGCCGGCCTTCGAGCGCTCGATCGTCGACTTCGGGCCCGTCGCCTTGAAAAAGACGTTCCCCTGCGGGCCTTCGACGATCGCGCCCCACAACTCGGAGTTCGGCTCCGGCGCGGACGGGCCCATGGGAAGGCCGGAGGAATACGTTCCGGCCGCCATCACGATCGTCACCGGCAGGCCGTTGCGCCGGTCGGTGCGGACGCTGCCCTCGGCGGGTCGGCCCGAAGAATCCGCGAACTGCCCCTTCCATCGCCGGATGTTTTCCTCGACGGACCCGCCCTGCCCCCCTCCGAAAAAGTAAACGACGAAGAGTCCGTCTTTCTCGTTTCCGGCGCCCGGCAGAGAAAATTGAGCGGCGCGCATCGGAGAGGACGGCGTTTCGCGGCGCCATTGCGCCGGCGCGGAAAACGAGACTCCCGCGACCTCGACGCTGCCTTCGGGGCCGGTGGACGCCTCAGGAGACGCCCCCGGCGACGCGGATTCTTGATGCGAAGGAATCATCATGACCTGCGGCGAGGGCTCCCGTTTCCGGCAGGACAGGAGAGCCGCGGCGGCAAGCACGAGCGTCAACGAACGTTTCACGGTGCCGACTCTAACTCAGTCCGGAGGTGATTGGAGGCGCAACGGTAGCCGCCGTTGCGAATAATGCTGGAAACCAGCGGCGGATAGAGAATGAGGCGGCAGCCCGCGGCCCCGAAGGAGCGCCTCGCGATCTCGTCGCCGGAGGACAGAAGATTCGAAAATCCTTCCGCCCGGCAGGCCGAGCCTTCGCCTTCCAACACGACGTTGTTCCAGTTGACGGAAAAAGTCGCGTCCCCGGGCGTTCCGCTCGAATCGACGAGTGCCGCGGCGGGGACCAGGAACATCGGCAGCCGTCTCACCGCCATTCCCTCGCGGCGGAGATATTCAGCGCAAACGTCGAGAAATCGGCCGAGGTTGGCCGGGCGCGGCGTCGCGTTGAAGGTCGCGAGTCCGCTTCGAAGCGCGGAGACGCTCCCGGAAAGCCCGAATCCCTTTCGAAACTCCTCGAGCTCGCCGTCCGACGCCGACCGAAGGAGGTCGCGCCCGGCGGAAATATCTCCCACGAACGCCGCGGTGGAGGCTCCGCGGGAGACGATCGTGATGATCGAGTCGAGATCGAATCCCGCTCCCCCGCCGAGGGTCGTCATGAGCTCGCTCTGAAGGCGCGCGCTTTCCGATGCCGGAAGCGGATGAACGAACCGGACAGGCCGGCCGTACAGAGAGGAGAGCTCCGCGGCGGCCCGGCGCGCGGCCCCGACGTACCGGGAAACTCCCGCCGGAGCGCCGAACGACTCGACCGGCACGCGCCGCGCGTGAAGCAACTCCAGAATCCTCGGCTCGACGGTGTGAATCGAGATCCAGGCCGCGGACCGGGCCTGCAGAACCTGCCCGTTGTGGAACGGGACGGGCGAGACGGCCCATCGAGGGCGGCCCCAGCTGCGGTCGAGCTCCTCGGGAAGGTCTTTGACGAGCTCTCGCCCCATCGTGTTGTCGTCCCGGCGCGCCTCCTGAAGCCTCGCCGGCGGGCGCACGAGGATCCGAACGTCGCGCCCCTTGTCTCGCTTGTCCCGCTTGTCCCGCTTGTCCCGCTCGTCCCGCTTGTCCCGCTCGTCCCGCTCGTCCCGCTCGTCCCGCACCAGGCTGAAAGTGTCGCGAGGCCAGGGCGTGTATTCCCGGCCGAACGTGTCGAGAAGAACGACGCCATGATCCCGCGCGAAGGCCTCGAGCTCGAGGCGGCGGGCGGGGTCGACGAGAACGAGCGTCGCGCGATCCGGGGCCGAAGCTCGGACGGCGGCGAGGAACTCCCTGGCCGACTCGGCGGAAATGTACGCGCTCGGCAGGCTGTAGATCGAGGCGGCGATCCGAGCGTCGTCGGGCGGAAAACGCCAGCGGCCGGGAACGAAAGACTCCCGACGCGCGGCGCTGCGTCGGGCGACGGCGCCCCAGTCGAACTCCAGGCTCTCGAGATCGTCAAACGGAATTTCGCCGTCCTGCGCAAACCGGAAAAGCAGCATTTCGCGCAAGAGGGGCGGTCCGTCTCCCGGAAACGCCCCGGCGAGGGACGCGAGAACGCGCTTGCGGTAGGTCGCGTCGCCGTAAAACCTCCGGGTGTCCCCCCGGAGCCTCCCGGCGAGATCGTCGATCGCTTCGGCCCCCCAGGGAGGGCCGTCCCGCTCGATTCGCGCAATTTCGCGCGCCGGATCCGACGTCGAGGGAGCGGAGGACACTCGAGCCGATGCCGCGGCCAGGACCGCCGCCGAGGCGGCGACCGACGCGGCGATGGCGCGCCCGAGCCTGGGACTCATGGCCGCCGAAGGGTGGAAAGCCACTCGGACTCGACCTTGAAAACGTCGGCCCCGAGATTCTTCAGCGAAGCCGCCGCCAGAGTGTCTCCCCCGCCCAGATCCCGGACCAGGCAAACGAGCGACGCCGACCCGAATCGTCGAACGAGAAACTGAAGGAACGACAACGAAAGGACGTAGGCCTTCCGGGCGCGTTCCCGGTCGACTCTCTGATGAAAGTCACCGTCGGAGTCGAAGATCCAGGAGCCCTCGCGCGGGACCATCCCGGCCGCCATGGAGCGGTCGACACGCCGGCCCTCGACGAATTGTGCGAGGCCCTCCTGGAGCCACGCCGGAGCCCGATAGGCCCCGATTTCCTGCAGGAAGGCGTGCGCGAGCTCATGAGACAAGAGCGCGAGAAAGATTTCCGAGGTTCCGCCCGCGTTGTCGAGAGGCACGTGGATCTTGCCGTCGAAGAATCCGGCGACCCAATCGGGCGTGTCGAGGAGGCGCAAGTAGCTTCGATCTCGATAGAGGATCACCACCTGCGGCGTCTTCAAAGGAACCATGAAGAACTCGGCCAGGGAGGCCGCGTTTTGCTCGAGGTACCGATCGATGGATTCGACGGCGGCCAATTCGATCGACGGGTCGAAATAGAACTCGAACTCCCGTCCCGCGTAAAACTCCTGACCGTGACCATACGCCCACTCTCGCCGCGTGCGGGCGATCTTCGCCTCGAGAACGGGGTCGCTTCCCTTGAGACGCCGGGCCTGCTCCCAGGCTTCGAGCGCATCGTCGAGACGGCCGCGTTGTGCGCTCAGGTTCCCGATCTCTTCCCACACCGGTTCGGCCTCCTCGACCTGGGCGGACGAATGAAGGGCCTGGTCGAGATAGAAGGCGGCGAAATCGAAATCGCCGTTGCGCATGTAGGCGAGGGTGAGCCACGCGAGCGCGTCGCCGTTCTCAGGGTTCCGCGCGACGGACTCCTCGAGCAGCTCGATCGCGCGGCCGGAGTCCCCCTCCTCAAGGAACTGAGCTCCGATTTCCGTCAGGATGCGCGAAGCCTCGGCCGGAGCGGGAGGGTGTCGCGAGCCGTCGATCGACCGAAACTTCTCGAGCCTCGCCTCCGGCTTGTCCCCCTTCGATGCGGGCGCCGCGCCGGCGGCCGCCACGAAGGCCAGGGCGAGCAACGCCGCAATCCCGATCCGGGAAAAGCGACGACGCCGAGTCACGAGACTCGGAACTTCGTCTCGCTCTGGGAGCAGGACCCCGCGTCGGCGGCATCCGAGACTTTGACCCGAAGGGAATAGGCCCCCTCCGGCAGCCCCGCCGCTGAGAACTCGAGGAGGACTTTCGTCAGCCCTCGCGCGTCGGGAGCGCTTCGGCCGATCAGGGTCATGTGGGCGGGGCTCAAGTCCCTGCCGCCCGCGGCGACGACTTCCCCCGAAATCTGATACGGAGAGCTCGGTTCGGCGGAATGTCCATAGAGAAACACGCAGACCCGGACGTGACCGTCGCGCGTCAGCACGGGGGCCGTTTCGGGCGTCACGACCTCTCCCCCGATCTGGAAGGGCTCCGAATCCCCTGCCCCCGAAGACGCGTCGCGCATGAAGAGCCCGCGAGCCGCGCTGTCCAGGAAGACCGGCGGCAAGACCTCCAGGCCCGTGTCGCCGGGTTCGCTGATCGTGATGGGAACCACGCGAAAGGCAAATCGCCCTGTCGTTTCATCGCGAACGTAAACGCGGGCCCGGTAAAAGCCCGGCAAAGCGCGGCACGTGCCGTAAAAAGTCACGCCCTGGCGCGAACGGCCGCCGTCGCGCGTCGGGTCGATCGTCGCCAGTCGCGTGAAATAGTCGGAGAGCTTCCCGCTGGCGTCCGTCAGATAGACGTAGATCCCCAGCCGTTCCGGCCCCTTGACTCCCGCTTTCGGTTCCTGGAGGCCCGGGAGGTGAACGAAAATCGGGATCCGGGCGACCGGACCCTCCGACAGAGGGACGGCGAGAACGTCCATCGGAAAATCGCCGCCCGACCTTTCGTGCGTGATCACGTCGGCCGCGGCCAGAGAGCGCTCGAGAGGGGTGAGGCGGCTGTATCCTCGAGTTTCGTAATATCCCGCCCGCGCGGAGACGCGAGCTCCCCTTCTTCGAACCTTCACCTTGAGGCGATGGAACTTTCCCTCTCCCAGTGTGCTCGTGGGGGTGTAGGAAAGGACATAGGTGACGCTCGTCATTTCCTGAACCCGGTGCATTTGAGCGTCGAGGTCGTTGGCGTGCTGGATCAACTCGCCGCCCGTGCCGTTTGCAAATGCAAACAACGCGGCCTCTCCGCGCGGGGCGTCCTGGGTGAGACTGACGTCCGCTTCGGCTTTGAGCCCCGCGATGTCGATCGAATAGATCACGCAATCGGACCGCCGAAAAAGCTTCAACGTGTCGTCGAGCTCCCGCTGAAGGGGGCTGTTCGCGTATCGCTTGTCCACGTCGGTCATCCAGTAGAGCCCATGGAACATCGCCTCGTTGTCGGCAGCGGCGCTTTCCACCTTCTGGCTTCCGATGTTTCCCACGAGGAGACTTCCGTCGAACCCGTCCGAAAAATAGATCACGGTCTTGCGCCCCTCGATGGTGTCGAGGGCCGTCGCGAGGGAGCCCATCTCTCCCAGATGGCGGGTCACCCGGCTGACGGAAAACTCGTCGGCATTCCTCTGGGCGGCGACCGAAAGAGCTTTCATGGTGACTTCGAACTCGCCCGCGTTTCCGGGTTTGTCGTCGGTGATCGACGCGATGTCCTTGAAATAGGGGTTTCCGCCGGGAATGTCGAAGGCGAACTGCAGCGGGTCGCGCACCTGGTCGAGCGCGCCCGGCAATCCGACATTCGTGATCGCGCTCTCGAGCTGGTGTTTGTCCGACGTGAACGTGACGAGCAACCGCGCGCCGGACTCCACGGAAGTGACCGCGACCGCCGCGAGGTCCGAAGGAGCCAGGGCGCTTGCGACGAAGTGAAGAGCGGCCTCGCGGGATCGAACGAGCTCCATGGGTTTCGCGAAGGACAGGTCGAAAAGCAGGACGAAATGCCGGCGGCCGGCCGCCGGCAGCGATTCGGGCAGCGCGGATCTCTCGGCCAATCGCGAGAGGTCGACGACGTCGACGGCGGAAATCTTCTCGGGGGTCCCTTCGTCTTCGATCGAGAAATCGCCTGCGGTGAGCCCTCGGATCGGCTTCCCGTCCCGGCCCGTGACGTTGACCGGAACCTCGACGAGAGTGACCGAAGAGTATTCCCGAACCGCATCGTTCGTCCGCACCGCGAACGCCAGCGCCGCGGCCAGGGTCGAGAGAAGAGCGGGGAGCAGAACCCTTTTCATTTCCAAACGGCGTTTCGACGCCGGGACAAATTTACACCTTTTCGGGCCGCCTCGGCCAGGCCGGGAGCCCGGAATTCATGATTCACCGGCCGGATTCCGATCG
>JBOGJO010000043.1:0-4447 GCA_050747885.1 Thermoanaerobaculia bacterium
CGAGAGCGCCACGGTCTCGCGGGGCTTCTTCGAGGCTCTCGGCGCCCGGCCGGCGCTCGGACGGTCCTTCTCGGCCGATGAACGCTCGCCGGGCGGCGTGCGTCGACCCGATGGTCGCACTCCGAGAAGAGTAAGGAGACGGAAATGAGCCGAACGGCACAGAACATTCGCTATGCGCTCCGGTCATTTCGCCGGAACCCGGGATTCTCGATCGTTGCCATCGGCACTCTCGCGCTGGCGATCGGAACGACGACGGCGATCCTCTCGCTCGCACGGGCGGCCCTGACGAAGTCCCTCCCCTACCAGGACCCGGAGAGGCTCGTCCACATCTGGGTGACGTCTCCCAACGGCGAGCACGAAGCCGCGTATCCCGACTATACCGACTGGCGTCGCAATACCCTCGCGTTCGAAGACATGGGCGGCTACGTCGGGGGACAGAAGGGAATTCTCCGGATCGGCGCCGAAACGACCCCGATCCGGGCCGCGACGGCGACCGCGAGCTTTTTCACGACGCTCGGAGTCGCGCCGATCCTGGGCCGGGGATTCGACTCCCGCGACGAGCTCCCGAATTCGGAACGTGTCGTGCTGATCAGCCACCGGCTCTGGACCGAAAGGTTCGGAGCCGACAAAGGAATCGCCGGCCGCTCGATCGAGCTCAACGGCATGCCAAGACGGGTCGCCGGAGTGCTGCCGGCGCTGTTCAACTTCGCCCCGGCGCAGGGAGCCGAGGTCTGGGTGAACGTGCGTCTCGACGCCGACCGAATGAGGCGCAACTTGTGGTGGCTCAATGTCGTCGCGCGGATGAAGCCCGATATGTCTCTTCGCCGCGCGCAGATGGACCTTGCTCGCGTCGAGTCGCAGCTGGAACGCGCTTATCCCGATTCCCACTCGGGCCTCGGCATCAAAATCGTCTCGCTTCGCGACCAGATCCTGGGCGAGGTGCGGCCGATCCTTGCGGCTCTTCTCGGCGCCGTCGCCGCCGTCCTCCTGATCGCCTGCGCGAACGTCGCCGGTCTTCTTCTGGGCCGGGCGGCGACCCGGCGAAAGGAGGTCGCGATCCGAATGGCGATCGGGGCGAGCTCCCGGGACCTCCTGGCGCAACTCCTCACCGAGAGCCTCACCCTTTCGGTCATGGGAGGAGCGATCGGGGTCCTCGGCGCCCAGTGGGGCGTCCGGCTTCTCCTGGCGGGAATTCCCGAATCCCAGGCGGCGATGATGCCGTATCTCGCGCACGCGGGGCTCGACGCCCAGGTCCTGATGGGGGGGATCGCGCTCTCGCTGGGCACGGGAATCCTGTTCGGCCTCGCGCCCGCTCTGCAGGGCTCAAGGCCGGCGCCGGAAGAGGCCCTGAAGGAGGGCTACCCGGCGGGCGGACGGTCCCGCAGCCGGATGCGGGCGGCGCTCGTCGCATCGGAAATTGCCGTCGCCATCGTGCTGCTGACCGGAGCCGGTCTCATGCTCCGAAGCACGCTCGCGCTTCTTCGGGTCGATCCCGGCTTCGAAACGAAAAACCTGCTGACCCTTCAGATCGCGCTGCCGTCGAGCGGCCGCTACGAAGGGGACGACAAGCTCGCGAGCTTCCACGATGAACTCATGACGAGAATCCAGTCGGTTCCCGGCGTGAAGTCGGTGGGGACCGTCTCCGTGCTTCCCCTGTCCGGCGGCGGCAACACCGTCAATTTCGCGGTCGAAGGTCGGCCCGTTCAGCCCGGAAACGAGCTGGAAGCAAACATTCGCACGATCTCGCCGAACTATTTTCACGACATGGGAATTCCGCTCGCGGCGGGGAGACCGTTCGACTCACGGGACGTTCGCAAAGCTCCGCGAACCGTCATTGTCAATCGCACGCTGGTTCGACGCTTCTTTGCCGACGGAAACGCGATCGGCCGCCGGATTCGATTCACATTCAACGACCAGCAGCCTTTCCGGGAAATCGTCGGAGTCGTCGGAGACGAAAACCAGAAGAGCCTGGACTCCGATCCGGCGCCGGTCATCTACGCGAGCTTCTTCCAGAGTCTCGACAACGAGATGAGTGTCGTGGTCCGAACGACGGGAAAACCGGAGGATCTCGCGCCGTCGGTCAAGTCGGCCATTCGTTCCCTCGACAGGGACATCATGGTCCTCGAGATCACCACGATGGGCCGCCTGATCGCGGACGCGCCCTCGACGTTTCTGCGCCGCTATCCAGCTTTCCTGATCGGCGTCTTCGCCGCCACGGCACTCTTGCTTGCCGCCATCGGCTTGTACGGAATCATGGCGTTTGCAGTCAGTTGCCGCGTGCGGGAGATCGGAATCCGCGTCGCCCTCGGCGCGCAACGCGGCGACATCCTTCGAATGGTCCTCGGAGAGGGAGGGCGCCTCGTTGCGGCCGGCCTCGCGCTCGGCATTGTCGGTGCTCTCGCGGCGACACGGCTTCTTTCGACGATCCTCTTCCGGGTCCGTCCCTTCGATCCGACGACCGTCGCGGCGGTTTCGGCGCTCCTCGCTCTGACGGCGCTCCTCGCGGCGTACCTGCCCGCCCGGCGCGCGGCCGGGGTCGACCCGATGGTCGCCCTCCGGGAGGAGTGAGGGAAGCGATCGAAGGATGAAAAGCCTCCTCCAGGACCTTCGTCAGGGCGTTCGGTCGCTGCGACAAACCCCCGGGTTCACCGCGGTCGTCGTCACAACGCTCGCGCTCGGGATCGGAGCGAACACCGCGATCTTCAGCGTCGTCCGCGCCGTGCTGCTCCGGCCGCTGCCTTTTCCCCGAGCCGATCGCCTGGTGGTCGTCGAACAGCTCGACCGATCCGGAGGTCGGGAAACGGTGTCGCCGGGCGATCTCCTCGACGTCGCGGACCAAACTCGCGATGTTCTCCAACTCGCCGCGTGGCGGCAACGGGACCTGACGCTTTCGATGACCGGCAATCCGGAGCGCGTTGCCGCCGCCGTCGTCACGCCGAATTTTTTCTCCCTTCTCGGCATTCCGCCCTTTCTGGGTCGAGGATTCCTGAGGGATGCCGGCCACGGGGGTTCGCGGACGCGAGAGATCGTTCTCAGCCAGGCATTCTGGGCCCGGCGCTTCGGATCGCGCCCCGACGTCCTGGGAATGACGGTCCTGCTCGAGGGGGAACCGGCGACCATTGTCGGAGTCCAGCCGTCAAACGCCACCTTCCCGGTCGAAACGGACCTCTGGGCTTCGCCGAGAAACGGCTATGCCGTCCCGGAACACCCCCTCCAGCCGGCGACCGATCCTGCCTCGATGCGCGGCTCCCACTATCTGGACGCGCTGGGCAGGATTCGCGACGGCATCCCGAAGAACCGCGTCCTCGCCGGACTCGACCTCGCGTTCGACCGAGTCGCCCGCGCGCATCCCGATTCGGACCTGACCGGCACCCGACCGGCCCTGGAAGAACTCCGCGAACACGAGGTCAAGGACTCCCGGGCGTCTCTCTGCGCGCTTCTGGGCTCGGTGGTCCTCGTGCTGCTCATCGCCTGCGCGAACGTGGCAAACCTGCTTCTCTCCCGAGGCACGGCGCGGGCTAACGAGCTCGCCATTCGCGCGGCGCTCGGCGCGGGGCGCCCTGCGCTCGTCCGACTGCTCCTCGCGGAGACCGCCGTGCTGGTTCTGGCCGCCGCCGTGCTCGGCGTCGGCCTCGCCGGCCTCGGCACCGGCGCGCTCGCCGTGCTGCTGGCCAGGGGCATCGTCGCCGCCGGGTCGATCCGGATCGACGGAGCCGTTCTCGCCTTCACCCTCGCCCTCTCGGGGGCGGCGGGCCTCTCGTCCGGGCTGTGGCCGGCCCTGCGAGCTTCGCGGCGCGACCCTCAGAAAGCCCTGAGAAGAGGAGGCCGGACGTTCTCGGGAGCGAACCGGCGAACGCACGGAGCGCTCGTACTGGCGGAATCCGCGCTCTCCCTTCTACTCGTCGTCGGCGCCGGACTCCTCCTGAGAAGCCTCTCCAGACTTCACGCGCAGGACGAGGGCTTTCGGACCGATCGAGTCCTCACGCTGGCCATTTCTCTGCCGCCTGCCCGATACTCGGAGCCCGCGGCGCGCACTCGATTCGCCGACCTCGTTCTCGAAAGGCTGCGCCCCCTTCCGGGCGTGCGTTCCGCGGCCCTGGTGTCACGCCTTCCCCTCGGCTCGGGCAACAGCACTCGGAGCTTCGCGATCGAAGGGCGAATCTACCCTCCTTCGCAGGATTCCGAGGCCCAGGATCCCGATTACCTCGTCGCGAGCCCCGGTTACTTCGAGACTCTCGGAATCCCGGTCCTGGCGGGCCGCGCCTTCACGGATCGTGACACCGAGAGCTCGCCCGCCGTCGCCGTGGTCAGCCGCACAATGGCGCGGGCGCACTGGCCGGGCCAGAGCCCCGTCGGAAAGCGACTGAAGATTGGAGCCGCAAGCGATCCGGTGCCCTGGATCACGATCATCGGAGTCGTTGGCGACGTCCGCCAGCACGATCTTGCC
>JBOGJO010000044.1:0-5287 GCA_050747885.1 Thermoanaerobaculia bacterium
TTGGCAAGGTGGCGCTCTACCACTGAGCTATTCCCGCCCGGGCCGGAAGAAACAAGAAGATAGCGGAGCGAAAGCGACGAGTCAAGACGGGCGGCCGCGAGGCCCTTCTTGTTGCCCGTGAAGGAGATTCCGCGTACGATCGGCGCCGGAATCGGTTCCTGGAATTTTTCGATGAAGAGCCTTTTCATTCGTCCCGACCCCGGCAACGAGCGCTTCGGGCTCGGGCCGTTCTTTCGCGTGGAGCCCCTCGGCCTGGAGTACGTCGGAGCGGCTCTGCGCTCCGCGGGGCACGAGCCGTTCATCGTGGACGAAAGGTTCGGCGCCGGTGCGGTTTCCTGGGCGCGGCGAATCGCTCCCCGGGTCGTCGGAATCTCGGGAATGCATGCGCTCGAATACGACCAGGTGCTGCGCGTCGCGCGCGACGTGAGGCGCGCGGTCCCCGATGCCTTCTTCGTGGCCGGCGGGCATGCGGCGGCCGCCCATTCCGAGCCGCTGGAAGACGACGCGCTCGACGCGATCTGCACCGACGACGGGGAAGAGATCCTTCCGGCCCTGGTCCGCGCAATCGATCTGCGGCAGCCGCTCTCGGAAGTGCCGGGTCTTCGACTGAGGACGAGGGACGGCTGGATTTCCACTCCGCCCGTTTCCAACCGGCCGGTCCTCGACGATGTCGGTCTGCCGGCGCGCGATCTCGTGGGCCGATACCGGAGCCGCTACCATTGTCTGCTCTTCCGGCCGGTGTGGCTCGTCGAAACGGCTCGCGGCTGCCCCTTCCGATGCACGTTCTGCTCGGTCTGGCAGCTCTACGACCGGAGCTTTCGCGAGAGGAGCGTGGGATCGGTCGTCGAAGATCTCGCCTCGGCCGGCGAGAACGTCTTCATCGTGGACGACCTGTTCTGGAACCATCCCGCCCGGAGCCTGGAGCTCGCGCGCGCGCTTCGAGCGCGGGGCGTTCGAAAGCGGTGGATCCTCGTCCAGAGCCGCACGGATCTCGTCGCCCGAAACCCGGATTTGCTCGCCGAATGGAGACCACTCGCGAAGGACTTCGACATCTTCTTCGGCCTCGAGGCGGCGACCGACGCGGCCCTGCGGGGTGTTGCCAAGGACGCCAGCGCGAACCAGAGCGTCGAGGCCGCCGGCGTCGCGCGCTCGATGGGATACGGGGTGACGGGGAATTTCCTCGTGGACCCGGGATGGGACGAAGCCGACTTTCAGGAGCTCTGGGATTTCGTCGAGCGCCACGGGTTTCAACGAGCCGGTTACACGATCCTGACACCGCTGCCGGGAACGGACCTTTTTCGCAAGGTCGCTCCGACCGTCGAAGGGCAGCCGTGGTTCAAGTACGACATGAGCCATGTCTTGTGGGAGCCCAGACTCGGGGCCCGGAGGTTCTTCGAGCTCTACGCGGAGACCTGGAGGCGGTCGATTCTGAACACCGGCGGCGAGAAGAGCCTGTGGGACTGGATCAAACAGGTGAGGCCGCGACAGATCCCCTACCTGATTCGGGTTCTCGCCCGCACGCAGCGAATGATGGATCCCGGGGCGTACCTGAGGGAGCATGCGGGCCCGCTTCCGTCCGCGCCGCCGGCCGAGGCGAGCGAGCAGGATCGCGAGGCGGGGTAGGATTCTCGCTCGCCGAAGCAAGCTTCGGGGATGGGCGAGGCTTTACGCGGGTCCGGCGGCGTTTTCCGCGAGAAGCTTGCGGACGGTTTGCATCAGGGTGCTCGCCTGGATGGGCTTTGCGATGTATGCGTTGGCGCCGAGAGCCAGGCCTCGCTCGCGATCCTCGTCGGCGCCTTTCGTCGTGATGATGATGATCGGAATGTGTTTCAGGCTCTCGTTCTGACGGACGAACCCGACGAGCTTGAGACCGTCCATCACGGGCATGTTGATGTCGGTCAGGATCAGGTCGAAGGGCTGGGCGGAGAGCTTGGCGAGCGCCTCGGCACCATTGGCGGCCTCCGTGATCCGGCAGCCGGACAGCTGCTTGAGGTTGAGCGTGAGCATCTGCCGGACTGTCGACGAGTCTTCCACGATCAGGATCGACGGGCTCTGGAGCGTCATGTCACCGGACGATAGAGAATCCGGACGCGATGGTCAAGCCGAACGCTTTTCCGCGGCGGGCTAAGCCGGCGGTTTCCTTCGCGCGACCTCCCTCAGAGCCAGGTTCTCGAGCCCGATCGAAATCTGGCGGGCGAGCGCGATGAGCGCCCTCGCATCGGTCAGGGAGGCGAGCGGGGAGCGGCAGAACAGGACGAGCGAAACCCGGCCGAGCACCAGGAGAGGCACGGCGAGAATCGGCACGGCGCCGGGCGTGCGGGGCTGGGCCATCGCCAGGCCGCCTTCGCGGGTGAGGCTGACGTAACCGGCGTACGGCCGTCCATCGGTTGCGATCATCTTGAGCAGCGGGTTCTCTTCGATCGGAAACGACATCTTTTGTTCGCGGCCGGCGCCTTCGCCCCAGGAGAAGGCGGAGCCGAATTGGCCGAGGAGTCGAAACCCCTTCGCGTCCCGCAGGAGAAGGCCGCCTTCGCCGTACAGCTCGCTCGCATACCGAAGCAGGAGGAGGGCCATTTCGCCTCGTTCGCTGGCCGAGAAGAGCTCTTCGCTGACCGAAAGGTACGCGTGGGCCACCCGGAGCTGTTCGGGGTCCTCGGCATCGAAGTTCGGCGGGGGAGAACCGTCGTCGAACCAGTGGATCGTTCTCGCCTCTTCGTCTTCGGGCGGTGTTTCCGCCGAACCCCGCTCGTGGTTGTCCTTGAGAAGGCTCGCTTCGAGGAGGAGGTGGCGGGGCTCGACACCGTCGGCCAGCACCAGGTCGACCGCGAAGTTCGGAAGCCCCCTTCCCAGCGAAACCATCCCGATGCGGAATTCGAACTCCGCGTTGGTCCACGTCATCAGGCTTTCGATGGTTTCGGTGATCTGATGTCGGACTTCCCTTTCGACGATTTCCCGCGTGATGACGCCGCGGTCGACAAGCGCGTCCCCGATGCGCATTCCCGGAAAATGAGCGAGGTACGCGAGCGAGTCATGGAGCTGCTCGACGGTGATGAGGTTCTTGTCGATCAGGCGGTCGCCGAGCGTCTGGTACGCGTCGGTCCGCACGGCCTGCACGATGTTTCCGTTTCGAAAGGTGATGACGGCGGTGTCCCCGGTCGGGCGGTTGAGGAAGAGGGCCCCGCTCTTGGCGCCGACCTGGAGGAATTGCAGGATGTCGGAGAGGGGAAGGTCCTCCACGAGTCCCCGGAGGATGCGAGCTTCGTCCGGTCCGTCTGTCCGAGGGGAGGGCATGTCAGCGACCAACGAAGCAGACGGTCCGGCGCGGCGCGAACCCGACGGGCGCCCGCGCATTGCGGGCGATCTCGGCGTTGCTCGTCGGGTCCGATCGCTCGGGCATCTGTTCCCTTCTCGCGCCTTGATCTCGCCCGCAAGCCGCGGGCGCGTCACTACCGGGATTTCCGATCGGGGTCACTAGTTCTTCAGGAGCTCCATGAATTTTTGCACCGTCTTGAGCTTTCGGTCGACCGAAATGTAGGCCTGCGACGAGACGATGGCCAGCGCCGCCTGCCCTCCGAGAAGGTCAAACAGCTCCCGGTCCAGCGGCGAGAAGGTCTGCTTGTGGGAAAGCAGGCCGTACACGGTCATGGCGCCGACGAGCCGGTCGCGAAAGATCAGGGGAACGCAGCAGAGCGGCTCGCCGGAGCGGGCTCCCTCGGGGATCTCGTCGTGGAAGAAGGCGCGTTTCTGTTCGACGGCCCCCTGCTCGACGAGCTTCGCGAGGGAAGGAAGCCGGTTCGCGCGGGGAGCGGATTCTCCTTCGCGCGCCGCCAGCACGTAGTCGCCCTGGGAATCGTCGGTCAGGTACAGCACAAAATCCGCCGCGCCGATCAGGTTCAGGGCGATCTCCACGACGCACTGGATGACCGTCGCCGGGTCGAGCGTCGAATGAAGTTGAAACGTCGCGGCGTAGAGGTTCGCCAGGCTCGATGTCCGGTCCTCGAGCTCGACGTTTCTCTGCGCGAAGTCCCGGTTTTCGATCTCGAGCTCGCTCGTCTGGCGACGCAGGCGTTCCCGCTCCTGGCTGGTCTCCTGGAATTCCGTGGAGAGGAAGGTCTCCGCGGTCGCCAGGTCGGTCTCGAGCTCCTGCACCCGGTGGCGGAGCCGGTCATTTTCGCGGAGCAGATCTTCGCGAAGGGAGCGGCTGCGCTCCAGGAGATCGCGAAACATCTGCTGCACGGCCTGAACTTTGTCCTGGGTTTTATCCTCGTTCAAACAAACTCCTCCGCGCGCCATCATAGCGCGAATGAAGGCGGCACGGCCGCGCGGCCGTCAGTCGCGCAGCTTCAGGAGGCCCGCGCCCGCTTCCCTTTTTTCGGTCCCGGGGAGCGCCCCGGGGGCGGAGCGCCCCGCCTTTTCCCGGGTGGAAACCGGCCGCTTCGACCAGGCCCGCATCTTCTCCATGGAAATGTAGAAGACCGGCGTCACGTAAAGAGTCAGGAGCTGCGAGAAAATGAGGCCGCCGACCACCGCCAGGCCGAGCGGCCGCCGCGACTCGGCGCCGGCTCCGAAGCCCATCGCGATCGGGAGGGTCCCCATCAGAGCGGCCATGGTGGTCATCATGATCGGGCGGAAACGCACGACGCAGGCTTCGTAGATCGCGTCGGCGGGCGCCTTGCCCTCGTTGCGCTGGGCCTCCACCGCGAAGTCGATCATCATGATGCCGTTTTTCTTGACGATTCCGACGAGCATGATGATCCCCACGAACGCGTAGATCGACAGCTCCGTGTGGAAAAGCATGAGCGTGACGAGAGCGCCGAACCCGGCGAACGGGAGGGCCGAGAGGATCGTGATGGGGTGGATGAAGCTCTCATACAGAATGCCGAGCACCATGTAGATGACGAGGATCGCCATGAGGAGCAGCATCCCGAGGCCCTGGAACGACGACTGGAACGCCTGCGCCGTTCCCTGGAAGCTCGTCGAAATCGTCGCCGGGAGGACCCGGCGGGCGACCCCGTTGACGGCGTTGACCGCGTCGCCGATCGCGATTCCCGGCTTGAGGTTGAACGAGAGCGTCACCGACGGAAGCTGGCCCGTGTGAGCGACCTGGAGCGGGCCGACGCTCTGCGTGAAATGAACGACCGTCGAGAGGGGGACGAGATCGCCGGAGGCGGAGTGGATGTAAAGCATCGAGATGTCGCTCGGGTTGCTCTGATACTCGGGCGCGAGCTCCATGATGACCTGGTATTCGTTGTTCGGCGCATAGATCGTCGAGATCTGGCGCGAGCCG
>JBOGJO010000045.1:0-3345 GCA_050747885.1 Thermoanaerobaculia bacterium
ATCTCACACCGTTCCTCAATCCCAAACTGCTCGTACCGGCAGCCCATCGCAGCACCCCCATCAGAAGGTGTTGCACTTCGTTTGTGAAATCAAAGAATCCCCTCGGGGATCCGACCTCACCCACCGCTGCGGCGGGTCCCCCCTCTCGCACTTACGCGGCTTCTTCTGAAGGCTGCCAGATGGAGAGGGAAGGCCTCCCATGGCAGGCTAGAATCGGATCTGACGTGACCGACCCAAGAATGGCCCCCCCACCTCTCCGCACGCGCATCCGGTCCGGCGAGAAGCTGCTCGGGTGCTTCCTGACGTGGCCTGTCTCCGGCTTGGCCGAGCTGCTCGCCCTGGCCGGGTTTGACTTCGTCGTGATCGACGTCGAGCACGGTTTTCACGGCGTCGAGTCGATCGAGCATCTCGTTCGCGCGGCGGACGCCGCCTCGATCGCGACGGGAATGACGATCGAAACCATCGTCCGTCCTCCCCGCTGCGACTCCGACTTGATCGGAAGGTCGCTCGACGCCGGCGCGGCCGGGATCCTCGCCCCGCGGGTCGACGGCGCCGCGGCCGCCCGAGTCACGGTCGAGAACGTGAAGTTCGCCCCCGAGGGCCGCCGCGGGCTCGGAGGAGTCCGCGCAAATCGTTACGGAACGCAGCCTCTCGGGGAGTTCGTCCGAGCCTCCAACGAACAAACGGTCGTCGCGGTCCAGATCGAGACGCCCGGAGCGCTCGACGACGTCGGATCGATTGCCGCCCTCCCGGGAGTCGACGTTCTCTTCGTGGGCCCCAACGACCTCAGCCAGGCCCTCGGCATCCCGGGCCGGACCGACGACCGCCGCTACCTCGAAGCCCTGGAGAAAATCGCCGCCGCCGCGCGCGACAACGGCCGGGCGGCGGGGATCATGCTCGGCCGGCGCGAGCAGATCCCGGAGCTCGTCGAGCTCGGCTACCGCTTCTTCACCACGAGCGACCGCACGCTGCTGCTCGAATCCGCGCGCGGCTGGCGCGCGGCGCTGCCCGCGACACGGTAGGGGCGGGGTTCATCGCGACCGCCCCCTGCCATCGCGACCGCTCCCTGTCATTGCGAGCGCAGCGATCTGCGGTTTACGAAACCGCGGTTCAAGGCCCATCGCGGCCCCGTGGTCAGATTGCCGCGGTCGCTGACGCTCCCTCGCAATGACGAGGGGTCTGGAGAACCCCCGTCCTCACCCGCCCGCCTGCGATGTCCCCTAATCCTTTTCCACGATTCTCTGCCGGAACCAGATCGTGAGTTGCTCGGCGCCGAGCTCACCCCGCGCAAGGGCCATGACGACATCGAGGAGATCCTTGTCCGATGCCTCGAGCCGGGCGCCGTTGAGCTCCAGAAACCATTCCGCAGCCCCCGCTCCGATGCGCTTGTTGCCATCGACGAAGGCGTGGTTGACGACGAGAGACTCCAGAAGCGCGGCAGCCTTGGCGGCGAGATCGCGATAAAGGTCTTCGCCATCGAAGGTGGCCCCGGGCCGAGCGGCAGCGGATTCGAGCAAGCCGCGGTCTCGAAGCGCCGCCGCACCGCCGAACACCCGGTTCAGGCGTTCGTGCAGATCGAGCACCTGCTCGACCGAGAGATGCCGGATCATTTCGCGAGTTCGCGGTAGAGCTTCGCCCGCCGGCGAATCAGGCGGTCCGCCGACTCCCGCAGGCGTTTCGTCACTTTTCCCTCATCGATGAGCGCCAGGCCGGGCTTGATGGTGACTGCACCCGTCGTCGGATGAACACTCACCTCGACGGAATGGCCCTTCTTGAGCTTGAATTCTTTCACGACCTCCATCGGGAGCGTGACCGCGAGCGAGCTGCCGATCTGAACCAGTTTGCGTTCCATATACGTATTAAATACTAATACTCCGCCCCTTGCAAGAGTGCCGGCGCCGTCGGCCGTACCGCGGCGGACGGCGTTACCCCTCTTTCCGGCTCAACCGCGCCGCGATGAACCAGGTGTTGCCGAACCCGTCCTCGACCGTCGCGCTCCGGTCGCCGTACGGCTGGTCGGCCGGCTCGGAGCGGGACGTGGCGCCGGCCCCCAGCGCCGTGCGGTACACGGCGTCGCAGTCGGCGACGTAGAGATAGAACTGGCTCGCGAGCGGCTGATAGTCGCCGTGGGCCTCGCCCATCTCGACCATCGAATCTCCGATGCGCACGGTCGCGTGGTGAACGACGCCGTCCGGAGACTGAGCACGCTCGACCTCCGAGGCCCCGAAGGCTGCGGCCAGAAAGTCGATCAGCTTCGCTGCGCCCCGCGGGTGAAGAAACGGTGTGATGGCGGGGAACCCTTCCGGCCGGAACGACGGTCCGGCGAGGTGCGTCGCGATCCACCAGGTGTTTCCGGCCGGGTCCTTCACGCCGGCCTCGCGGTCTCCGTAGGGCTGATCGACGGGTGGTTTGATCGAAGTTGCGCCGGCTTCGAGCGCGCGCTCGTAAACCGTGTCCGCGTCGGGAACGTAAAAGTGCAAAGCGGCCGGCGCGTCGGGCACATCCGACCGGACATTTCCGCCGATCATGACGATCGAGTCGTCGATCCGAAATTGCGCGTGCATGCCGAGCGAGCCCGTGGAGCGGACGAGCTCTTTCGCGCCGAATGCCGTCTTGACGAACTCGAGGAAAGCCTCGGCTCCCCGCGAGACGACGAGATGCGGTGTGATCGAGCGGAATCCTTCGGGCGGCCGACCGAGCTCGCTGCCGAGCCCGGTCATCGTTGCGGTCGTCATGAGGTCCTCCTTCAAGCGCGCCTTGAAACTGTCGCGCGGCAGTCCCCGGAGCGCGGCGGCAACGGGGATCAGCGCGGCGATTTCCGAGCCGGCGGGCGCATTCGCCGACGCGGCGCCGGAGAGGATCGCCTCTACGGCATCGTTCAGAAGCTCGATTCGGGCGGCGTCGTTATCCATGGACTTCACCCATTCTGTCTTTGAGGTTGCGGAGCGCCCGCAATTGCAGCTGCTTGACGGCCCCCTCCGACTTCCCGAGTTGTCTCGCCGTCTCGCGAATGCTTTGCTCCTCCGAAAAGCGCAGCGTGACGACCCGTCTCTGATCCTCCGGCAGCTCGTGGACAGCGCCATACAAGAGCGCTCGACGCTCTGCTTTTGCGATGTCCGCTTCGAGATCCGTCTCCGAGGGCGGATCACCGGCTTCTCCGGAGCCCGGCCGCGCCGCGAAATGGCCGGCCACCGCGTTCGCGGCGATCCGGAAGAGCCACGCCGAGAACGGCGCGCCGCGCCACTCGAATCGAGCCAGCGCCGAGAGCGCCCGCCGAAAGACATCGGAGGTCAGATCCTCGGCATCCGCCCGCCGGCCCACACGAGCGAGCACATACGCGTAGAT
>JBOGJO010000046.1:0-20489 GCA_050747885.1 Thermoanaerobaculia bacterium
CTCCCGCAATCGACGCTTCGACGACCGGCCGCGAGAGCGCGGGAATCTCGCCGGCCGCGTGCAGCACGCCGAACGCCCCGCCGATCGTCAGCGAATCGACATTGAGCCGGTCGCCGCCGAGCTCGAAGCGCGCGTCCAGCGAAAACGGCACCGAGACGCCGTCCTTGAGGCGCAGCTCCGCCCGGCGGCAGTTCAGGCGGCCCGCGAAGCGGTTCCGGATCCCCGTCGCATTGAGCTCCGCCACGAAGGAGCGGACGGCGAGATCGAGAGGGATCCGAAGCTCGTTGAAGAGAAACGTTCCGCCCGTGGTCGCGATCCGGTCGACCTCCACCCGAACGGCAGAGGCTCCCGACTTGCGCTTGAGCCCGCGAGGAAGATTGTCCGTGCCGTCCGCAAACACGGCGACGTGCATCCGGGGATGCGACGCCGAAACCGAGCCGAGCCGGAGGGTGCGGCCGATCCAGGAGATTCGCCCGGCCACCGATACCTCGTCCGCCGTGAAAAACGGCTCCTCCTCGCCCGGAAGACCGTCGATTCGGACGTTGCGCACCGTGGCTCCGGGCGGCACGACGGAAAACGAGATTTCCGAAAACGAAATCCGGCGGTCGAGTGCCAGCGAGGCGACGTGAACCACGAGCGCGCGGCTTTCGCGCTGAAACCTTTCCGAGTGATAGACCGCGTAAGCGCACGCGCAGGCAAAGAGAAAGAGAAGGCCGAAGAGCCGAGCCGGCGAAATCCGCGAAAGCGGCGGGGAGGGATCGGTCGAGCTCACGCTCCCCAGTTGAGCTTTTCGGAAAGGGTCGTGAAATATCCGTGCCGCGGTTTCCGCAGGAGCGTCACCGTCCGGCGGGACACCCGAGCCCGCAGGACCGACCGGGCCGGCAGAGAGTAACCCTCCTGGCCGTCGAGCGTCAGATAAATCCCTTCCGGAGTGCCGGCCTCGGCCGAAACCTCGAGCGTCTTGGACGCGGGAAGAACGATCGGTCGGTGAGTGAGGGCATGCGGGCAAATCGGCGTCACCAGATACCCCTTCACTGCCGGATGCAGGAGAGGCCCGCCCGCCGAAAGGTTGTACGCCGTCGATCCGGTCGGGCTCGAAATGATCAATCCGTCGGCGCGCATCGACGAAAACGGTTGACCGTCGAAACGAAGGGTGAACCTCGCGATCCGGGAAAGAGCGCCGCGGTTGAGCACGGCGTCATTGAGAACGCGGGAACGCCGCAGCCGCTTTCCGTCGTGGACCGAGATTTCCAGCAGCTGCCGCACGTCCCGGTCGAACCGACCCAGGATCGCGTCTTCCACCAGGCTCGCCACCTCGCGCCCGGACACTCCCGTCAGGAACCCAAGCGTGCCGATGTTGACGCCCAGGATCTCGGCCCGGTCGGAAACCGCCCGAGCCGCCGACAACAATGTCCCGTCGCCGCCGAGCGTCACGACGAGCCGGAGGTCGGGAGGAATCCGGCTTCTCGGGAAGCCCCGCGAGAGGTTGAGGGCGGCGGCCGTCTCGTTGTCGAACAGCGCCTCGACGTTCCTTCGTCGGAATTCTTCCGCGAGGCGGCGGGCGAGAGCCTGCGCGGGACGCACCTGCTTGGCCAGCAGAGCCACTTTCAGCTTCGATTTCAAGCTCGACTCGAGTCTTTCAGTTCGCCCTCTTCGCCGGAATGCCTTCGTTTTCGCCCGCTCGAAACTTTATCAGCGTTTCGTGAAACCGAGCAGGAATTCCCGGTTCCCTTTCGATCCGAGAATGGGGCTCGGCATCGATCCGAGCGCGATCCCGCCGAGCGATGAGGCCTCCGCCCCGATTTCGGACACGACCCGATCCTGGATGACGCGGTCGGTGAGAATTCCCCCCCGTGGAACCTCTTGCCTCCGCGCCTCGAACTGCGGCTTGACGAGCACGATCATCGCGCCCCCCGGTTCGAGCAAGGACAGCGCGGGCGCAAGAATCCGCTTTGCCGAGATGAACGACACGTCGATGGCCGCGACCGCGATCGCCTCGGGGATTGCGGCCGGTCCGAGGGTCCTCGCGTTCGTGTTCTCGCGCAACACCACCCGGCGGTCCGCCCTCAGTCGCGAATCGATCTGGCCGTATCCCGTATCGACCGCGTAAACACGGGAAGCTCCCCGCTGGAGAAAGCAGTCGGTGAAGCCGCCCGTCGAGGCGCCGACGTCCAGACAAACCCGGCCCGCCACCGAGACCGCGAAAGCTTCGAGGGCGGCAGCGAGCTTCACCCCGCCGCGCGAAACGTAGGGGTGGCTCGGGGCCGAGATCTCGACCCTTGCGTCGGCGGGAACGGGTCGGCCCGCCGTGGGCCGGTCGACGCCTTCGACCGTGACGCGGCCGGCGAGAATCAGCGCTCGGGCCGACTCGACGCGGTCGGTCAGGCCTCTCGCCACGAGAAGCTCGTCGAGCCGCGATTTCACGGATCCGAAAGAGCGAGATCGCCCGCGGCGGGATCGCCGGCGAAAAAATGAGCTGTCGATTCGAACGCTCTCCCGTGGTCGAGGTCGAACGTGATGCCGAACTTCGAGAGGCCGCGGGCGACCTCTTCCCACTCGGAAGATGCCGCGGCGACCGCCATCGCCTTCCGGCTCAGCCAGAAGGTCAGGATTGCGCGCCGGAGGCCCGCGGGGTCGCGAAGCACGAAGATCGCGCAGCACCCCATCCGTCCCCGCACCATCGGAAGCGCGATGCGGCCCGCGTAAGAATCGAACTCGGCGTCCAGGGGCGCGGCGAGCTCGACCTCCCAGAATCGACCGACCATGCCGTCGCCTAGTGTCCCGTAACGAAAATAACGTCAGCGTCGCGCCAGCGGCTTGCGGGCGAGGTCAAGGCGCGGCGAGGGGACAGATGCCGTAGCGATCGGACCCGAGCCGCAACGCAGAGATCGTCCGCAACGTGCTGGCGCCCTTCGGGTTCGGGCGGCGTTGAGCCATCTGCTTTGTTGCCGCTTCGAGGTCCCCGCGAATGCGGGGATGCTTCGGCATCGCCTGCGTCGCGTCGCCTCACATCTGGCCCAACGGCGCTCCGAACGACGCTCATGCTATTTCCGTTACGGGACACTAGCTTCCCTGGTCGATCGCGAGCCGTTCCTCGTCCGCGTCGTAGCTGAAGAGCTCGGCGTAGCGGCCCCAATTCACGACCGTCTTGAACAGGGTCTCGGGGTTCTCGTCCGGCAGCCACACCACCAGCTCCTCGAGAAGCACGTCCTTCGGAAGCGACTGGTCTTCCTGCCGGCGCAGAAGCGTCTCGATCGCGGCAAACAGCGGAAGTTTGCGGATCTTTTCGCGAAGGGTTCGCTTCTTCTCGTTCATCGGCAGTTCCATCGTCGCCTTGCCGAAGGCCTCGAGCACCACGTCCGGACCCGGCGTGCTCACGAGGCCGAGCATTTCGGCGGCTTTCACGACGGCGAGGAGCTGACCGAACTCGATGTGAAGGTCCCCGGCGAGCCGGCCCATCGTCTCCCGGCCGCCGCGGTCGTCGAGGGTCTCGAGCAGGCCGAGGATTCGCGAGATGCCGCACACCGGGATCGGCTCGATTTCAAAACGCGGAGTCGATGTTTCTTGTTCTTTCATTTTCAGGTGATCAGCGAAAAGATCTCGCCCACGATCTGATTCAGGGCGGGATCGCGGCGGTCCCTCGGCCGCGGCAACTCGATCTTTCGGTCCGTGATGATCCGACCCGGATGTGAAGACAGGACGATCACGCGGTCGGCCAGCTCCACCGCCTCCTCGATGGTGTGCGTCACGAGAATCGCGATCGAAATGAGGATCTCGGGGTCGCGGAACAGGTCGATCAGCTCCTCCCGCAGGTTGATCGTCGTCAGGGCGTCCAGCGCCGAGAACGGCTCGTCCATGAGGAGGACTTTCGGCTCGACCGCGAGGGCCCTCGCAAAGCCCACGCGCTGCTTCATCCCGCCGGAGAGCTCCCGCGGGTAGGCCTCTTCATAACCGTCCAGACCCACCTTGTCGATGTAGAAGTTCGCCTTTCGTCGCCGATCCGCCGGGGGGAGGCCGCGCGCTTCGAGACCCAGCTCGACGTTTTCGAGCACCGTCAACCAGGGAAGCAGGGCAAACGACTGGAAGACCATCGCGCAATCCAGATTGACGCCCGTCTGGGCGTTTCCGTTGTAGAAAACTTCACCGCTCGACGGAGGGAGCAGACCTGCGAGGATTCGCAAGAGCGTCGATTTCCCCGATCCGGACGGGCCCACGAGGGCGATGAACTCGCCGGCCGAGACTTCGAACGACACGTCCTCCAGAACGAGGAGCGGGCCGGTCGGGAGCTCGAATTCCTTCGAAACCTTCTCGACCGAAATCGAAAGGGTCGCCTTGCGCCTCTCGTCGGGAGCGGCCTCGCCGGGCTTTCGGAGGGCAGCGGGCTCAAGCATCGATTCGGAATCTTACGGAAGCGAAGGCGTAAAGTCGCCTCCAAACGAGGCGGTTGAGGATGCCGATCGCCAGGACCATGGACGCGAGGCACCAGACGAGCAGACGGGTATTCCCGGAGACCGTCGCTTTCTGAAGCAACTGGCCTATTCCCGGAGCCTGGTAGACCCGATTTCCATACGCCACGTATTCCGAGAGAATCAGCGCGTTCCAGCCGCCTCCCCATCCGGTCACGCTGCCCGTAATGAGCGAGGGCACCATCGCGGGAAGAATCGCGGCCTTCGCCCTGGCCGGGAAGGTCAGGCCAAAGGACCGCGTCATCTCTTTCATCTCACCCGGCACCTGGCGCGCGCCGGCGAGGGCATTGAAGAGCAGGTACCACTGCATTCCGGTCAAAACGAGAAGCACCGAGGCCACGTTGACGCTGCCGAGCTCTCGGACGACGAAGAAAACGATGATCGGAAAAAATGCCGTGGCCGGAATCGACGCCACGATCTCCGCGACGGGCGTCACGATCTTCGCGACGCGGTCATCCTCGCCGACCCACAACGACAGAGGAATCGTCCAGGCGAGCGAGATCGCGTACGCGACACACAGCCTCAGGAACGAGAACAGCAGGGCTCGGGGGATCTGCGCCGCCGCCGCGGGGACCGGGGGCAGCAGGTACGAGACCAGAAGCACCGCGAGCGCAGCCGCCGCGGCGCCGGCGCCCAGCCAGAAAAAGACGCGCCAGATTCTGCGAAGCCCCCGGAAAATCCCGGCCTTCCGGCTCTCGGGAGCCAGGGTTTCGATCCGGCGAATCGGGCGATCGAGACATGACCACCCGGCTTCGAGAACCGTGCGGAGCACGCGGCCAAGCCCCGTGTGGCGGTAGAGATCGAACAGCCGACTCTCGCCCACGGCGCCGGCCGTGAACTCGAACCGGTACTTCTCGGCCCACACGGTCAGCGGCCGCCAGACGAACACATCGAGGGCCACGACGATCAGCACGAGCGCGCCGATTCCCGCGGCCATTCCCCGAACGTCTCCGACTTCCATCGACTTCTGGATGAAAGACCCCAGTCCGGGAAGAGAATACGTGTTCTTGCCGAGCGAAATGATCTCGCACGCAACCAGGAAGTACCACCCCGCGGCCCACGAGAGGATCGAGTTGTAGACGAGCTTGGGCACCGAGGCCGGGAGCTCGAGCTGACGGAACCGCTGCCATCGGGACAGGCCGAGGGAACGAACTACTTCCGAGGAGTCCGCCGGCAGGGTCGTGACCGCCTCGTAGACGCCGAAAGCCATGTTCCAGGCCTGACCCGTGAAGATGAGGAACACGGCCGCGGTCTCGATCCCCAGCCGTCCTCCGCCCGTGAGAGCGATGAAAAAATACACCGCCGCCGGAAAGAACCCGAGGACCGGCACGGACTGGAGGACATCCAGGATGGGAATGAGGAACCGCTCCGCCCTCTTCGACCGCCCCGCGGCGACTCCGTAGGAAATCGCGAACACCAGGGAGAGAACGTACGCGGCCAGCATCCGGAGGAACGAAAAGCCGGCGGCCGCAACGAGTCTCGAAATGGGCATCACCGCCATTGTCGCCGGGGAACTGAAATCGATCAAGAATTATCGAGCGGACCTCTTTCGTCGTCTCGAAGCGCGAGCCGGATCGCGGCCGAGAGCCTGTCGGCGGTCACCGGCTTGACGAGGTGGGCGCGAAATCCCGCGCCGCGGCTTCGCGCGAGATCATCGGGCATCCCGAATCCGCTGACGACGATTCCCGGAACGGAATGGATCGAGCGAAGCGCCGCCAGCAGCTCCAAACCGCTGCCATCCGGGAGGCCGATGTCGGTGAGAACGAGGTCGGCGGCGCACTCGCGATGAGCGGCAATCGCCTCCCCCATCGATCCCGCGAGGACGACTTCGTGGCCCTCCAGGGCGAGGAGCGACCGGAGGGCCTGCGCCGTGTCGGCGTGATCTTCCACGACGAGGATCCGGGCGTGCCGCACGGCGGTCGGACGGGCGCCCTCCGGCGCCTCGTCCCGTTCCCGCGCGACGATCGTGGGAAGGCCGATTTCGAAAACCGAGCCCTTGCCCTTGCCGTCGCTCCGCACGGAGATGGAGCCCCCGTGCTGATCCACGATCGCCTTGGCGATCGAAAGGCCGAGCCCGAGGCCCCCGAAGCCTCTCGCGCGTTTTCCCTGCTCGAACGGCTGGAAGACCCTCGCAAGGTTGTCCGGCAGGATCCCGATCCCCGAGTCGGAACACGTCACCCGAACCCGGCCGCCCGGGTCGTTGAAGCTTCGAATCGTGATCGATCCACCCGGGGGAGTGAACTTCGTGGCGTTTTTCAGCAGGTTCCAGAAAACCTGCTCGAGTCTCGCCGCGTCGCCCCACACGTGATGCGTAGCGGCGTCGAGATCGACCCGGAGGTCGATTTTACCGGCCCGAACCTCGGGGCGGCAGGTCTCCACGGCGTGCGCGACGATCGCGTGGAGATCGACGTTTGCCGACCGAAGCTCGATTTTCCCCTGGACGACGCGGGCGAGATCCAGGAGATCGTCGATCAACCTCGCCTCCAACTCCAGATTTCGCCGGATCATGACCGTCACTTCGCGCGCGGCGGCGGACAGAGGCTCCCTCTCGAGGAGCTCCGCGCCGGCAAAAATCGGCGTGAGCGGCGTTCGGAGCTCGTGGGAGAGCGAAGCCAGAAAGCGATCTTTCCGGGCGTTCGCTCCTTCCGCGGCCTGCCGCGCTTCGGAAATGGCCCGTTGCGCCCCTTCGCGGCGCCGGAGGTCGCGGTGGAAGGCTAGGATCAGGAGAAGAAGAAGGATCCCGCCCGCCGCGAGCGTGGCGACGGTCGATCGAACGACTCCACGGCTCGCGCCCTGTCGCTCTCTGAGCAACGCCGCCTCGTGCCGCTCCATCCGCGAGACGATTTGTCGCACGCGTTCCGCCGACCGGGGGTTCACGAGCGCCGCGGCCTCCTCCAGACCGTCTCGCTCGCGGGTTTCTTCCAGGGTCCTCAGTTCAGCCAGTCTCTCGAGGACGGCAACGCGCAATTCCTCCGCCGATCGGCGCTGCGGCGGATTGTCGGCCAGGAGGATTTCGAGCCTCGAGAAGTGGCCCTCGGCCGACGTTCGAACGTCCTTGCTCAAAAACGCGGGGTCCCCCGTGAGCAGGAAGGCCCGATCGTTCGATTCGGCCGTCGTGACGGTGTCGAGGGTCTCCGACAACTCGCTGAGGACGTTTTTCGTGTGGTCCACCCACTGCGCCGCACGAACGAGACGCGAGACGTTCCAGACCGTCGCCGCCGTGAGGAGAAACAGCGCGCCGTACAGGCCTCCGACGGAGAGGCCGGACCGCCCCCCGACGCGCTTCCACAGGCCCTCGGCCATCACCGAATCATCGCGAACGCCGCTCGATCATAACCCCGGTCTCCGGCGAACCCTATTCGTAGCGAAGGGCGTCGATCGGATCCAGCCTCGAGGCTTTTCGCGCCGGATAAAACCCGAAAAAGATCCCGATGGCAGCCGAGAATCCGAACGCCAGCAGGATGGAAGCGGGCGAGACATGCACCGGAAGGCCGCCCTTCGACGAGACGATCGCGGACGCTCCGATGCCGGCGGCGATTCCGATCACGCCTCCGAAGACGGCCAGCGTCACAGCCTCGATCAGAAACTGGACGAGCACGTGGGCTCCCTTCGCTCCGATCGCCATCCGGATTCCGATCTCGCGCGTTCTTTCCGTCACGGAAACGAGCATGATGTTCATGATCCCGATCCCTCCGACGAGAAGGGAAATCGCGGCGGCGGAGGCCAGGAGCAGAGAAAGGGTCTTGGACGACTGTTCCGACATCTGGGCGAACTCCTGCTGCGAACGCATCGTGAAATCGGAATCCTGGTTCGGACCGAGGTGGTGGCGCTGGCGCAGAAGGGCGGTGATCTCCTCCTGGGCCTGATCGACCGTTCCGACCGAGGTGGCCGAGACGTAGATCGAATTGAGCTTCGTTCTCCCGATCAAACGTTTGAGCGCCGTCGTGTACGGCATGATCACGACGTCGTCCTGATCCCCCATCATCGAGCCGCCCTTCTTTTCGAGGACGCCGACGACCTTGAAAGGAACGTTCTTGATCCGCACCATCTGCCCGACGCCGTTGCTGGCAGGAAACAGGTTGTCGTTGACCGTTCCCCCGAGGACGCACACTTTCGTTGCGGCGCGCACGTCGGAATCGCTGAAGAAGGCGCCCTGCACCGTATTCCAGGTCCGGACGAGCGGCCATTCGACCCCGACGCCCTGAATCGAAGTGCCCCAGTTCGTTTCTCCCGAGACGATCTGCGCCGTCGTTCTCGCGACCGGCGTCACATACGCGACCGACGGGCAATCCGCCTTGATCGCATTCGCGTCATCCTCCGTCAACATCGACTGGTCGCTGAAGAGATGAGCGCCCCCCTGAGTGGAAGCGCCGGGAAAAATCATGATGAAGTTCGACCCGAGCGATTCGATCTGCGACTGGATCGATTCGGACGCTCCGGCGCCGATCGCGATCATCGCGATGACGCACCCGACGCCGATGATGATGCCGAGCATCGTGAGCGCCGAACGGAGCTTGTTGCGAAAAATCGCCTGCATCCCGACTTTCAGGATCATCGCGAAACGCTTCAAGCGGCCCCCTCGACCGGCCGCACCGCCGGGTCCGCCGTCGCGCGCTTCTGGCGGACGATTTCGTCGGACAGGACGACGCCGTCCTTGAACATGACGATGCGTTTCGCAAATTGCGCGATGTCGGGCTCATGGGTGATGAGCACGACGGTCTTGCCCGCGGCGTTCAAGCTCTGGAAAACCGCGATCACGTCTTCCGAGGTGCGGGAGTCGAGGTTTCCGGTCGGCTCGTCGGCCAGAATGATCGCCGGTTCGTTGATCATCGACCGGGCGATCGCGACCCGCTGCTGCTGGCCGCCCGAGAGCTGGTTCGGATAGTGGTCCTCGCGTCCGGCGAGCCCCACGATTGCGAGGCACCGGCGGGCTTTCTCGGCCCGATGATCGGCCGCGTGCGTGTCCCGGGCGTAGAGCAGCGGAAGCTCGACGTTTTCGAGGGCCGAGGTTCGGGAGAGAAGGTTGAAAGACTGGAACACGAAACCGATCTTCGCGTTCCGGATCTCGGCGCGCTCGTCTCGAGACAATTCCGAAACGTCGTGACCGTCCAGGAAATACTTTCCCGAGGTCGGCCGGTCGAGGCACCCGATGATGTTCATGAACGTGGACTTGCCCGACCCCGAGGCGCCCATCACCGCGACGAACTCCCCCGCCTCGACGCTCATCGACACGCCGTTGAGCGCCCGGACCTCGACGTCCCCCATCCGATAGGTCTTGACGAGGTCGCTCACCCGAATGACCTCGCTCATCAGAACCTCATTCGCGGACCGCTCTGGCTCTCCGCCTTCACGGTCGCGAGGCCCGTGACGACCATCTGCCCCACTTCCATGTCGCCGTCGCGAATCTCGGTGAACTGCCCGTCGGTGATGCCCGGGTGAACGCGAACGGCCTTCAGGGCGCCGGTTTCCGAGAGGACATACACCGTCGGGCCGGCGTCGCGCCTCCCGGTTTTGGGAAGCGAACCCGCGAGCGTCGGCCGGGGAGGGGCGCCCCCCGAGGCGGAATTCGGCGCTCCCGCGGAGGGCGCCGCGGCCGCGCTGCCGCGCCCCGCGCCGCCGGGCGAAGGCTTGAATCGAAGCGCGGCGTTGGGGATCCGAAGCACGTCGTGGTCGGCGGCCACGTCGATGGTGATGTTTGCGGTCATCGAAGGGCGCAGTTGCTGGTCCGGGTTGTCCACCGCGACCATGACGGGGTAGGTCACGACGTTCTGGTTGACGGTCGCGTTCAGGCGGATCTGGGCGACCCTCGCATGGAAGACCTTGTCGGGATAAGCGTCCACCGTGAAAGACACGGGCTGTCCGACCTTGACCCGGCCGATATCGGACTCGTCGGTATCGGCCTGCACCTGCATTTTCGTCAGGTCCTGCGCGATCGTAAACAGGGTCGGCGCCTGAAACGACGCGGCGACCGTCTGTCCCACGTCGTAGGCGCGATTGACCACGACTCCGTCGACGGGGGAAAAGATCTTGGAATATTTCAGGTTCGTCTCGGCCTGCGCGAGCGCGGCCCTCGAGACGTTCACCTGCGCGGCCGCCGAATCCGCCGCCGCCTTCGCGTTGTCGAAGTCGGCCTGCGCCGCTAGCCCCTCTTGCAGCAGCTTTTGCTGGCGGCCAAGCGCGATCCTGGTGTTCGCCGCGTTGACTTTCGCGTTGGCGACGTTGGCCGATTGCTGGTCCACGGCCTGCTGGAACGGCGTCGGATCGAGCTCGGCGAGAAGCTGCCCCTTCTTGACCCGGCTGTTGAAGTCGGCGTAGAGCTTCGCGATGATGCCGGAAACCTGGCTTCCGACCTGCACCGTGGTGACCGCTGAGATCGCCCCCGTGGCCGACACCGTCATCGTGACGTCCCCGCGAGAAACCGGGGCGGTCCGGTATTTCGGCGCCTTCTGCCCTCCGCGCCTCAGGACGATCAACGCGCCGGCAAGCACGACGAGAGCGAGAGCGATCCAGAGAAACCACTTCTTCAAGCGCACAATCCCCTTCCATCGTAACGCCTTGCGGCGGAGAAATGTTTCAGCTTTTGGAACGCTCCGCTGCCTGGAAAAGGGACGTCACGCCCGCTTCGCCGGCCGGGAAGGCCGCAGCTCGATCCGGGAGGGAATCGCCCGATCGGGATACCGAACCAGGTCGAGAACGGCCTGGGCGACGTCGTCGGGCGCCAGCATCCACGATTCCGACTCGGATTCCGTGCCCTGAAAATCCGTGGCCACCGAGCCGGGCATCACGATCGCGATTCGGACTCCGTCCTGCCTCAGGTCAAGCATCGCCGCATGCGACAGCCCGAGAAGGCCGAATTTCGAGGCGTTGTAAGCGGAGCCTCCCGCAAACGCGTTCACCGAGGCGAGCGAGCCGATGTTCACGATGAACCCGCCTCCGTTCTTTTTCATGATCGGAGCGGCGAACCGGATTCCATAGAAGGGGCCGAAGAGATTGGTTTCCACGATCGCTCGAAAATCCTTCGGGTCCATCTCCGCGGCGCTGCCGAACTGCCCGACGCCGGCGTTGTTGACCAGAACGTCGATCTTTCCGAACCGCTCCGCGAAGAATTCGATCAACGCTCGAACGTCGTCCTCTTTACGCGAATCGGCCGACTTCCCCTCCACCGTGAGCCCGTCTTTCTGAAACGCCGCCGTCGCGTTGCGCACTCCTTCGAGAGTCCGCCCCGAGATGGCCACGTTCCATCCCTCGGCCGCGAAACGGCGCGCTATCGCGTTTCCGATTCCCCGCGTTCCGCCGGTCACCACGACGGTTCTTTTCTCCGCGCTCACTGCCCGCCTCGAAGTGCCTCAAACAAGCTTCGTCTCCCTCGTCAATAAAAAAACGGAAGCCTTCTTCCGTGGGCCGGGGATTCTGTCACAAAAAAGACAGATTGAACAGCGCTCACGCGGGCCCGGTCGGACGCTCTCCGGCCGAATATTTCACGACCCGGACGCGCTCGACGGTCACCAGTCCCTCCGTCACCATGTCGTCCAGAATCGGAAGGAGCCGGTCCACGTGCGATTCGCTGTCCACGATCTCGATCACGACGGGAAGGTCCTCCGAAAGGCGGAGGATTTGCGTCGTGTGCAGGACGCTCCGGGCGCCGAATCCCGCGACTCCGCGAAACACTGTCGCGCCCGCGAAGCCTTCCTTGCGCAACCGCTCCACGAGAGCCGACGCCAGCGGCTTGTGATGCCACCGGTCCGATTCGCCGATGAAGATTCGAACCAGCATCTGGTCGCCGTCGAGCGCGCGCATGTTTCCTCCTCAGCCGCCGAGCAACGATTTCCCTGCGGCCAGTCCGGCAAAACCCGCAACGAGGCACACGATCACCGTCGTCCCGACGTTTGCAGCCGCCAGAGCCCAGGCCCCCTCCCGGACGTATTCGACAGTCTCGTAGTTGAAGGTCGAGTACGTCGTGAACCCCCCCATCAGGCCGGTCGTGAGGCCGATCCTCAAAGTCGGGCCGAGCAGGCCGCCCGAGGCCCCGATCTCCATGAGGAACCCCAACAGAAAGGAGCCGATCGTGTTCACGGCGAGGGTCCCGAGCGGAAAGCCCGGGCCGGAGTGGCGAAGAATCCAACCGGACAGCCAGTAGCGAAGCCCGGTTCCCGCCGCCCCCCCGACACAGACCCACAAGACGCGAGACATCGACAGGCGTTATACCTCAGAACCTCCCGCGGGCCCTTTCCCGGGCGGGAAGGACCTCGAGGCAGCTCGTCCACCAGCCGGTTCGGAGGGTTTCGACGAATTCCGCCGGAAGGCGCTCCTCCTCCATTTCGACGGCGAGCTTCTCATGCTCGTACTCGACGCGAACGAACCGCGCCTCGACCTGGGGGCCGAAGTCGAGCGTCGCGAACCAGACGTTGGTTCCCCCGTCGTTGGCGGGCCGGCCCAGCGCGCCGCAGTTCACGACGAGCCTCCCGGAAGGAAGCCGGCGCTGCCAGTGAAGACCGGTGTGCGTGCAAACCAGAACGTCCGCGTCGAAGTCGGAGAGCATCTTCTCGAGGAAGACGACCGGAGAATTCGATTCCCACAGGAACTCGTTGATCTTCCTCGGGCTCCCGTGCACGAGCATCACCTTCCGCCCGCCAATCTCGAGGCGGCGCGTGCGAGGGAGCGTTCCCATCCAGCGCCGATGCTCGGGCGAGGTCTTCGCGAAGGTGTAATCGTAAGAGATCCGGGCGAAATGGTTGTCGCGGGGATCGGTGTATCCGCAATGGCAGTCCTGCGCTCCCGACGAAAGCGACTCCTCGTAATTCCCCTGGATCAGATCGATCGGCCGGGAACGGAGGAGCTCGATCGTCCGGTCCGGATGAGGGCCGAACGCTCCGAAGTCTCCAAGCCCGAAGATGCGATCGACGCCGATTCGTTGCGCCGACGAGAAGGCCGAGTCCAGGGCGAGGTAATTGCTGTAGATTCCGCCGAAGAACGCGAGCCGCGTCATGCGGGCGTCCCGGCGAGCACCGCGAGGATCGCGTCCAGGTGAGAGAGGCCGGTTTGCAGAAGGAACGTGCGGCGCCTCCCGTAGCTCTTGGCGCCCACGAAGAAGAAATTCGGCTCTCCGCTCGCAAGGTCTTCCGGGCGGACCCGGGGGATCGACAAACAGTCCGTGACTCCGGAGAGGGCCCGAGACAGCGCGGCGGGGCCCTCGCTCGCGGCGGAAAGCTCGAGCGCCAGCTCCGAGAGAAACCCGTAGTCGGGGCGGTATCCCGTCAGCGAAACGATCTCGTCGAAGACCTCGGGTTGCTCCCTCGCGAACCGAACGCGGAGCCGGCCGTTCTCCGGATGAATCTCCTCGATTGCCGTTCGCCTCCGGACGGAAAGGAACGCCGCTGGCGACCCGGCGAGGTCGTTTGCCTGCGAAACGACCCGGCGGCGCTCCGGCAGCGGGTCTTCGGCGACTTCCTCGCAAGGGCGCCGGTTCGCGCTGCGAACCGCCCAGGTCACGCACATCCCGGGATCCCGCCGCGCGAGGCCCGAAAGGAGCAGGATCGCAGTCGCCGCCGAATGCCCGTGGCCGATGACCAGAATCGATTTGCCCGCGAGCGAGCCGAGGCGGCCGTCCAGCTCTCCGAGATCCCGAATCAGCCGGTCACCGAGCGCCCGCTCGCCGAGGGCGGGAATTCCGCCGGCTCCCGCCGGATTCGGAACCGCGAATCCACCGGACGCGTCCAGAACAATGTCGGCTTCCCAGCGCTCCTCCACTCCGCCGCGCTCCGTCACGATCCGGAAGGGCCGCTCGGCCCGAATGGGGTGCCCGGCGAGCTCGGTCCGGGTCAGGCCCGACCTTCCAATCGAAACCACGCGATGGCCCGTTCGCACCCGGCCCCGCAGCGCCGTGGAGCCCGCGAGAGGAACGAGAACCCGATCCGCCATCTCGGGTCCCGTCAGCACGGTCTCCGGCGCAGGGAGACGGCCGTTCAGGACGCCGCGGCACAAAGGCGACAGATTCATTCGCAGCGGAGTGAAGAATCGCGTGGGGCCCCACCGGCGCAAGGACTCGCCGACCTGCCCCCTCTCCAGCACCGAAACGTCGAATCCCCGCTCTTGAGCGCCGAGTGCGGCGCACAGGCCCATCGGCCCAGCGCCAACCACGATCAGTCGTTTCGCGCCCAACGCCTCAGGCCTTCCGCGACAGGGCGTTGCACGACTGCACCCAGTGAGCGATCGTCCCTCCTCCCCGGATGACGGCGGCAACGTTGACGGCTTCGGACATTTCCTCGGGGCTGATCCCGGCATCCGCGCAGGCCGACGAATACGAGTCGATGCAGTACGGCTCCTGGATCGCGAACGCGACGGCCAGCGCGATCAGTTTTTTCGTCTTCTCGTCGAGGGCGCCGGCCTCCATCGTCGTCGAATACCATTTGAGGAACAGGTCGAAGAGCTTCGGGTTCGTCTTCGCGATCTCCCCGAACCGGGCCAGGTCTTCGGACAGGTAGTAACTGGGCATTCCATTTCCTTTCAGTTCGTCTTGCAGGTCACGCCATATTCGTGGCACGTAAAACACGCGGAGTGCTTCAATTCGAACGGACGAAGCGTTTCGCGAACCGTTCTTCCCATCCTCGCCTCCGGCCTGTCGATGAGAATCGGGCACACGTAGACCCCCTTCGAGGTGATCATGCGGCACGAGGAACACTGCAGCTTTTCCGCGTCCTCGCCCGACAACGACTGTCCCCTCAACGTTTCCCAGCTCTCGTAGGCGCGCAGACGGTTCTCCTCGGCGCCGATCCGGAAGAGTGACAGGACCTTCAGGCGCGGGCGCGAGAGGCCGATCGAACGCAGGAATTCCAGGAACTTCGCGCGTCCCGCCGCGGACGCCGCGTCGTCGCAAACCTCCGTGACCGTGATCACGGGATTGAAGCCGGCCGCCGAGAGATGCCGGATGCCCTGGAGGATCCGCTCGAAGGTCCCTTCCCCTCGAACCGGGTCGTTCGTCCGGGCGTCGTAACCGTCGATCGAGACACGGAGATCGAAAGAATATTCCGAGCCTCCCTCGAGAGCTTTCAGCCGGCGCGCCAGGTCCCGCGTGATCGACACCCCGTTGGTCAGGACATGCGCGGGGCCCTGCCGGAGCGTCTCTTCGAGAATCGGAAGGATTTCCCGATTGAGAAACGGCTCTCCCCCGGTGAAGTAGTACTCGCGGACCCCGAGCTCCCGCGCTTCGAGGAGCCTCTCTCGGACCTCGGTGAGCGAGAGCATCCCATGGGAGTGATTCTCCGGCGAACAGGAGATGAAGCAATGCGTGCAGCGGAGGTTGCACAGGGTCCCGGCAACCTGGAACCAAAGGGTATCGACGGAGAGGGACGGAACGAACGGATATTCGGAATCGGACACGATGCTCCTCCCGAGTGTGACTGCGGCGGCGCCGCGACGGCCGAAAATCTCGAGAACGAAAATCAGGCCGCGGGAGGAGCGCGCGCGGGAATCGTCGAGGCCGGGCCGAAAAGAGGAAACGATCTCGGCTCCCGGCCGTGAGAGGCTCCGGAAAGAAGGGCCCCTGAGATCAGCGAACCGTATTCCCTCCAGGCGGGGTTCGCGTCGCATTCGAGCCGGGCCCTCTGAAGATCCGCCAGGGAATCCACCTCGCCGCGCACCCCGAGCTTCAGGACCTCGAGCCCGGAGATCTCGAATGCCGACTCGACTTCCGCGCACAGGCGCGGATTCCTCAACGAGAACTCCCGAAGAATCCGATTCTCGGGACTCCCCAATCCGATGAGATAGACGCCCCCGTCGCGCGACGGCCCCACGACGGCCGGCGGTGCGCTCCCCTCGAGCGCTTCGAAAACGATTCGCAGCTCTCCCCCGGAGAGCGCCGGCGTGTCGCCCGCGACGACCGAAACGCATCGGAATCCGAGCTCGAAGACCTCGCCCACGGCCGAGGCGAGCCGCTCTCCGAATGGTCGGGCCGCCTGCGCCAGGATCGTCGCGCCCTCGCCGAGAGCGTGAGTCCGGAAACGATCGGCGCAGCGTTCCGGCGAGGAAAGGACGAGCCGGGCGCCTGCCTCCTCGGCCGCCCGCCGCCAGGAATCCAGGAAACCCGCGAAAAGGCCGGCGGCGCGTTCCGGCGAAAGGCCCTTCGCTCGAGCCTCGGCTTCCGGTGTCCGGGTGAAAACCAGCAGCGCTCGGGACGGCTTCATCATTGCTGCAATCTTAGTACGTTCGCCGCGAGAAGCTTGCGCGGTTCGCTTTCGGCGGTCGTCGACTCCCGCTCAGAACCTTCGGAAACTGATCCCGCGGGCGCGGAGGGACGCCTCGAGGTAGACGAGCAGCAGCACCGTGCCGGCGATCGCCGCGATCTTCCAACCGGTCGCCCATCGGACAAAAGGCGAGCCCTCCCGCCACTTCTTGTAGTGGACGAGAACGCTTTCGAGAATGAAATACGCAATGAGCGCCCCCGCCACGATCAGAAGGATCGTCTCCGACCGCTCGGCCCAGTGCAGAACGTCGCCGAGCCGGTCGCCGAACCGGTACCCGAGATAAATCCACAGGACCGCGTTCGCCGAGGCGGCGATCGAATCCGCGAGGAGAAACTTCCAGATCGGCATTTTCGTCGCGCCCGACGTGAAAAAGAGCACGGGACGAAGCCCGTAGACGTAGCGCCCCCCGACGATCGCCCGGAACTGGTACTTCCGAAAGCTCTTCTTTACCCGCTCGATCCTGCGGGCAGGAAAAATCTTTCCGAGCCACGGGCGCTTCTCGAGATCGCCGCCGAAAAACCGGCCGATCCCGTACAGGGCCGTGTCGCCGAGCACGGCGGCCACATAGGCCGAAGCGACGATCGGCCAGAAACGCGCGAGGTTCTGGTACACCACGTACCCCGCCAGAAGGAGGATCGTCTCCTCCGGCGGGCTCGGCCCGAAGGCTCCGACGAACAGGAGAACGAAGACGCCGACGACCGTTTCCCTCTCGAGGTAGTGCTCGACAGCCGCGATCGCGTGAGTCGTCATCCCGAGATGGATCAAATTCCCGGCAGAATAGCAAAATGCCCGCCGGGGCGGGCATTTCCACGAAGAGAGCGGGCGGCGCCGAAATTACAGGTTTCGCTCGATGAACCGCTCGAACTGGCCTTTGGGCATCGCTCCCATCGTGCGATCGGCCGCCTGACCGTTCTTGAACAGGATGAAGGTGGGGATCGAGGTGACCATGAATTTCTGCGCCACTTCGGGAGAATCGTCCACGTTCATCTTCGCGACCTTGAGCTTGCCCTGGTACTGGCTCGCAAGCTCCTCCACGATCGGGGCGACGGCGCGGCACGGGCCGCACCACGGCGCCCAGAAATCCACGAACACGGGGGTTTCGCTCTTGACGACGTCGTTCTCGAACGAAGCGTCGGAGATTTCCTGCACGTTTTCAGACATTCGAATAACGCTCCTTACAGATGGCGTGGTCGGCACGCCGAATTGAGAACACCATTATCGCTCGAAATCTTCCCGGCGCAAATCGCCCGTCCGGGCGGCTCGGCGAGCGGACACGTCGTTCAACGCCCAATCGTAGTCGAGATATTCGATTCGGAAGCCGCCCGCGGCCAACCAGCGGCGGTACTGCCCGGGCGCGTACGCCGAGAGGACGGCGGGAATGCCCTCCTTCTCGAAATCCGAGCGGTACCAGACGAAGTACTTCGGGAGCCACGCGACGTTCTTCGCCGGCTCGAAGCGATAAAGGTCGGACCGGGCCATCCACGCCCGCATTCGATCCTCTTCGTGCGTGACGAGATCCGAGGCCTCGTAGGCCCGGCGGTCCAGCGGAGGACACGACTTCGACGCGCACACGATCGTCGCGTGGACCCGGTATCCGCCCAGCGCCACGGCCGTGTGCTCGATCTCGTCGAGAGAGCAGCGCCGCCCTCCGAGCGCGTGCGTTTTCGACGTGAATGCGCCCGGGATCGACCGGATGCTGTCGGTCGGAAAGTGATCCAGGACCGTTCGAACGATGAAAGCGTTGTAGGCGTTGATGAGAAGAGCGATCTTTTCGGCGGGAGACGGGCGGCCGCCCGGGGAAGCGAATTTCTCGAGATACGCATCGAGCGCCTGCAGGTCCTCGCGGCTGCTCTTCCAGGCCGAATAATCCACGAGCCCTCGGTCGTCGACGTTTTTCCTCAGAAGCCGCGTCCAGCCGCCGGAATCGAGAGGTAGAGGAAAGGAAGTGATGGGCTTCTCCGCGCACCAGAGCGGGACGGCGAGGAACACTGCGTGGATGAATACCATTCCCAGGCGCCTCACTGCGAGGGAGCGAAGCGACCGCGGCAATCTATCCCCGGCTCCGAATCAGATCGCCACGGCCGCTTTGCGGCCTCGCGATGACAGGGATGCGCAGACGCCCCTCAATCCTTCCACGGCCGAATTTCGGAGACTTTCCACTTGCGGCCATCGAATTCGACGGCGTCGCCGGGCTTCTTCCCGATGAGGTTTTCGGCGAAGTCAGACTGGTAGGAGTAGATCCCGTCCTCGGGCTTCGAGTCCCACGGACCCAAAATCGTCGCGAGCTTCGCGTCCGATCCCGAGACCAGCTTCACCCGGGTGCCGACGCGGACCGCCGAAGCGTCCACCTTTGCCGGGTCGAGCGGCCGCGCCCGCGCCATCTCCTGTTGGAGGGTCGCCGCGCGGGCCGAGAGAAACTCCTGACGGGCGCGCGCCGCGTGGTATTCGAAGTTCTCGCTGAGATCGCCCATGGCGGCAGCTTCCTGAATCGCCCGGCCGTTTTTCGGGATCTCCACCGACAGCAATTGGTCCAGCTCGGCGCGGCGCAGGACGAGCGACTCGGACGTCACGTACAGCGGCTCGATCCTCGGGCCCCGAAGGTCCGGATACCGGCGCAGGAGAGCCTGACGAAAATCGTCTCGGCGAAAGTCCTCGAGCCCGGGCGCCCGCTCGACGGCGATTTGAATCCTCCTCGCCTCCTCCTCGTCGGGAATCTTCGCGACGAGCTCCAGCGCCAGGCCGCCCCGGTCGAACAACGCCTTCACCTTCGCGCGGTACGGGGCGAATTCCGGCGCCCGGAGGGCGTCCGGAAGAGCGGAAACGAGCGCCTGCGCGTTCCACAGCGCCAAGGCGCCCTCGACCTCCAACCTCTTCTCCGCAAGCCACAGGTAAGCCCGCGGCGCGGTCTTCGGCGAGCGGATCACCCGCTCCAGAAGGAGGCGACGCGCCTCGGGCGCGCTCTCCAGGAGCGCCCCATCGAGATAAGCCAGGACGCGGGAGTCGTCTTCGCGGCAGAAAAGGTCCGCGAACATCGCGGGAGCGCCCGCCGGGTTGCGCTGTTGGAGGAGGCGGTAGGCGCGCATCCGGAGACCGGGGTCCGACAACTCGCGGGCCCGCTCGACGCCCTCGGGCCCGGCGAGAAGATCCTTCACGGACGTCGCCGGCGCCTTCCCGGGCCGGTTCTCCTCGAGAAAGAAAGCAATCTCGAGTGCGGGGCTGGCCCCGCCCAGCCGGCCGAGCTCCTCCGCGAGCTTTTCGCCGAAGTGCCCCGCCAGCTCCGCGCGCCGGGCGTGCTGACGCGCGATGGCGAGCTTTCGAGTCGGGACCGCTCGATCGAACTCCTCGCGAACCGAATCCGCGGCGGCCTGAGCCGATCCCGTCCACGCGTACACGGCGCTCTTCCCCGCGCCCGAAAGAACGAGCTGGGGGTGTTTCCGGGCCGCGTTCCAGAAAGACGTCCACTTCTCGGGGGCGACGATGCCGGAAAACGAGTCCTTGATCTCGACGGCCGTCAGGGGACGGCCGACGCTGCGCAAAAGGTGATGAACGGTCTCCGCAGGGTCGGCCGCGGCCCGGGCCGACAGGCCCTCCCGGTCTTCGAGCCTCTCGCGCCGAAAGTCGCCCACGGGAAGGGGGATCAGGTTCTTCGCGGCGGCGCCGGGCGGGAGCGAGAGCCTCTCGCCGCGCTCGAATTCGAACCGCACCGAATCGATCGCGGGATTGAGATCGACGACGCGGCCCGAGCCGTGGCCCGCAAAGTAGAAAACCTCTCCCGGCTTGAAAG
>JBOGJO010000047.1:0-9691 GCA_050747885.1 Thermoanaerobaculia bacterium
ACCCTCTCCCGCCGGGAGAGGGGAACTTTCTTACCGAGTCTGCGCCGCGACTTCCGCCGCGAAGTCGTTTTCCCGCTTCGCGAGGCCTTCCCCGAGCTTGTAGCGCAGGAAGCGCAGCCCCTGAGCCTGCTCGCCGCCCCGAGCCTTCAACACCTGGCCGACCGTCTGCTTGTCGTCGCGGACGTAGGCCTGCTCGAGCAGGACGGCGTCCCCGTAGAATTTCTCGATCTTCCCGTCCGCGATCTTCTCGACCACGGGGGCGGGCTTGCCCGAGGCCGCCGCCTGTGCCCGGGCGATCTCGCGCTCAGCTTCGAGAACGTCCCCGGGGACTTCGGCCCTGCTCGCGAAGCGCGGCTCCGCCGCGGCGACATGCATGGCGACGTCGCGCGCGAGGTCCGCGGGGCCCCCGGGCAGGCCGATCAGGACACCGATCCGGCCGTTGCCGTGGACGTAGGTCGAAAACGTCTCTCCCGGCTTCGCGATCCACCGACCGAAGCGCCGGATCGACATGTTCTCGCCGATCCGGCCCACCAGGTGCGAGAGCGCCTCCCCGACGGTCGCGCCGGCCTCCGTCGGCGAGGAGAGCGCCGAAAGTGCCGCCACGTCTCCGTCCGACGTGTCGCCGAAGGCTTCGTGCACGGCGATCCGCTCGGAAAGCTTCTCCACGAGGACCTGAAACTCCTCGGTCTTCGCAACGAAGTCGGTCTCGCAATTCACTTCGAGCAGGACCCCGGCCTGAGGATGAACTCTCGCGGAGACGAGACCCTCGGTTGCCGCCCGGCCCGCCTTCTTCGCCGCCGCGGCAAGACCCTTTTTCCGGAGGATCTTGGTCGCCTCTTCCGCATCGCCGTTGGCTTCCTTGAGCGCGGCCTTGCACTCCATCATCCCCGCGCCGGTCTGCTGGCGCAGGTCGTTCACCATTTTTGCGGTGATTTCCATCGGAGAGCTCCCTACCCCGCCGCGGCGCCGAAGGTCTCGGGGCTTTCGCCGGCGGGCGGCTCGGCCGGGCCGCTCCCGAAACGCTCCTCGTGGGCGTGGAGCCCTTCGAGAATGGAATCTGCCACCTTGCTCGTGAACAGGCGGATCGCGCGAATCGCGTCGTCGTTGCCGGGGATCACGTAATCCACCAGCTCCGGGTCGCAGTTCGTGTCGACGACGGCGACGATCGGGATTTTCAGGGAATGGGCCTCCTTGACGGCGATGTGCTCCTTCTTCGGATCGATCACGAAGAGGGCGTCCGGAAGCTCGTCCATTTCCTTGATTCCGGAGAGATTTTTCTCGAGCTTTTCCTTCTCACGCTCCAGACGGATGCGCTCTTTCTTCGTCAGATTCTCGTTGTCCGTCTCGGAGAGCGACGCCTCGATTTCTTTGAGGCGATGGATCGACTTGCGAATGGTCGTGAAGTTCGTGAGCGTGCCGCCCAGCCAGCGCGTGTTGACGAAGAACATTCCGCACCGGTTCGCCTCTTCATAGACGGCGTCCTGCGCCTGTCTCTTGGTTCCGACGAACAGGATGTTCTTCCCCGCGACGGCGAGGGAGGTCACGAATTCCGAGGCTTGTTTGAACTGCTTGAGCGTCTTTTGCAGGTCAATGATGTAAATCCCGTTGCGCTTTCCGAAAATGAACTTCTTCATCTTCGGGTTCCAGCGCTTCGTCTGATGACCAAAATGGACGCCAGCCTCGAGCAGTTCTTTCATCGAAATAGAAGCCAGATCACACCTCCTTCGAAAAATCGGGAGGGCCACGATGGCCCTTCCTCCGTTATCTTTTTAGCGTTTCGAGAACTGGAACCGGGCCCGCGCGCCGCGCTGCCCGTATTTCTTGCGCTCCTTCACGCGCGAGTCCCGCGTGAGAAGGCCTTCTTTTTTCAATCGAGGCCGAAGCTCCGCGTTGTAGACGATGAGGGCGCGGGAAATTCCGTGTCGAATCGCTCCGGCCTGGCCCGCCGGGCCGCCGCCTGCCACCGTGACGCCGATGTCGAACTTGTCGGCCGTTTCCGTCAGGGCGAGAGGCTGCCGGATGATCATCTTCAGAACTTTGTTGGGGAAGTACTCGTCGAACGGATGGTCGTTCACCTTGATCTCGCCCGACCCGGGTTTGAGGAAGACCCGAGCGACCGCTTCCTTGCGGCGGCCCGTTCCGTAGTACCGAAGCGTCGATGCCAAAGGGACCTCCTCTTTATGCCCGCGCCGCGAGGGCTTTCGGACGCTGGGCCTCGTGCGGATGTTTGGATCCGGCGTAGACCTTCAACTTCTTGAACTGTTTCCGCCCGAGGGAATTCTTGGGAAGCATGCCCTTGACGGCTTCTTCGATCATCTTCTCGGGATGTTTCGCGCGCATTTCCGCCGCGGGGGTGGAGCGAAGCCCGCCCGGAAAGCCCGTGTGGCGCCGGTAGACTTTCGCCTGTTCCTTTGCACCGGTGAGAACGGCCTTTTCGGCGTTGATCACGACCACGAAGTCCCCGTTGTCGAGCGAGGGCGAATACGCCGCCTTGTTCTTCCCCATGAGGATCTTCGCCGCTCGGGACGCGATTCGTCCGACCGCCGTTCCCTGCGCATCGACGACGAACCAGTTGTGCCGAACCTGATCCCTCTTGACCACCATCGTCTTCGAAGACATCCACACTCCAAATTGACATGCGTCGGAAATTCACCAGGACGCCGTCTCGCGGCGCCGCACCGACCCGGACGCAGCACTCCCTTCGGCAAGGGGACGAACAAGATAGCGGGAAGCAGCGGCGGTGTCAAGCGCCTGAGAATGAATGCGATCGGCGGACGCGCCGGGGGATTGCGTTAAGCTGCCGGAGAAATGGTCGAGCTCGACAAGTCCGGGCCCGTGATCTCCGGAATGTTTTCGCGGATCGCCCGCCGCTACGATCTGCTGAACCATCTCCTGTCCGCGAATTCCGACCGGCGCTGGCGAAAGACGGCGGCGCGGGCCCTCAACGGGCGCCACGGCCGGGTGCTCGACCTGGCGACGGGAACCGGAGATCTCGCGATCGCCCTCGAGAAGGACGGCCGAACGGTGATGGGAGCGGACTTTTGCCTGGAGATGCTGGCGATCGCCCGGACAAAGGCGGGCCGCCGCGCCGCCCGGAGGGTCGAATTTTCGGCCGCCGACGCTCTCCTCCTGCCGTTCGCCGACGAATCGTTTGACGCCGTGACGGTGGGGTTCGGCGTACGGAATTTCGCCGATCTCACGCGCGGCCTCGCCGAAATCCGAAGAATCCTCAAGCCCGGCGGGAAACTCCTCGTCCTTGAGTTCTCGCAGCCCGGGGGCCCGTGGGGGGCTCTGTATCGCCTGTACTCCGAAAGCCTCCTTCCCCGGATCGGGGCGATCGTTTCAGGGTCCCGGCAGGCCTATGCCTACCTCAACGCATCGGCGCGGGCCTGGCCGGCGAGAGACGATTTCTCCGGGATCCTCGCGCGAGCCGGCTTTTCCGGCGTGTCGGCGAGACCTCTCGCGCTCGGCGTCGTTGCTCTCCACGAGGCGGTCAAACCATGAGCGCGCGAATCCTCGAGGGAACCGCGCTTGCGGGGATCCTTCGAGCGGAAGCCGCGGAAGGAGCCGAAGCCTTCCGGAAATCGTCCGGCCGCTCCCCGGGCCTTCGGGTGATTCTCGTCGGCGAAGACGCGGGCTCGCAGGTCTACGTTCGCAGCAAGGAGAAAGCCGCGATCGCCGCCGGCCTTCGCGCCGAGACGCTTCGACTGCCCGCCTCGATCTCCGAGGCGGAGCTTCTGTCTCGCGTCGCAGATGCGAACCGAACGGATGAAGTCGACGGGCTCCTGCTCCAGATGCCGCTGCCCTCCTCGATCAACACCCGCAGACTCCTCGACGCCATCCACCCCGCGAAAGACGTCGACGGTTTTCATCCCGTCAACGCGGGGCTGCTCCATCAGGGGCGGCCTCGCTTCGTGCCGTGCACGCCCGCGGGAATTCTCGAGCTTCTCCGGCGCGGCGGGGAAAGGATCGAGGGACGTCCGGCGGTGATCGTCGGCCGAAGCGAGATCGTTGGAAAGCCGATGGCGGCGCTTCTTCTCCAGGAGAACGCGACCGTTACGATCGCGCATTCGAAGACCGCCGATCTTCCCGCCGTCTGCCGGACGGCCGAAATTCTCGTGGTCGCGATCGGACGGCCGAGGTTCGTCACGCGAGAATTCGTTCGCCCGGGAGCGGTCGTCATCGACGTCGGCATCAACCGGCTTTCGACGGGCCTCTGCGGCGATGTCGATTTCGACTCGGTTCGGGAGACCGCTTCCGCGGTCACTCCGGTCCCCGGGGGGGTCGGACCGCTCACCGTCGCCATGCTCTTGAAAAACACGGTGAAAGCGGCGGTGCTCCGGCAATCGGAGCGCACCGGCGCCGGCTCACCGGGATGCTGAGGATCGGTCTGACCGGCGGAATTTCGTCGGGGAAATCCACGGCGGGAGATTTTTTCAAGGAACTCGGCGCCTCCGTTTTCGATGCCGACCAGATCGTCGCCGATCTGTACCGTCCGAACGAGGCGGGCGCTCGCGCCGTTGAAGATTTGTTCGGGCGGGATTTTCTATCCGCCAGCGGCGCCGTCGACAAATCTCGGCTTGCCCTCGAGGTCTTCTCGGACGAGGCCGCCCGCCAACGCCTGGAATCCGCCGTCCACCCGCTCGTGGTCGAAAAGATCCGGAGACGTTTCGCCGCCGCCGAAAAAGAAGGCGCGGCCGCCGCCGTCGCGGAGGCCTCGCAAATCTTCGAGGGAGGCTATGAAAACGAATTCGACCGCGTCGTTCTCGTCGTCGCGCCGGAGACGACCCGAAGCCGACGATGGCGGGAGAAGGGCCTCGATCCCGCGGATCTCGCTCGCCGCGCAGCGGCCCAGATCGATGAAAGCCGGGCGCGCGGGAAAGCCGACGCCGTGATCGTCAACGCCGGAACGCCCGAAGATCTTCGAAGGGAGGTCGCGGCCCTCTATGCGCGTTGGACCGGCGAAGAGAAGAAGACGTCCTAGATCTTCCTCCGGAGCTCTTCCCAGGCTTTCCTGCGGTGAGAAACGGCGTTTTTCTCTTCCGGCGGCATTTCCGCGAAAGTCCGATCGAAACCGAGGGGGATGAAGATCGAGTCCCATCCGAAGCCCCCGCTGCCTCTCGGGTGGAGGGCAATCGTCCCCTCGGCCCGCCCGACGGCCGTCAGCTGATCGGTCTCCGAGCGATACGCGAGAACGCAAATAGCCGTGGCGCTTCGGTCCGCAAAACCGTCGAGAGACCGGCAAAGCGCCTCCAATCCCGCGGCTTTTTCGAACCACTTGATGAAAGGGCCGGGCAGCTCCCCCCACGCCGCGAAGCCCAGGGCCGAGTCTTCGACCACGCACGCCCTCTCGATCCGACGAAACGCCTCCCGCGACTTCTCGCGCGCGACCTCTTCGACGGTGGCGGCCTGAATCTCGGGAAGATCTATTTCGACCTGCTCGAGATCCTTTCCGAGAATGTCCCGAGCCTCGCGCGCCTTTGCCGCGGAACCCGTGACGAGGACGAGATCCATGCTTCGATTATGCCCCGAAGTCTTCCCCGCCCGGCTCTTCACGGAGACTTTTTCGCCCGTCGAGGGTCAACCCCCGGCAGCCTTCGTTCGTCCGAGTTCTATAATGTTTTCGCCCTGTGAGAGCATCTTGATCGAATCCGAACCGAACGTCTGTCACCAATGCGGAACGTCGATTGCCGCGCGATCCCGCTACTGTCCCGCCTGCGGTTCACCGATCGTCGCGTTCAAAATCGGGGAGATCCTCGACGATAAATACGAAATCCTCGGAAAGCTCGCCGAGGGAGGCATGGGCGAGGTGTACCGGGCCCGGCACCTCCACCTCGACGAGATTCGAATCATCAAAATCCTGAAGACGCTGGCCGCGGACGATGCGAGCCAGCAACGCCGTTTCTCGGAGGAGGCTCGCCTCGCGACACGCGTCCGTCACCCGAATGTGGCCGCCCTGTACGATTTCTCGAAACTCCCCGGCGGCGGCTCCTACATGGTCTGGGAATACATCGACGGCACCACCCTGCTCCACCGCCTCCGTCGCGGGGGGCGCCTCTCCTCCGAGGAAGCGCTCGAAATCGGAATTCAGGTTCTTTCCGGCCTCGCCGAGATCCATCGGCTGGGAGTCGTTCACCGCGACATTTCGCCCGACAACATCATGATCGTCGACAGGGGCGGCCGGAGTCTTGCAAAACTCATCGATCTCGGCATCGCAAAGCAAATTCAGGAAGACCGGATCGGCATGACCGCCACGGGAATGTTCCTCGGAAAACTCAGGTACTGTTCGCCCGAACAGGCGGGGGCCCTCCCGACGGGCGAGAGAATTGACGGACGAAGCGACCTGTACTCCTTCGGCGCGGTCCTCTACGAAATGCTCTCCGGAGAGCCTGCCTTCGATTCGCCGACGCCGGAAGGGTACATCGTCAAACACCTCCAGGAGCCCGCACCCGTGCTGCTTCGCGACGACCTTCACCCGGAGACCGGGGCCCGGCTCTCCGGAATCGTCGAAAAGGCGCTGCGCAAGGACCGAGCCCGGCGTTTCCAGACCGCGGACGAATTTTCGGCTGCGCTGGCGGCCCTCCGGCCTGCGACGGCAACGCTGCCGACCGTTCGAGTCGGCCTGGAGAACGACCCGACGGAGCCCCTGCGGACGCCGGTGACCCACGAGAGCGCCGCCCGATCTCGATGGCGCGGCGAGCGCCCGTTCCTGGCGTTGACGGGTGGATGTCTCCTTTTGGGCGCGCTCGCCGTTGGGTACACCTGGCAGAGGTCGCGTTCTCGCGTTCTCGTGGAACCGCCGCCCCCTGTCAACGTCCCCGCGCCAACTCTGGTTCCTCCGGTGATCCGGGTGGCTGCGGCGTCCCCGGCCGCGCCGACGACCGGCCCAGTCTCATCCGAGCACTCGGGTTCCGCGATCATCGTCGAGGAACCCGGCGAGCCGGCGACGCTCAAGCAGCGGCGGCCGGCGCCCAGGCCTGATTCTGGCGCGGGGAGGAATCCCGCCCCCCCCGCTGCTCCCGCCGCTCCCGATGAAACCGCGGCGGTCGCGAAATTCGAGGCCCTGCGAAAATCCGCCGAGAATGGTACGCCCCGCGACCTCGCCGCCTTCGTTGATTTCGTTGCCGCCTACACGTCGCTTCACCCGGAAACGCCATTGTCGAAGTCGCTCCAGACGGACCTGCCCTCGCGTCTGAAGGCTCGGGCCGAAGAGGCCGACGCGGCGGGCCGCCTCTGGAAGGCCTTTCGAATCTATGAGGTCTACCTTCACCTGCCCTTTTTCCCGAAAGATCCCGTGGCCGAGTCACGAGCTCGGGAGCTCCGCTTGCAGCTCTTGCCGCGCCGACGAACGTTCCGGCGATAACATCCACCGATGATCTCGGGTCGAGCGACACCTGCCGATACCCTCGCATTCGCCAACGCGGCCGGTGGCGCGGAAGGACACTTTCGAACGGTCTTCGACGGGATCAAGCTCTCCTCCATCGGTCTCGGCACGTACCTCGGCGAGGAGGACGTCGAGACGGACCGGGGATTCGAAGATTCGATCGCGGTCGGTCTCGCCTCCGCGGTGAATGTTTTCGATTCCGCGCTCAACTACCGCGGACAGCGCAGCGAGCGGGCGGTCGGCCGCGCTCTCCGCCGCGCCCTTGAAGCCGGCCTGTCCCGGGGTTCTTTCTTCGTCTCGACCAAGGGAGGCTTCCTTCCCCACGACGCCGAAGACCCCCGATCTCCCGAGGACTACGTCCGGTCGGAATACGTGGACACCGGGATCCTCGCCGGAGAAGACATCGCGGCCGGTTGTCACGCCCTGTCGCCCCGGTTTCTGGCAAAGGCGATCGAGCAGAGCCGGCGAAACCTGAACGTCGCGACGATCGATCTCTATTACTTGCACAACCCCGAGACGCAGCTCCAGTCGGTTTCGCGGAGCGAATTCCAACGAAGGCTTCGGCTCGCGTTCGAGTTTCTCGAGGAACAGGTCGTCGCTGGGACCATCGCGCGATGGGGGCTCGCCACCTGGGATTGCCTCCGGGTCCCTCCTCGCCACCCCGCCCATGTCTCGCTCGAAGAGTGCTTCGGCCTGGCGCGGGAAGTCGCGGGAGACTCGAACCATTTTCACGCGATCCAGGCGCCCGTCAATCTCGCAATGCCGCAAGCCGTCGCCTTCGACTCTCAATCCGTGAAGGGCCGCCTGCGGCCCCTGCTCGACGCGGCGCGGGAGCTCGGGCTCGCGGGATTCTCGTCGGCCTCGATTCTCCAGGGACGGCTTTCGGACGCCGATCTGCCGCCCGAAGTCGACGAGCTCTTTTCAAACGTGCCGGCCGGTGCCCGCCGGGCGCTGCAATTTCCCCGCTCGGCGGCGGGAATCGCCGCCGCCCTCGTCGGGGTGTCGAACCCCGCACACGCGCGAGAGACTTTCGGGCTCTCGAGGATTCCCCCGGCCGACTCCGGCCGAATCCGGGCGCTTTTCTCATGACGGCCTCGACAGCTCCGGGCTCGTTTCGCCTGCGGTTTCCCTCCGAGCCGCGCGATTACCTGTCGGCCCTGTCCCAGGCCCGCTGGCGGCGCGAGTTCGAGGGACCCTGCCAGAGCCTCGGGGGAATCCTGGACGTCCTCGACCCGATCTCGCTTCCCGCTCCTCAGTCCGGATTGTCGCTCGCCCGGGCCGTCCGCTCCCATCCCGAATCGGACATTTTCGCGATGGACACAAGGGCCCTCGAAAAAGATTTGCGGTGGACCGCCCCACCCGTCTCGACGCTTCGCGAGCTCGAGGTCGGGGAGGCGCCGCCGTCCTTCCATTGTTTCGATCTTGCGGCGGAGCCCGAAGGGCCCCCCGCCCGGTACCGGTCGGGCAACGGCGGCGCTTCCCGATTCGTTGCGGCGGCCGGCTTTCGCGTTCTCCGCGTTCCCGAGTTTTTCGGCCCCCGCGAGGAAATCCTCGAGCGAATCCCCGTCGGCGCGAAAGCGCTCCTCGATGTCGGGTGCGGCGCCGGCGAAACCGCGGGCGAGGCGCGACGCCGCATCCCGGGACTCCGGGTGGCCGGCATCGATCGACATCCGGGCCTCGCGGACGCGGCGAGGGGCCGGCTCGACGAATTCATTCAGGGAGAGGCGGCCGAAGCGATCCCGGAGCTCGATCGAAAGGGCTCCCGTTTCGACACCATCATTCTGGCGGATTTCCTGGAACACACCGCGGACCCGTACATCGCGCTCCGGGCGGCGCTCCGCGTCGCGAATCCGGGAGCAACGGTCATCGTCAGCGTTCCGAACGCGTCGAGTCTCCCCATCCTGGAAGACCTGCTGCTCGGGCGTTTCGACCCCGTCGCGGCCGGACCCGAGGACGCGGGGCACCTCCGATGGTTCACCCGGCGGCTGATCGTCGAGCTCCTGGAGAGCGCCGGCCTTCGGGACGTTCGCGTCGCGCCCGTTCCGGTGCCCTCCGACGGAACGGCATTCCTGGCTCGCCTCCGCGCTTCCGGAATCGCCCATCTCCCGGAGGAACTGAGCGCGATCCAATGGATCGCCACGGCGACCGTCCCCCGCTCCTGACGCGAGCCCGACCGCTCAGCGGCGGCGCTTGCGTCGGTTGCCTGCGTATCGATTCTGCAGAAACGCGACGGTCGCGGCGATGCCGAACCCCGACGCGCCTGCGGGATAGCCGGATCGCGCCCTCTCGAAGTGAGCGGTCCCGGCA
>JBOGJO010000048.1:0-1183 GCA_050747885.1 Thermoanaerobaculia bacterium
CTCCGGACGAATCTTCGCCTTGTTGAATTCGAAGTGGATCTGTTGCGTGATCTTGACTTCGCAGTCCGTCACGACGACGAGCGCGGGCTTCGACGGGCAGCCGAGCGGCTCTTCCGTCTTGGACCCGGCCGTGTTCGGACACTGGTCCTTCAGATCCGGGACCTCGTCCTTGTCGTTGTCCAGGTCGGGGCAGCCGTCTTCGTCCTCGTACCCGTCGGGGTCTTCGGCGTCGTTCGGGCACTTGTCGGTGGTGTCCGGGATGCCGTCCAGGTCGTTGTCCGGATCCGGACAGCCGTCCTCGTCCAGGTACTTGTCCATGTCCTCTGGCTCGAGCACGCAGGAGTCCACGGAGTCGGCAATGCCGTCGCCGTCGGTGTCCGGATCGTCGGGGCAGCCGTCGTCGTCCTGGAAGCCGTTGTAGTTCTCGGGCTTGTCCGGACACTTGTCGTCGGGATCCAGAATGCCGTCCCCATCCCTGTCACCCGGCGCGGGTTCCGGAGGAGCTTCGACGAACTGGCGCTCGGCGCAATACTGCGGGGGCGAAAGAGCGTTTGCCGCGCTGGCGTTTGGAGCCGCGATCGCGACGTGCTCCTTGGCTCGCAAGAACGACCCCTGCTCGAGCTCGATCTTCGCGAACTCCAGATTACTCTTCGCGGTGGCGAGCTCTCGCGGGGCGCATCGGATCGCGCCGTTCCGCTCGGCTTGCTCGGTGATCTTCTCCAGGCCCTCGATCTGCCCGCGCAGCTGGGGCGTCTCGGCGCAGCTTTGCGTGGCGGCGAAGACGAGAGGCGCGAAGACGAAGAGGCGTTCGGCGAATCTTCTCATCGGCCCGCCCCGCGCTCCGCTTCTTTCGACAACCGGATGGCCTTGTTCGCGTATTCCTCACTCGCCTCGGCGAGGTTGATCGCGTCGCTGTAGTCGGCCTCGGACGCCTCTTCGGCGGCTTTGTCGAGGTGCTCCTTCGCGTAGAAGTATTCGTACGGAGCAAGCTTCTCGGCCCCGAGCTCGTGGGCTTCTTCCACCTTGTTCGAGGCGGAGGACACCTCCACCGCGTAGATCGCGTTGCCGCAACCGGTCGCTGACACGGCAACGACCGCCGAAAAGACGGCGATCAGGGCGCGCCGCAAAGGACGAACAATCGGCGTGGGGGGCTCGACCATCGGAGAACCGCTTGCCGGACGCT
>JBOGJO010000049.1:0-6915 GCA_050747885.1 Thermoanaerobaculia bacterium
GCCGGCGTGTCGGGGATCAATAGCTCCCTTTCCGCGGACTCCGCGGGCGTCCTTGGCGTGGACGGAACCGGATCCACCGCGGTCACCGGACAGGCCTCTTCGGGCGTGCGCGGCGAAAGCAAGCTCCATGTCGGAGTGCAGGGATTGACGGATTCCGGCATCGCGGGAGTTCTCGGAGTGAGCAATGTTTCGGGCGGCGCCTCCGGAGTCGCCGTCGTCGGTACCCTCGCGACGAGTGGAACAGAAGGAGAGCTTGCGAGCTCTCACAGCGGCCATAACTTCGGCGTCTTCACCGTCGATGACGCCCACGTCGGCGGCGCTCTGACGGTCGTGGGTGTGAAGAACTTCGTTGAGCCTCATCCCACCGATCCCACGAAGGAAATCCGGTTCGTTTCCCTTGAGGGACCGGAGTCGGGGACCTATTTCCGTGGACGCGGTAGATTCATGGGCGGCGTCGCCGCGGTGGAAGTTCCCGAGGCCTTCCGCTCCGTGACCGACCCCGAAGGTCTGACCGTCGTCGCGACCGCCGTCGGAGCGCCCGCGGTCATCTGGGTTGCAAAGCTCGGTCTCGATCGAATCGTCCTGCAGGCCTCGAGCGACGTCGAATTTCATTACATCGTCAACGGCGTTCGCAAGGCCTACAAGGATTTCCCGGTCATTCGCGAGAACCAGTTCTTCGTTCCCGAGGGCCCCGACGACCGCCGGTTCGCGCTCTATGCGCCGGAGATCCAAAGGCGGCTCGTGGCGACCGGAATCTATAACGCGGACGGGACCGTCAACGTGGAAACCGCGGAACGGTTTGGCTGGACCAGGAACTGGAAATCGAAGAGCACCGTGGCGAATAACGAAGGTCGAACAAACGGCCGATAGAAACTCAGGGCCTTTGAAAACGGAGAAGGAGGTTCCATGACGATCTTGCGGGGAGCATTGGTTTCGATTCTGTTGTCGATCTGCGGAACGGTCTTTGCCGGGTTTCCTTCGGGCGACGTGTTTCTGCCTGCCGTGGGGCGAATCGCAGGCCAGGGAGGCGCGCAGTTCTTCACGACGGTCTGGGCGACGAATCTCACAGGGGTGGCGGAGACCTTCACGTTCGAATTCCTGAGACAGGGTCAGGCCAACCCGACGCCGGCGAGCTTTACCGACACGCTCCAGCCCGGGGAAACGAAGACCTACGAGAACGTGGTGGAGACCCGGCTCGGCCTGACCAACGCCATCGGGGCGGCCCGCGTTGTCTCGAGCGGAGATATCCTGGTGGCCGAGCGGATCTTCAACCAGGTTCCGGGAACCGACCTGGGCGACACCGAGGGGCTCTTCTTTGCGGGCGTGCCAAAGAGCTTCTCGATTTCGCTCGGAAAGTCCGCCTCGATCCAGGGATTGAATCAGGGAAGCTCGGAGAACTTCCGCTACAACTTTGCTCTGGTCGAGACGGGCGGATCCTCGACGACTGTCAACGTTCAGATTTTCGACGCAAGCGGGACGTTACTGGGACAGGAGGCCTTCGCTCTCCTTCCCTTCGAGCAACTTCAGCCCAACGTCGCCGACGTCGTGCCGGGGTTTTCCTCGACAAACGCCCGGCTCACGGCGACAGTAACTTCGGGCGCCGGATCGGTGCTTCTCGCCGGAGCGCAGATTGCGAACCTGTCTCAAGACTCCTCGGGCTTCGAGATGAGCTTCCCCGGCAGCCTGCTGGCCGGAGGCGACGGTGGCTCCATCGACGTCGTCACGAGCCTGAACGGCTTGACCGGTGCGCTCACACTCACGCCCGGCACCGGCATCTCGATCACCCCCTCAGGCTCAACGATCTCGATCGCAGCCACCGGCGGGGGGAGCACTTTGACTCTGCCATTCTCCGGATCGACGAGCTCTGGGAGCCCGGGATTCTCCGTCACCGACACCGCGATCCTGGGCGTCGCCGCCATCGCGGGCACAATGCCCTCCGGAGTGGCGGGAGTCCTCGGCACCGCCGGCGCACCAAGCTTTTCCAGCGCGCCGGCCGCCGGCGTGCGAGGAGATTCCAGCGCCGGTTTTGGTGTCGCCGGGACGACCGCCACAAGCATCGGCGTCTTGGGAAGGTCCGGAGCGGGAAGCGGCATCGCGGAGCCGACAGCAGGAGTGTGGGGAGACTCTCTGAACAGCTTCGGCGTCGTCGGAACCTCCGGCACCAGCACCGGAGTTCGAGGTGTGGGCCTCGGGGGAATCGGCGTGTTCGGGATATCCGCGTCCAGCGCCGGCGTCAGCGGTGTCTCGGGCAGCGCACCCGGCGTCAGCGGAAAGACGACCGCAGGATCGGCCGGCGTGTCGGGGATCAATAGCTCCCTTTCCGCGGACTCCGCAGGCGTCCTTGGGGTGGACGGAACCGGATCCACCTCCATCACCGGAGAGACATCCTCCGGCGTGCGCGGTGAGAGCAAATCGCATGTCGGGGTGCAGGGTTTGACGGATTCCGGCATCGCGGGAGTCCTCGGTGTGAGTAATGTGTCAGGCGGCGCCACCGGAGTCGCCGTCATGGGGACCCTCGCGATAAGCGGAACAGAAGGAGAGCTTGCCAGCTCTCACAGCGGCCATAACTTCGGCGTCTTCACCGTCGATGACGCCCACGTCGGAGGCGCCTTGACGGTCGTGGGTGTGAAGAACTTCGTCGAGCCTCATCCCACCGATCCCACCAAAGAAATCCGGTTCGTTTCCCTCGAGGGACCCGAGTCGGGAACCTATTTCCGGGGAACCGCCCGGACGGTCGGCGGTTTTGCGACGATCGAGGTGCCGGAATCGTTCCGAGACGTGACGGACGAACGGAACATCACAGTTCAGTTGACTCCCACGGGAGGGCTCGCCGTCCTGGCCTGCGTCCGCAAAGGACTTGATTCGATCGTCGTCCAGGGTTCGAGCGACGTCGAGTTCGATTACATGGTCAACGGCGTCCGCAAGGCATACAAGGATTTCGAGGTCGTGCGCCAGAACCAGCTCTTCGTCCCGGAAGGCCCGGATGATCGACGCTTCCCCCTCTACGCACCCGAGATCCAGCGGCGCCTCGTCGCCACTGGAATTTACAACGCCGATGGGACCGTCAACATCGAGACGGCCGCGCGGCTGGGTTGGAACAAGAGATGGGCAACAACGAATGACGTCGTGACAAAGGAGGCTCGGCCCGACAATCCATGAACGGGAGGGGATTTCTTTGAACGGAGTCTGATCATGGAAAAGATCTATGAAAACGTCGCCCACGTTTCCGATCCACGGGAGTGCGGGTGAGAGTTCTCGAAACCGTCGCCCTCCTGATCATCGCGGCGGGAGTCTTCAGTTTCATCAACAGCTATTTTTTCCGGCTGCCATCGACGATCGGTCTTCTTCTGAGCGGCCTGGTCGCGTCGGCAGCGATCCTCGCCCTCGAAAAGCTGCTCCCCTCCTTCGACGTGAGCTCGGTCGCGAAGCAATTGATCGGGGAAATCGATTTCTCGCGATTTCTCTTCAGCGGGGTCCTCAGCTTCCTCCTGTTCGCGGGGGCCCTGCACCTCGACATCGACGACCTCCGCCGCGAGCGGTGGCCCGTTGTCGTTCTCGCTTCGCTGGGCGTCGTTCTCTCGACCGCAATCGTGGGTTTCGCGAGCTCCGCGGTCTTCCGAATTTGCGGGGTCGCCGTTCCGCTGGCTTATTGCCTCGTCTTCGGGGCTTTGATCTCTCCCACCGATCCCGTCGCGGTGCTCGGAATCGTCAAGACCCTCAAGGCATCCAGTTCCCTGCAAGTCAGGATCGCCGCCGAGAGCCTCTTCAATGACGGATTCGGGGTCGTCGTGTTCACGGTGCTGCTCGAGCTCGCGGGAACGCGGGGACACGCCTCCGGAGGCGGGCTGCTGCTTTCCTCGACACTGCTCTTCGCTCGGGAGGTCTTCGGCGGTCTCGCCCTCGGCTTGGGAGCGGGTCTGATCGCGTATCAGGCCATGAAGAGGATCAACGACCCGCCCGTCGAAGTGCTCCTGAGCTTTTCTCTGGTCCTCGCAATCACTTTCGTCGGCGCGAGGATCGAGACGTCGTCGCCGCTCGCGTGCGTCGTGGCGGGACTCTTCATCGGAAATCGCGGGCGGCGTTTCGCCATGGAGGAGCCCACCCGACAGGCGATCGACCACGTCTGGTCGTTCGTGGACTCGGTTTTGAACGCCGTTCTCTTTCTCCTGCTCGGCCTGGAATCGCTCTTCCTCTGGTCGTTTGGAAGAGCTTTCCTCGCGCTCCTTCTCCTCGTTCCGCTCGTGCTCGCCGCCCGCTGGATTTCCGTCGGCGCCGGGCTCGGGATCCTCGGCCGTCGTTTTCATTTTGACCGGGGCGATCTCGCGCTGCTGACCTGGGGCGGTCTTCGGGGCGGAATTTCCGTCGCGATGGCGCTCTCGCTCGGCCCTTTTCCCGGCCGAAGGGCCGTCCTTCTCGCCACGTACGGGATCGTCGTTTTCTCGATCCTCGCTCAGGGCCTGACGATTCCGCTGCTGGCTCGCCGAATTCTCAACGGGCGACACGCGAAATCGGCGGCGGGGGGATGACAGCGCGGCACACGCCTTCCTTCCTTTGAAACGCTGCAATTAGCGGGCCGAAACCGGGATTTCCGCGCCGGCGAAAAGCGTTTTCACGGGTGGAGGCTGACAATGAAGACACCGCTAAAAGCTCGGCCGACCGTTCTGGTGCTGGGAACGCTCCTGGCTCTGGCTCTTTCCGGATCCGCGAGCCCCCTCTCGGCGAGAACGGGATGGAGCGTGAGTTTTTCCTCCTTTCAAAGCCGGCTGTCGCCCTATGGAACGTGGGTGACCGTCGGAAATTACGGACGGTGCTGGCGGCCCTCCCGGGTGTCCGCCGGCTGGCAGCCCTACTCCAACGGGGAATGGCTCTACACCGATTACGGCTGGTCCTGGGTGTCCTACGATCCCTGGGGTGCGTATCCCTACCACTATGGGTCGTGGGTCTACGAGCCCGGTTACGGCTGGGTGTGGGTCCCGGGTTATGTCTGGGGCCCTGCCTGGGTGACGTGGTGCTACAGCGACGACTTCATCGGCTGGGCGCCGTTGTCGCCGGCGTTCGTGTTCACGACGTCGGGGTACTTTGGAAGAGCATTCGTCGATCCGCCGTCGAGATACGTGTTCGTGCCGACGCGGAGCTTCGTCGGCGTGAACGCGGCGACAGTTCGGCTTTCCTCGAGACAAAATGCGACCCTGCTGCGTCGAGGGACGTCGATGACGCGCTTCTCCGTTGCCAACGGCGTCGTCCGGACGAACGGACCCGACCCGAAGCGAATCGAACGGGTCACGCGCCGGACGATCCGGCCGACGAGCCTCGCGGCCGCGAAGCTCCACCCGACCCGCATCGACGCGGTCGGACGGGCCCACAGTTCCCGAATCGCATTGACGTCCCGCGCGGCCGCCCGACCGACGGCGACGCGGACGAGATCTCGGACGCGATCGGCCGCCGTGCCGGGCCGAGCGACGACCCAGCACGGAACGGCGGCGCGTTCTCACTCGCCGCGATACACGGCGCCTCACAGGGCTACTTCGAGCGTTACCGCTCACCGCGTGTCGCCGCCGGCGCACAACGCCCCGAAGCGCGTCGTGGCGCACCGCCAAACGGCGGCGCGTTCTCACTCGACGCGAAACACGGCGCCTCGCAGGGCGACGTCGAGCGTGATCGTTCACCGCGCCTCCCCGCCGGCGCACAACGCCCCGAAGCGCGTCGTCGCGCGGTCCGCCCGTCCGAAAACGATGTCGACCATCCACCGGAACGCCGTTCCCAGGGCGCAGGTGTCCCCTCAACGGCGCGTCGCGATGGCGCCGCGTCACGAGACGCCGCGCGTCGAGCGGCACGTCTCGGCAAGAGCGTCGGCGCCGAATCGGGGCGCTCGGATCGTCGAATCCAGGCCCGCTCCCGCTCCGCACGCGGCACCGATGACCCGCACGGTCCCGATCGCCCACGCAGCTCCCCGGATGCAGACTCGCTCGACGCCACGGATGGAGTCGCGCCCGGTATCGATGCCTCGCGCGGAAGCCCGGCATGCTCAGCCGGCGCCGCGCGGACCGAAGAAGGAGAGCGGGAGGTAAAAAAACGAAGCCCAGGAGTTCCCTTCCTGGCTTTTGAAATGAATCCCCGGCGGCGTCCTCGCGGCCGCGCGCTTCGCGCCCGAGACGGAGCGGCCGCTCTCGTCCAAGCGAGGGGATGAATCCCCTCGGGCTCCCCTCGAGCAGGACTCCGCCTCACGCCCGAAGGCTCGACAAAAAAAGAGGCCCACGAGTTTCCTCGTGGGCCTGTCAAAATTAATCCCCGGCGGCGTCCTACTCTCCCACACAGTTTCCCGTGCAGTACCATCGGGGCTGAGGGGCTTAACTGCCGTGTTCGGAATGGGAACGGGTGGGACCCCCTCGCTAAAACCACCGAGAAAATCGCGTACGAAATTCTCAAAAGAATCGGGTGACAAAAGCCTTACCTCCGCACTTCCCTCTCCCGGCGGGCAGCCTTTAGAAGCTGCGTCAACGCGGGAGGGTGGTCGCTGAAAGCGACCGGGTGAGGGTAAGAAGACAGAATCGAAACGCACCTTAAAAATTTTATGGTCAAGCCGCACGACCGATTAGTACGGGTCAGCTTCACGCCTTGCAGCGCTTCCACACCCCGCCTATCAACGTGGTCATCTCCCACGGGTCTTCAGGGGGTTGCCCCCGGGATAACTCATCTTGTGGAAGGCTTCCCGCTTATATGCTTTCAGCGGTTATCCTTTTGAACATCGCTACCCGGCCGTGCCGCTGGCGCGACAACCGGTGCACAAGAGGTTCATTCGTCCCGGTCCTCTCGTACTAAGGACGAATCCACTCAATTATCCTGCGCCCACACGAGATAGGGACCGAACTGTCTCACGACGTTCTAAACCCAGCTCACGTACCGCTTTAACCGGCG
>JBOGJO010000050.1:0-2490 GCA_050747885.1 Thermoanaerobaculia bacterium
CGACGAGACCGAGATCGAGAGAGTCCTGGCAGTGATCAAACGCTGGTGAGAACCCGGGTTGGGATTCCTGAGCTTCTAACGGATCTCAAACCTGGAGCTTGCCTGGCGCGAGACCCCCGACCCTTCGCTCTGCGCGAGGATGCGAAGACCGTAGGTACCAGGCTTCAGCAGATCTGTCTTGAAGGCTAGGAGATAGGTTGCTCGGCCGAAGGAATCCGGCGGCGTCCGACCGAGAATCGAGAGCTCCGCGGTCTTGAGCGGGCGTCCGCCTTTCTCCAGGATCTGACCGGATAGCTTCAGGTTCTCGCTGCCGAAGGCATACGTTACCACGTAGATTCGAGCGCTCTCCCCGGCTCGGAGGGACGGAGAGACCTCGGGCAAGAACGGCTCGGTCCCGAGCTGAAAGGGGAAGGCTCTCTGCACGGTCGACTTTCTGAGCCGCGCGGAAACGGCATGAATGACGATGCCACTCGGGGGGTTGCCGACGACGAGGGGCGGTTCGACTCGGGGTGATCCGGAGGAGAAGGCAGGAACGGACACAGGAATCGCGACCGAGCCGACGGAGCCGTCAGAGAGATTACGAACCAGAAGCCGGAGCTCGTACTCGCCGGGGGGGACCTGAAGATCTGCGTAGAAGAGGACCCCGCCCTTTTCGAGGTCCCTAGCGACTTTGGTCAGGTCAAGTGAGAGACTTTCCGCAAAAAAATCTGCGACCACCCCGGCCCGATCGATCGCGTACCCGTAGAATTCGAGAGGAAGCTTTTTTTCAATGGAGGGCGTTCGCAGCGCGCTCCCTTCCACGCGGATGAGGACCGGCAGCTCGGGAAGTGGGGTCCCTGGCTGAGGGACGACGAGTGCGTGGAACGGCAGTTGACTCCTGGATGCATCGGAGGCGATGAGGTCGGCGGCGATAAGCTTGCGTTCCAGGGCAGTAGTCGAACTAAAGGGCTTTGGCTCGTAATAACCGGCGCGCGCGGAGACCACCCCGGGGCGATCGACTTTCACCTTGAGCACATGCCATTTTCCGGGCTTTCCGGTGACGCGGGCCGCGACCGTCAGGACGTAAACCACCTTTTGGGTTTCGAGGAGACGGCCGAGCTGTTCCGGAAAATTATTGCCGTTCTCGAAGAGAACGCCGCCGGTCTCTCGAGTCATCGCAAAGAGCGTTCCGTTGCCTTCTCCCCCGCTCGCGTCTCTCGGGTCTTTCCAATTTTGCAGGCCCAGGAGGTCGACGGCGTGGATCACGCAATCGCTTCGCTTGAAGAGCTCCAGGGTGTCGTTGAGCGAGGCCTGGAGCGCCGAACTCCCGTAGCGCTGCTGGCTGTCAATCCTCCAGACCTCGCCCCGGGATGCGGATAAATTCTGAGAGGCCGTTGCGGCGCTATCGGTCGCGTTGCCTTGAAGGAGCTTCGAATCGAAGCCCTGAGAAAAATAGACGATCTGCTTCCGACCCTGAACCGATGCGAGTGCGCGCGCGAGGTCGCCGAGTGATTGGATGAGGCTGTCGACGCGGCCCTGGCGGTAGGAGGCCTCGTCGCGCAAGTACATGCCAATGATCTCGTCCGTCTCTTTTCCGAGACTAATAGGAGCGTCCCCGGTAAAAGGATCGCTCAGATTGAGCTGAAGCGGGTCGCTGCTCATCTCCTTTTCGTTCGAATAGCCGAGGGTCTGGATTGCGGCTGCGACCTGAGATCGGTCGGGCGTAAACGTGAGCAGTAGCCGCAGACCCTTCTTCACCGAGAAAACGGCGACCGCCACCAGATCGTCCGGCGCGAGCTCTTTTTGCACGAGAGCGCGAGCGGCTTCGCGTATTCGGAGAAGTTGCGATGGCGTTGAAAACGAGAGGTCGAAGAGGAGAAGGAAACGTCGCCTAGCGGCGGGCAGAAGACGCCCCCCGTCTCCGTCTCCAGAGGCTGAGGCAGGAGCGGGAACCCCAGCCGAGCCAAAGTCCACGGCGTCCAAACTGTCGACTTTTGTTGGTCGGCCATCGTCCGACACGTGGAATGCTGAGGTTGGGATTCCCCTGATCGGCTTACCCGCTCGGTCCGTCACAGTGAGTGGAACCTCGACGAGTGAAACGTCGGCGGATTCCTTCACGGGTTGCCCTTCCACGCCGACAGCTCCGAGAGAAACCAGAAAAAGAATACACGACAACGTAGCAGCATAGGAACCCAAAGACCATCTTCCCATCATGGGCTCTACTTCTGGCGCCCCTCGAGAGCCGGCCTCAGAGTTCGGAGATGATGGCCGCTGCTTCACTCGAAATCGAACGATGTCGCGGTCACGAAACCGAGCGGTTGGCTTCTCGGGGGGAAGTCGAGAATCACTTTACTACCAGCTTCATAGGAGTCAACAAGATCACGCCCCGGTGGAGAGAAAATTCCGAACGAATTCTTCGCGAAAGCGCGAACCAAGCGAATGCTCTCTACCGATAATTTCGTTTCGATTCAATAAGGCGGCGCAGAACCGGATCGGGACACTGACCTCCCG
>JBOGJO010000051.1:0-1483 GCA_050747885.1 Thermoanaerobaculia bacterium
CTCTGGCAGACTGCTATCGGTCGGATCTGGTCGCGGAGACGCCGGTGCTCGATCGCGAGCATGCGGCGCATTCGGCGAATCTGCTCGCGGCGAGAGTCGATCTCGTGCTGATCGAGACCGTGAACACGATCAGAGAGGCCGGCGCCGCGGCTCGGGCCGTTCGGGGCAGCGTCCCGTTCGTCGTCTCGTTTGTGACCGACGGCAAAGGAGCCCTTCTGTCCGGCGAACCGCTCGAGCAGGCCGTCCGCTCGGTCCTTTCGTTTGGACCCGCGGCAATTGGCGTCAATTGCATCTGGCCCCGCGCGATCGACGTGGAACTCGCGCACGTGAAGGCGGCGGCGGAGGGAGTGCCGGTCAGCGCTTACGCCAACACGCTGTCGGATCGAGTCGATCCGAGGGACTACGCCGAGCAGGCCGCGGAATGGATCAGGTCCGGCGCGCGAATCGTCGGCGGGTGCTGCGGAACGACTCCGGGTCACACCGCCGAACTGCGCGGCGCGATCGACCGTTTGCCGTAAAGCTCAGAAAACGGATCGCAACTTCCGACCGGCGCAAGCTACAAACGGTCCTCAACGGCGGCCGCGAACTCGCGGGTGCCGAGCGAGCCGCCCAGGTCCCTCGTTCGGAGGTTTGCCGCGTAGGTAGCGTGAAGGGCAGAGGTGATCCGTTCCGCGACGGAAGCGGCGCCGATGTGCGAGAGCATCATGATCGCGGAGAGGAGCATCGCGGTCGGGTTTGCGAGGTTCTGGCCGGCGATATCGGGCGCGGATCCGTGGACCGCTTCGAACACGGCATAACGCTCTCCCAGATTCGCGCTCCCGACGAGACCGAGGCCGCCGACGAGGCCCGCGCCGAGGTCCGAAACGATGTCGCCATAGAGGTTCTCGAGCAGCAAGACATCGTAGGTCTCCGGCTTCAGAACGAGATCCATGCAGAGCGCGTCGACGATGCGTTCGTCGGCGCGAATGTCGGGGTATTCCGCCGCGACCTTTCGGAAGCAGTCGAGAAAGAGCCCGTCGGAGAGTTTCATGATGTTGGCTTTGTGGATCGCCGTAACGCGTTTTCGGCTGTGGGCGCGCGCGTACTCGAAGGCGAACCTCGCGATCCGCGTGGACGCGCGCTCGGTGATGATCTTGAGAGACTCAACGACGCCCGGCACGACGACGTGCTCGAGGCCGGAATAGAGATCTTCCGTGTTTTCGCGCACGACGATCAGATCCACACCGGCGAAGCGCGAGGGCACGGACGGGAAGTTCTTGACGGGCCGCAGGTTTGCGTAGAGGTCGAGAGACTGCCGAAGCCGCACGTTGACGGACTTGAACCCTCCGCCGACGGGTGTCGTGAGCGGGCCCTTCAGGGCAACGCCGTTCTTCTTGACCGATTCGAGCACGGAAGGCGGCAGCGGATCGCCCTGGGCCCGGAGCGACTCGAGGCCGGCGCTCACCTCCTCGAATTCGACGGGGGCTTTCGCGCGCTCGAGGAT
>JBOGJO010000052.1:0-9320 GCA_050747885.1 Thermoanaerobaculia bacterium
GCTCGGGGGATTGCTCGTCCGCTTTCATAACTCAAGAGCGATTCGCGTCTTTCGAGGTGTTCAGTCTGCCGGATTTCCTCCTCGCTTCCATGATGCAAACGGCTCATTTCCGGGAGGGGTCAGGACCCAGGATTTCCGCTGCCTTTCGGAGGGCGCCGTCGAGGTCGTCGCTGAGGTTTTCGCGCCCGTATCGGTCGAGTCGGCCGGCACGGTCAAGCGCCATGAGCGGCTGCGCCTGGAGGCCGGCGATCAGGAACGCGATCTCTTTTCGCGCGAAACTCTCGTACAGATCGTCGAGGACGTGGATCCCCGTTGCGTCGATCGCAGGGACATTTCGAAGCCGGAGGATGAAAACCCGCGGTTTTTTTGCGACGAACTGCAGGACGTCCTTGATCTTATCGGCGGCGCCGAAGAAGAAGGGGCCGTTGACCTCGTAGATCTCGATCCCGGGCGGAACGACGTGTCGAAAGACACCCCCCGGGTCGGCCGTCATGGTGCCGTCCGCGGTCTCCCGGAATTCGCGCGAGATGGCTTCCACGTTCGTCACGTCGGCCATTCGTTTCATGAAGAGGAGCGCGGCCAGGACAATCCCCGCCTGGACTGCAACCGTCAGATCGACGAGCACGGTCAGGAGAAACGTGACGAGAAGAACCATCACGTCGCTGCGGGGCGTTCTTAGAAGGGTTGCAAACGACCTCCACTCGCTCATGTGGTAGGCGACCAACGCGAGGACGGCGGCGAGGGTGGCGAGTGGGATGAGGCTTGCCCATCGGCCGAAGAGAAGCAGGATGACGAGAAGGGTCACCGAATGGATCATCCCCGCCACGGGAGTTCGGCCGCCGGACTTGACGTTTGTGGCGGTGCGCGCGATCGCCCCTGTCGCGGGGATTCCTCCGAAGATCGACGAAGCGATGTTTGCGATGCCCTGCGCGACGAGCTCCAGGTTTGACTTGTGCCGGCTGCCGATCATTCCATCGGCCACGACGGCCGACAGGAGCGATTCGATTCCGGCCAGGAGGGCGACGGTGACCGCCGGAGAGAGCATCTCGCGGATTCGCGCGAGGTTGATCACCGGGAGGCGAGGGGCCGGAATCGCGGCGTGGAAGGCGCCGAATCGCGAACCGATCGTCTCGACCGGAATTTTGAAGATCGCGACGGCGACCGTGGCGGCAACAATGGCGACGATGGGACCGGGGATCCTTCTCGAGATTCGGGGCCAGAGGACCAGGATCGCGAGCGATCCCGCTGAGACTCCGACCGAGGCGAAGGAGAGCGTGCCGAAAGCCCCGGCCAGGGCGGCCCATTTCTCGAGAAACGGCACCGGAACGGCGCCCATTCGAAGGCCGATCAGATCCTTCACCTCGGACGAAAAGATGATTACCGCGATCCCGCTCGTAAATCCCGTGACGACCGGGTACGGAATGAACTTGATCGCCCCGCCGAGGCGGGCAAGTCCCATCACGACGAGGAGGGCTCCCGCCAACAGCGTGCATACGGCCAGGCCATCCGTGCCGTATTTTTGAACGATGCCGTACACGATGACGACGAAAGCGCCGGTCGGACCGCCGATCTGGACCCGGCTTCCGCCCAGCAGCGAGATCAGGAATCCCGCGACAACGGCGGTGACGAGCCCCTTCTCAGGGGAGACGCCCGACGCGATCGCGAAGGCGAGCGCGAGGGGAATTGCCACGACTCCGACAACGAGCCCCGCCTGGAGGTCGGCAACAAGCTGCCGGCGCGTGTATCCGCGCAGCGCAACGATCGATTTCGGCAGAAACGCGGAGGTCATTGGCCTGGGGAGCTCAACCGCCGCAGACTACCTCAACCGCCCGGCGGACTCGAATCATTCGGCGGCGACGACCCAGGTCTTTCGAGGCCGCGGATTCCGGTTGATCAGCTTGAGCGCGCCCACCGCGTCGGCACACGTCAGGGCGTCGGCTTCGGGGCTTCGCAGAGGCACCGCGTGACGGAGAATGTCCGTCATGGAAACGATTCCGCGCAGCCTTCCCTCCTCCACGACGGGAAGCCGGCGGACCCTCGAGCTTTCCATGATTTGAATCGCGACGTGGATCTCGTCGTGGGGCGAGCACGTCGCCACGTCTTGCTTGGCGACCTCGCGCACGTTCAGCTCCGACGGCCGGACGTCTTTGCGGACCAGGGCCATGCAGATGTCCCGATCGGTGAGCACCCCCGCGACCCCGCCGTCTCCGGTGACGACGGGCACGAAGCCGCAGTTGTGGTCCCGCATCGTGTTGGCCGCCGAAGCCACGCTCGCGTTGTCGGAACACGACCAGATCGCCGTCGTCATGATGTCTCGGACTCTCATGCTGGATTCCCTCCGGAAGAAGTGTCCTCCCAGGGGGCCGGGCCGGCGTCCTGCAAATGCATCATTTTGGGATGGAAACCGGGCCGGGGATCGGGATCAGATCAGTTGATTTCGAAACGCGTAAACCACGGCGGCGAGCTTCGTGTGGACGTCGAGTTTTTGAAGGATGTTCTGGACGTGGTTTCGAACCGTCACCGGCGCGATGAAAAGACGGTCGGAGATCGCGGGCGTCGAAAGCCCTTCGGCCAGGCAGCGCAGGATCTCCTTCTCTCTCGCGGTCAGCTCGACCTTCTGCCCCTCCGTGCTCACCATCGCCCATCGCGGTTGCGGCGCGGCGGCCGAGGCCTCGGCGAGGCTGTTCTCGAGCGGCGAGGGGGCCGCGCCGTCTTCGCGGATCACGTGGATGACGGCCGAGAGCGACGCGCGAACCGCCGGCACGGAAAACATCGAGACGACGAGCCGCTTTTCCTTGCCCGCCTTGTCCTTCACCGAGAGGTGGAACGGGTTGATTTCCGCAGCGTCCTCGTCGCGAGCCTGGTGGGCGACCGGGCAATTCCGGTAGCAGTAAACGTTTCCATAGTCATCCCGCCCGCCCATGACGTCGAAGCAGTGCTTTCCCAGGACCTTCTGGGGCTCGAAACCGAGGAGCTCTTCGCAGCCCCGGTTCCAGTACACGATCCGGTCGCCGGAGTCGATCGCGAAAGCAGCTTCGCCGCTCTTGGACAGCAGGTCGATCGCCTCATGCACGGCCGAAGGCATACGCCGGATCCTAGCAGAAAACTCCGGCCCCGCCCGCGGGCGCTTCTCAACGGCTTGCAACGGTCGCCTGCAGTTTCGAAAGCATCGACGCGGCCGGGACGCGGTTCGAGTTCGGCACGAGCAGCACGGGACGGTCGCTCCAGCGGATTACCGCGCGGGCGTTGCTGCCGAGCAACATTCCTCCGAGCACCGTGCGGCCCGTGCCCGCCAGCACGATCATGTCGAAACCGGAATCGGTCGCGAAGTTCAGAATCCCTTCCGACGGATATTCCGCCGAAATGACGTGGGCGTCGGTCACCGGGTGTGGAAACGCGGGGTCGATCCGGCTTCGCCAGCGTCCGATTTCCGCGCTTCCTTCCCTCACCAGGATGTCGGAATCGAGCTTGCGCGTTCCGTGGCGAGCGATGACGTAGAGGAGATGCGCTTCCGCCCCGGTCAGCTCGGCGAACGCCATGCCCCAGTCGGCGGCCGCCTTCGAGCTCTCCGAAAAGTCGGTGGCGATCAGCAGCCGGCGCGGACGGAATCCTTCGGGCGCGTCGCGGTAGGTCAGGATGGGGGTCGCGGCGCTGCGCGACAGCGCGGACGTGAGGTGGCCGATTCGGCCTTCGGGTTGGACCACGCGGCTCGTCCGGACGACCGTCAGGTCGGCGTGCCAGGCGGAGATCTCCTCGAGGATCGACGGGATCGGCGGACCGGAGACGACGTCCGGCTCGGTGGCGAACCCGGCCGCTCCAAACGGCGCGGCGGTTCTCCGCAACTGATCTTCCGCGGCGAGCCGCGATTCGAGATCGATCCGGCACAGCTCCGGCAGCGCCGCGGAAGCCTCCGGCAGGAAGACCTCGGCCTGCAGGGGGCGGGCGGCATAGAAGGGACGCAGCAGCGTCGATTCCGGACGGAAGAATGCCTGGAGCAGACTGCAGAGATCTTTAACCGGCTCGTCCGGTTCGATCGGCAGCAGAACTCGGAATTTCGAATCGGACTCCATGCGGTGGTCCTCCTCGATTCCTTCTTACCACCGGGAGGACGGGACGCCGCTAATGCATATTCGTCATTTCAAAAGGCCCCTTCGGAGCAGGAGGATGGCCGTGATCGCGAACCCGATCACGACGACAGCTTTCCTCGCCCGGTCGCGCCCGATCCGCCGGGCGAAGCGGGCGCCGCCGTAACCTCCGGCGATCGCGGCGCCCGCCATGATGAGCGCCGCCGGCCAGACGACGGCGCCGCGGAAGATGAAATAGGCCGCGGCGACCGCGTTGATGCACATTCCGAAGAAGTTCTTCAGGCCGTTCATGGCGTGGATGTCCGACAGGCCGAGGAAGCCGAGCGCGGCGAGCATGAGGATTCCGATGCCGGCGCCGAAATACCCGCCGTACACGGCGACGCCGAGTTGCACCGCCGACACCGCGAGAAATCGGCCTCGGGACGGAGTCCCGAAATGGTGCGCGCGGGTCCACCGGCGGATCGCTCCCTGAACGAGAAACAGCAGCGTCGCGAAGAGCACGAGGAGCGGCGCCAGCCGCTCGAACGCGACCTCGGGCGTGCGCAGCAGCAGAAATGAGCCGACGGCGCCGCCGATCACGCTCGGCAGGAGGAGCGCGGTCAGCCACTGCCGGTGCTCACCCACCTCGCGGCGGTAGCCAGCCATGCTCGCCGCTGCGCCGGGGAGCAGCGCGACCGTCGAGGTCGCGTTCGCCGTGATCGCCGACTCGCCGAGGAGCAGCAGCACCGGAAAAGTCAGGATCGTGCCTCCCCCCGCCAGCGCGTTCATCATCCCCGCTCCGAACGCGGACGCCAGCATGCTCGCCACCTGCCACGGACTCATGGGCGGCTATTCCATCACAGGGAGCGGGCGAGATATGTCACGATCTCGCCGTGCCCGAGCTCCCGGATGTCGTCGTCTACGTCGAGGCCCTCGAAAGGATGCTCGCCGGAAGGGTCCTGGAGAAGATCCGGATCAAGAGCCCGTTCGTGCTGCGTTCCTTCGATCCTCCGATTTCCGCCGCGGAGGGAAAGAAGGTCGTCGCCGTGCGGCGTCTCGGAAAGCGGATCGTGGTCGCACTCGACGGCGGTCTGTTCCTCGTCGTTCACCTGATGATCGCCGGCCGTTTCCACTGGAAGGCCCGCGGCGCGAAGATCGGCGGGAGGATCAATCTCGCCGCCCTCGATTTCGATTCCGGGACGCTGCTCTTGACCGAGGCCAGCCAGAAGAAACGGGCGTCGATCCATCTCGTCTCGGGCGAGGGAGCGCTCGCGGATTTCGCCCGCGGAGGGGTCGAGCCCCTGGACGCGCGCCGGGCCGAGTTTGAGAATGCGCTCCGTTCGGAGAACCACACGCTCAAGCGCGCGCTGACGGATCCGCGGCTCTTTTCCGGCATCGGGAACGCCTACTCGGACGAGATCCTGCATGCCGCCCGCCTCTCGCCGATGAAGCTGACCTCGAAGCTCACGGCCGAGGAAGTCGATCGCCTGCGCGAAGCGACGGCCGGCACGCTGGAGCAATGGACCTTGCGCCTGCGTCGCGAGAGCGAGGGGCGATTCCCGGAAAAAGTCACCGCATTCCGCGAAGGGATGGCGGTCCACGGCCGCTACGGGAAGCCCTGCCCGGACTGCGGAGCGCCTGTCCAGCGAGTCGTCTACGCCGAAAACGAGGCGAACTACTGCCCGCGCTGCCAGACCGGAGGCAGGCTCCTCGCGGACCGGGCCCTCTCGCGCCTGATGCACTCCGACTGGCCGAAGACCCTCGAGGAGTTGGAGGAGAAGAAGCAGAGATAAACTGACGCCCTTCGATGATCGATCTGCCCGCCTTTTTCGCCGACGCGGCCCTTCTAACGCTGCGGTTGATGATCGCCGCCGTCTTCGGCTCGAGCGGGTGGAACCACGTGCGGGAGCCCGCGAAACGCGCCGAGAGCATCGGCATGAGCCCGAAGTTCACCCTCTTCCTCGGCGCCGCGGAGCTCGCCGGGAGCGCGGGCGTCCTGTTCGGAGTGCTCGTCCAGCTCGCCGCGGCCGGCCTGATCCTCGTGATGCTTGGCGCGATCCAGAAGAAGATTTTCGTGTGGCACACGGGGTTCTGGGGAAAAAAAAACGACGGTTGGCACTACGACCTGATGCTCGTCGTCATGAACCTCGCCGTGATTGCGACCGGGGGAGGGCGCTGGGTTCTTCTTCGCTGAAGCCCCGGTTCAGGGGACCTCGCCGTTCAGGATCTTCACGAGGTTCGAGGCGTCGATGTTTCCTCCCGAGACGACGCAGACGATCCTGGTTCCCGGAGCTTTTCCGGACAGGGCCGCCGCCACGGCCGCGCCGGCCGCTCCTTCGGCGACGACGCGATTTCGTTCCACGAGCAGCCGGACCGCCGCCGCGATCTCCGCGACCGAGGAAACAAAGGAGCCCGCGAGGAGCGATCGAACGAGCGGCCACATCTCGGAGAGGACGCCGCGGGCCCCGATGCCGTCCACGAAGCTTGCCGTGTAGGCGATGTCGCGAGGGGAGCCGGCGGCGAGCGACGCGGAAAGCGGGGCCGCGGTCTCGACCTCGCAGCCGAAGACGCGCGTGTTCGGTTCCAGAGCTCGAACGGCGGATGCGATGCCGCAGCTCAGCCCGCCGCCCCCGTAGGGCACCAGAATGGTGTCGGCGCCGGGAACATCCTCCAGGATCTCGAGCCCGATCGTTGCGTTCCCGGCGATGACGGCCGGATCGCTCACCGGATGGACGAAGACCCCGTCATGGCCCGGGGCGCCGTGATCGACGAGCACCTGCCACCACTCGTCGAACGGGAGCTTCTCGATCCTGCCGCCGAGCCGCGAGATGGCCGAGAGCTTGGCCTGCGGCGCGTGGTCGGGCACGATCACGGTACAGGGCACTCCGAGCTTGCGCGCCATCCAGGCGACCCCCTGCGCCATGTTGCCGGCGCTCGCCGTGTACACGCCGCGCGCGAGCGAGGTTTTCGGGGCGAGGAGCATGGCGTTGGCGGCTCCGCGGATCTTGAACGAACCGATCGGTTGCAGGTTTTCGAGCTTGGCGTGGATCTCGACGCGCGTATCGCCGTCGACGTTCAGTCGGAGCGTCGGCGTCCGGACGGCGGATCCGCGGATTCGCCGGGCCGCCGCGCGGATTTCCTCGAGGCCGATCGGTTCGAGGGGCGTCACCCCCGGCGCCCCCCGATCGGGAGGGCGACCCCGAGGCCTCGCTCGCGCGCTTTCTCGTACACGAGGCTCGCGGCCGCGAGGTCTTCGATCGCAAGGCCGAGAGACTTGAAGAGGGTGATGTCGCCCTGCGAGATGCGGCCCCGGCGGCTTCCAGTCAGCACGTCTCCGATCTCGCCGAGAACGTGATCGTCGGTGACGGCGCCCTCCTTTTTCGCGAAGAGAAAGTCGCCCGACTCCGCGAGGGTGGATTCTCGCCGGTCGCAGAAATATCGCGCGCTCGCGACGGCGGCGGCGTCGAGCTCGCGCGCCGACGCGATGCTCGACCCCGCGGCGTTGACGTGGGCCCCGGGCGAGAGCCATTCGCCGCGCAGAAACGGACTGCGCGCCGAGGTGACGGTGCAGAGGATGTCGGCTTCTCGAGCGGCCGCCTCCGGGTTGTCGACCGGCTCGACTTTCCTGTCGTGCCGCTTCGACTCTCGATCCGCGAAGGCTCGGGCGTTGTCGGGATTGCGGCTCCAGACCCGGACGCTCCGGATCTGGCGAACCGCCAGCATCGCCTCCAGGTGGGTGCGCGCCTGCGTTCCGGATCCGAAGATCGCAAGGTCGGCGGCGTCCCGGCGTGCGAGGAGCTTCGTCGCGACCGCGCTCACGGCGGCGGTGCGGATCGCCGTGATCTCAGTCGCGTCCGCGATGGCGAGGAGCCGTCCGCGTTGCGCTTCGAACAGCAGGACGACACCCTGGTGGGAGTCGAGCTCCGTTCCGTGATTGCCGGGAAAGACCGAGACGGCCTTGAGACCCAGAATCCCTTCTGGTGTCGCGCCCAGCCATCCCGGCATCAGGCCGAGCGCGCCCTGCTCGTCGGGGGTCCAGAGGATCGAACGAAGGGGAAGCCGGGCCCGGCCGTCCGCGAGTGCCCGGAACGCTTCCTCCATGGCCCCGATGCACTCTTTCATGGGGAGCAGCGTTCGGACCGCCGCCGCGTCGAGAACGAGCGTCTCGGGGGAGCTCACTGCCAGCGGAAGATCTTCAGCGCGACGACGAACGTGCCGATGCCCCAGGCGGCGAGGATCGCGCACTCGCCGGCGATCGCCGAGAACGGCTTGCCCTCCAGCATGATTCCCCGAAGGGCGTTGTTGATCGCGGTCAGGGGGAGAGCCTGGATGAGCGGCTGCGCGGCCTTCGGAAATCGATCCGCCGAAAAGAAAGAGCCGGACAGGAGCCACATGGGGATCATGACGAGGTTCATCAGCCCGGAGCCGGTTTCCAACGTCGAAGCCCGCGAGGTCGTCAGGAGTCCGACCCCCGAGAAGGAGAGCGCCCCCAGCACGCAGACCCCCGCCAGCGTGAGGAGAGAGCCGCGAATCGGCACTCCGAAGACGAGCACCCCGAACAGCAGGATGAGCGGCACTTCGAACGCGAGAAACGCGAGCCGGCCCAGGAGGTGGCTCAAGAGATAGTCGCGCTTGCTCATCGGAGTTGCCGCGAGAAGTTTCAATGTCTTCTTGATTCGGGAAGTGAGAACCGAGAATCCGATCCCCCACATTCCGGTCCCCATCAGGTTCAAGCCGAGAATTCCGGGCAGAAGGAAATCGATGTATCGGGATCCTTTTTCGCGCACCAGCTCGGGAGCGGTCGGGACGGGATCGCGGGCCCCGGCGGCGTGCTGGACGGCGCGGTCGAGCGCGAGCCGGGCCGTTCTCGCGTCCGGACGGGTGGAATCAAAGCGATAGCGGAGGGGATCCCCCGGCTCGACGAGAAGCGCGATTTTTCCGAACGTCAGGGCGCGCCGCGCCTGCGCCTCTCCGGCGAGCTCCTGCACGACGAGGTTGGGATCTTCCTCGACCGCCGCGAGAGTCGCCGGGGAAAGCGAGCCGGGCTCGATTCCGACGGGGATCTTCTCCGGAGGCTTCTCGCGAAAGGCGAAACCCAGCGCGAGTCCCATCAGGATCGGAAACACGAAGACCCAGAAGACGGCGCCCGGCTCGCGGAAGAAGGCGAGCAGACGGATGCGTGTGAGCTCGAAGAGAGGGGATACGGTCGGTCTCATTTCAACCCCTCCTCGGCCTTCGGCCACCCCTCCCCAAATT
>JBOGJO010000053.1:0-4543 GCA_050747885.1 Thermoanaerobaculia bacterium
GTCCACCAGTACTCGCCGAAGAAGCGATCCTGCAATGTCTGAAGTTCGTGCGGCTCGCCGGAATAGAGCGCGTCGAACACCTCGAACACGTAGCCGTAGGCCGTCATCAGGCCGCAGGCGAGCAACACCTTGCCGAGCACATCGAGATGATCGTCGGTGACGAGATTCTCCAAGCTGAACAGCGAGCGCAGCGCGATCGCGATCATTGCGACGACGGCAAAGCCAGAGAATGCCGCGCCCAGCACGAAGTAGGGCGGAAAGATCGTCGAATGCCAGCCGGGCACGATCGCGACCGCAAAGTCGAAGCTCACGACCGTGTGAACGGAGACGACGAGCGGCGTCGCAAGGCCCGCGAGGAGCAGATAGGCGGTCTCATAGCGGTGCCAGTGCGTCGCCGAGCCCCTCCACCCCATCGCGAGAAAGCCGTAGATCACTTTCGCGACTCGCTTGCGGGCGCGGTCGCGCAGGGTCGCGAGGTCGGGGAGCAGGCCGACGAACCAGAACAGAAGCGAAACCGTCCCGTAGGTCGAGACGGCGAACACGTCCCACACGAGCGGACTGCGGAATTGCGGCCACAGACGCATCGTGTCGGGATAGGGAAAGAGCCAGAAGAAAACCCAGGGGCGGCCGAGGTGGAGCAGCGGAAACAGTCCCGCGCAGGCCACCGCGAAGAGCGTCATCGCTTCCGCGAACCGGTTGATCGAAGTGCGCCATTCCTGCCTCAGGAGCAGAAGGATCGCCGAGATGAGCGTTCCCGCGTGTCCGATGCCGACCCACCAGACGAAATTGACGATCGCGAATCCCCATGCGACCGGCATGTCGATTCCCCAGATGCCGACGCCTTTGATGAAGAGGTACCCGATCGCGTAGAACAGGACCATCGTGAGGGAAAAGGCGATGCCGAACCCGAGGAACCATCCCCGGGGGGTCCTCCGGGCAAGAGCGATCGAGCTGATCTTCTCGGTAACCGAGCGGTAGGTGTGCCCCGGCTCGAGGACCGGCGACGCTCCACCGAGACTCGCGGTGCGCTCGGGAACCTCGCTCATCCTCGGTCGTCTCCGATCTCGGGGTTCGGGTTCCACACCTTCGCGAGGTACGTCGTCCTCGGCCGCGTGTTGAGATCCGTCAGAAGGCCGTAGCTCAGAGGCTCGGCCTTCGTCTTCGCGACCTCGCTCCCCGGATCGTGGATGTTGCCGAACACGATCGCCTTCGCGGGACAGGCCTGCTGGCACGCGGTCCGGACTTCGCCGTCGAGGAGAGGGGAATTGCGCTTCTCCGCCTCGATCCTCCCGGCACTGATCCTTTGAACGCAATACGAGCACTTTTCCATGACGCCGCGGCTCCGCACGGTCACGTTGGGATTTCGCATGAGTTTCAGGCTCGGGGACCGCTCGTCGGAATACTGGAGAAAGTTGAATCGCCGAACCTTGTACGGGCAGTTGTTGGAGCAGTACCGCGTCCCCACGCAGCGGTTGTAGATCATCTCATTGAGGCCTTCGGCGCTGTGGACGGTTGCCCCCACCGGGCAGACGACCTCGCAGGGAGCATTCTCACAATGCATGCACAGGACCGGCTCGAAGTACGTCGCCGGGTTGCGCTCCCCTCCCTGATAGTAGCGGTCGATGCGAAGCCAGTGCATCTCCCTCCCGCGGAGGACCTGGTCTTTTCCGACGATGGGAGAATTGTTCTCCGCCTGGCACGCCGCCACGCACGCGCCGCAGCCGATGCACGTATTCAGGTCGATCGCCATTCCCCAGGCGTATTCCTTCGAGGGGAGGCTCCCCGGAAACGGGGGATAGAGCGTCAGATCTTTCGCGGGTTCCTCGCCCATCTCCTGCGCGAACCGCGGGTTTGCGCGGAACACGGGAAGCGTTGCCGAGCGCACGAGTCCGCGTCCTTCCATCGACGAGTGGTGCTGCGTCGTCGCGAGATCCCAACGGCCTCCCGTTTTCCGCAGAGCAAGGCCGGTCTGGAACTGTGTCGCGGACGAGGGACGAAGCGTGTACGCGTCGAATCCGGTCTTTCGCCCCACCGTTCCGACGCGGGCCCGCCCGTATCCCAGATGGGCCGTCACAGACCCGTCCGCGTGTCCCGGCGTGGGAAGCGCCGCGGCTTCCACTTTTCGGCCGCCGATCGAGAGCTCGACGACGTCGCCCGCCTCGAGATGAAACTGGGCAGCGGTGTCGGGAGACATCAGGGCGGCGTTGTCCCAGGTCAGGCGCGTGAGGGGCTTGGGCAATTCCTGGAGCCAGCCGTTGTTCGCCATTTCGCCGTCCCAGATCGTGGGATCGGGACGAAAGACGATCTCGAGGGTGTCGCGATCCGGCGGATTCGCCGTCAGGGGCGGCAGGCTCTCGAGGATCGGCGCGACAGCGAGCTCCGGCAGCTCCGTTCCGGCGACGAACCCGTCCTGGAGAGAGCGCGCCCAGAAATCGTCGAAGCCGGGCCCGGACCGCTCCTGCCGCCAGCGATCCTTGACGATGTCGTGCGACGTCCGTTCTCCCTGTCCCTGAAGCACCGCCAGCAGCTCGTGATCGGACTTTCCCCGGTAGAGGGGTGCGATCAAGGGCTGCTGGATCGTCACGGTCCCGTCGAAGGCTCGGGAATCGCTCCAGGTCTCGAGAGGATGCGTCATCGGCAAGTTCCAGTGGCACCATTCGGACGTCTCATCCTCGGAAAGGCCCAGCCGCACGGAGTTGGCCACCTTCGCCATCGCGCTTCGAAAGTCCCAGTCGGCCGGCGCCGTGTACACCGGGTTGGGACCGAGGATGACGAGGAGCATCACCTTTCCGGACTGCATCGCCTCGACGAGGTCGCGCAGGGAATCCAGCTGGGACCCGGGAGCGGCGGAGACGCTCTCCGTGTAAACCACAGTCTTGCCGGAGTTTCCGAGGGCGTGATTGAGCAAATGAACCGAGGTGTGACACGCCGCCGTCTGCCCTTCGCCTGCGATGACGACGCTCGATCCCCGGTGAGACTCCAGATCCTTCCTTGCTGCCGTGATCCAGTTCAGGGCCGCGGACGGAAGCGTGCCGGGTTGGCTGCCGGCGACCGGAAAGCCGATTCCTCCCGCGAGCGCGCGCGGCACCTGCTCGATGTCGCTCGAACGAAGGGGAAGCCGATGGTCCGCCGCCGCTCCCGTGAGCGTCGGCGTGCTCTCGACCGAATAAACCCGGCTCAGGCGGGGATCCCCGGTCCGAACCCGGCGGCGCGAAGCGAAATCATGGACATACCGAAGGCTCGCGGGGTCTCCGCTCAAGAAATCGCCGTCCAGGGAAAGCACGACGTCCGCCCGGTCGAATCGATAGCGACACTCGAGATCCCGGCCGAACGCCGCGCGGATCCCCGCCCGCTCCGCGTCGCGGAGCACCGGATCGTAGGAATGCCATTTCGCGTTCGGGTAGAGACGAAGCAGGTCGCCGATCTGCGCGGAAAGGGTGGGCGAGGTGACCGTGCCGGTCAGGATCCGCAGCCCCGCGCCGCCGGAAGCGCGCTCGGAATCCAGAACCGGGGACATCGCCGACCCGAACGATTCCCAGCTGCTCACGGTCCCTTCGTGGGTGACGACCTGCGCGCGCTCGGGGTCGTAGAGCGACAGAATCGACGCCTGCATGAACGCGTCGGTTCCGCCGCCCGGCGTGGCCGGATGGCGGGGGTTCCCCTCGATCTTCGTCGGTCTTCCCTCGTGGCTTTCCACGACGACGCCGCGGGCGTATCCGCGCCAGGGAAGAGCGGTGGCGAAGAAGAGCGGCCGGCCGGGCACGATGGCCTCGGGCTGCTCGTTGTAAGGGACGATTTTCTCGTCGGGTTGTCGCGTGCATGCCGACAGCCCCGCGAGGGCAAATGACGCGCTCATGAGCTGGAGGAATCGGCGGCGGCTGAAGCAGTCCCCCCATTGATCCGCGTTCTCGGGAAACTCATGCCGAAGGAAGTCCTGAAATTCCGGCGTTTCGGCGACCTCTTCCAGGCTTCGCCAGTATTTCGGGCCACGGGACCCGGACAGCTTCGCGCGAACCCGCTCGAGGGTCAGGGGCTCGCTCATCGGTGGCACGTCACGCAATCGGTCATCTGCTGGACGCTCGGAAGCCCGTATTCTCGCGCAAGGCGACGGCCGAGGGAGGCCTGATCCACGGGAGGCTCGTATTCCATGTTGAAGACTTCGTTCCGGGGTCGAAGGAATTTCTCCGGGTTTCGGTGGCAATCGAGACACCAGCGCATATAGAGCGTGTTGACCTGCCAGGTGAGGGGCATCCGGTCCACGCGGCCGTGACAGGAAGCGCACCCGACGCCCTTGTTCACGTGAATGCTGTGGTTGAAGTACACGAAGTCGGGAAGGTCGTGGACGCGCGTCCATTCGATCGAGCGGCCCGACCGGAAGCTCTCGCGCACCGGCTCGAGATAGGGGCTGTTCGCGAAGATCTCGGCGTGGCAGTTCATGCAGGTCTTGGTCGGTGGGATTCCCGCAAACGATGAGTCCTCGACCGACGTGTGACAGTAGCGGCAATCGATACCGTTGCCGGCGACGTGGCGCTCGTGGCTGAAC
>JBOGJO010000054.1:0-1891 GCA_050747885.1 Thermoanaerobaculia bacterium
TTTCCAGCACCTGTTCTGGTTTTATTCTCATCCGGCCGTCTACATCATGATCCTGCCGTCGATGGGCGTGATTTCCGAGATCGTGTCATGCTTCTCGCGCAAGCGGGTGTTCGGGTACAACTTCATCGCGTTTTCGAGCATTGCGATCGCCATCCTCGGATTTCTCGTCTGGGGTCACCACATGTTCGTGAGCGGCCAGTCCGCGGCCGCGGGGCTGATCTTTTCCGGACTGTCGTTCCTCGTCGCCATCCCTTCCGCGATCAAGGTCTTCAACTGGACGGCGACGATGTACAAGGGCTCGATCTCGTTTCAGACGCCCATGCTCTATGCTTTCGGCTTCATCGGGTTGTTCACGATGGGGGGGTTGACCGGGCTGTTCCTGGCGACGCTCGGCGTCGACGTCCACGTCCACGACACGTACTTCATCATCGCGCATTTTCACTACATCATGGTCGGGGGAGCGTTGATGGGCTACCTCGGCGGCATCCATTTCTGGTGGCCGAAAATCAGCGGAAGGCTCTATCCGGAGTGGTGGGGGAGGGTCGCGGCGGTCGTCGTGTTCCTCGGATTCAACCTCACGTTCTTCCCGCAGTTCATTCTGGGATACCTCGGAATGCCGCGCCGCTACCACGCGTACCCGCCGGAGTTTCAGGTCCTGAACGTGATGTCGACGGCGGGGGCGACGATCCTGGGAGTGGGATATCTGCTTCCCCTCGTTTACCTGACCTGGTCCATGCGCTATGGCCCGAAAGCGGGCGCGAATCCGTGGGGCGCGAAGGGGCTCGAGTGGGAAACCAGCTCGCCGCCGCCGACAGAGAACTTCGAGACGATGCCGATCGTCACCGAGGAGGCGTACGCATACGCGTCGCCTTCCGCGAAAGCCAGCCATGTCTGAGCACGCCGTTTCCGTGTCGCGGGCGCATCAGTTCGAGGACGCCGTCCAGCAACGCGAAGCGGGCACGTTGGGGATGTGGACGTTTCTCGTCACGGAAATGCTGTTTTTCGGCGGGATGTTTGCGGGCTACACCGTCTATCGCGCTCTGTACCCCGAGGCCTTCCGCGCCGCGAGCGCGCAGCTGAACCTGACGATCGGCAGCGTCAACACGGCCGTCCTGATTCTGTCGAGCCTCACGATGGCCCTGGCGGTTCACGCGTCGCAGACGAATCGCCGGCGGTCGCTGGTGGCGTTCCTCGCGGTGACGATGGGCCTGGGAGCTCTCTTCCTCGGGTTCAAGGCGATCGAGTGGACGGCCGAGTTTCGGGATCATCACTTTCCCGGCTCGCACTTCCTCTTCCGGGGCGCCGATCCGGTCCATGCGCCGCTCTTTTACGGGTTCTATTTCTGCATGACGGGAATGCACGCCCTGCACATGATCATCGGCCTCGGTCTGATGACCTATCTTTTGATCTCGGCCCGGGCCGGCCGTTTCTCGCCCGAGTACCACACGCCGGTCGTCGTCGGCGGCCTCTACTGGCACTTCGTCGATATCGTCTGGATTTTTCTCTACCCGCTGCTGTACCTCGTGGGAGCGAGAAAATGAGCGAACGCGTGCACGTCGAGCGGGAGGGCGAGCACGAGCACGTCGTTCCCCGCTCGGTGTATTTCACCATCGCGGCGGCCCTCATGATCCTGCTCGTCCTGACCTACGCGGCCGCGCAGATCGACCTGGGCCCGTTCAACATCGTCGTCGCGCTGGCGATCGCGCTCGTGAAGGCGGGCCTCGTCGTGACGTTCTTCATGGAAGCGAAATGGTCGAGCCGCCTGACCTGGCTTTTCGCCGGCGCCGGGTTGCTGTGGCTCCTTCTCCTGATCGGCGGGATTCTCGAGGACGTCCTCACCCGCGCGCACGTTCTGCCGGGGTTCTAGGTTTGGATCGGACCTGACCAGAAC
>JBOGJO010000055.1:0-10725 GCA_050747885.1 Thermoanaerobaculia bacterium
CCCGGTCGTGTCGCAATCCATCATGAACCCGATGGTGCCGGTCGGCGCGAGGACCGTGACCTGTCCGTTCTTGTACCCGAACTGGCTTCCCGATTCGAGCGCCATGTCCCAGACGGCCTGCGACCACGAGTGCAGCTCCGAGGGCACGCCCGGCCGTGCGATCCGGTTCGCGGCGTCGCGGTGCATGCGGATGACGTCCAGGAAGGCGTCGCGGTTGGGCGGGTACGCCGAAAACGTCCCCATCTCCGCGGCGAGCTTCGAAGACTGGAGGTATGCCTCGCCGCACATGAGCGACGTGATCGCGGCCGCGTAGGACCGGCCCTCGTCCGAGTCGTAGGGAAGCCCGGCGGCCATCAGCAGCGCGCCAAGGTTCGCGTAGCCGAGACCGAGCGGCCTCATCGCATGGGAGTTCTTGCCGATGGCTTCGGTGGGGTACGAGGCGAAGTCGACCACGATCTCCTGCGCCGTGATCGTCACGTCCACCGCGTGCTTGAAGCGGTCCACGTCGAAGGTCCCGTCTTCTCGCTCGAATTTCATGAGGTTCAGAGACGCGAGGTTGCAGGCGGAGTCGTCGACGAACATGTACTCGGAACACGGGTTCGACGCGTTGATGCGGTTGGTCGCCTTCACGGGGTTCCACCGGTTGATCGTCGTGTCGTACTGCATGCCGGGATCGCCGCAGACCCACGCCGCGTCGGCAATCTCGCGCATGAGGTCGCGCGCGCGAAATTTCTCGAACGGCTTTCCGGTCAGAACTTCCTTCGACCAGTATTCGCCGTCCTTCTCCACCGCCTCCATGAACTCGTCGTTGACGCGGATGGAGTGGTTGGCGTTCTGGTAGAAGATCGACGAGTACGCCTCGCCGTTGAACGAGCCGTCGTAGCCCGCGTCGATGAGCGCCCAGGCCTTCTTTTCCTCGTTCGCCTTCGAAAGAATGAACTCCTCGATGTCGGGATGGTCGATGTTGAGGATGACCATTTTCGCCGCGCGGCGGGTCTTGCCGCCCGATTTGATCGCTCCGGCGAAGCTGTCGAAGCCCTTCATGAAGGAAAGCGGTCCGGAGGCCGTTCCGCCCGACGACAGCCCTTCGCGGGAGCCCCTGAGCGAAGAAAGGTTGCTCCCTGTTCCCGACCCGTACTTGAACAACATGCCCTCGGTCTTGGCCAGCGTCAGGATCGAGCCCATCGAGTCCTGCACGGAGTTGATGAAACACGCCGAGCACTGGGGCTTTTCCTCGACGCCACAGTTGAACCAGACGGGAGAGTTGAAGGACATCACCTGGTTGAGCAGAAGAGCCGTGAGCTCGTCGTGGAACGCATCCCGGTCGGCGGCGGTCTTGAAATAACGGCCTTCGGCCCCCCAGCGGCTGATCGTGTCCGCGACGCGGCCGATGAGCTGCCGGACGGAAGTCTCGCGCTCGGGCGTGCCGAGCTTCCCGTGGAAATATTTCTGCGCGACGATGTTCGTCGCGGTCTGGGACCAGGATTTCGGAGTTTCCACGTTCTTCTGCTCGAAGATCGTCTCCCCCTTTTCCGACGTGATCGCGGCGGTCCGCAGCTCCCACTCGATCGCGTCGTAGGGGGATACCGAGGGGTCGGAATACACGCGAGAAAACGCCAACCCCTTGAGCGTCCGCGTCCTGCCGGACGGCGCTTCGACGGCTCCCGCGACGGACTTCCGGCCCGTTTCTTCTTCGTTTCGGCTCATTTCCTACCCCTTCCTCATTTTCCCAACACTCTTCAATCGACGGAGGAACCGAGAACTTCCCGGGGACTCGCGCTTTGAGGTTCGCGGCCAGCGGCCGCTTTCAACTTGAAGAAAAGGTAAACCCGGCGCGAAGAGATGTCAAGAAAAAATACCAGATGTTGGGGTCGAAGGGGCCGAAACCCAAAGATCTGGTTGTCCGGCCGGAACCCCCCGCTCCCGCGGCCGCTTGACCCCCCGGGAGGCCGCTGTCATAATGACCGTCGTTAGGAGAACCCAATGTCTGCTGAACTCTCTCCCCTTTCGCCAACTCCCCAGCCCGACGGGCCGTTCCTGACGCTGACGGAGAAGGCGGTTGAAAAAGTGAAGTATTTCGCGTCCCAGATGCCCGACTCCGCGGGCAAGCCTCTCCGCATTTTCGTGCAGGGGGGAGGCTGCTCGGGATTTCAATACGGATTCACGTTCGACGACAAGAAGGAAAACGACACGCAGATCTCGGCCGGCGAAGTGGACGTGATCGTGGACCCGCAGAGCGCGATGTATCTCAAGGGCGCCAACGTGGATTACCTCGAGGACTTCCGCGGCGCGGGATTCTCGGTGAACAACCCGAATGCCACGGGCGGCTGCGGCTGCGGAAAATCGTTTAACGTGTGAGTTGAGGGCGGCTCCGGCCGCTCCGGCAAAAGACCCCACTCGTGTGGGGTCTTTTCATTTTGGATCACTTCACCCTACGTTCCCCACTTCCAGTCCCGGATCTCCGGCATGTCCTCCCCCCGCTCCCGGATATAGGAGCCGTGGGCCCGCAGCAAGTCCCGGATTTCCTGTTTGAGGCCGCCGGCCGCCGGAGCGAGGCTCGCGACGCGATCCGCGACGTCCTGGGCAAGATGGTAGCGGTCGATGTCGTTTCGGACCGCCATGTCGAACGGCGTCGTCGTCGTTCCCTCCTCCTTGTAGCCGCGAACGTGCAGGTTGTCGTGGTTGGTTCTCCGGTAGGTCAAACGGTGAATGAGCCACGGGTAGCCGTGGTACGCGAAGATGATCGGCCGATCCTTCGTGAAAATCGCGTCGAAGGCCTCGCCCGACAGCCCGTGCGGGTGCTCCTCCTTCGGCTGGAGCGCCGCGAGGTCCACGACGTTGACGACCCGTATTTTCAGACCGGGGCAGCGGCGGCGAAGAAAGTCGACGGCCGCCAGCGTCTCCAGCGTTGGAACGTCGCCCGCGCACGCCATGACGACGTCGGGCTCTGCCCCGCGGTCGTTGCTCGCCCAATCCCAGATGCCAAGGCCCTGCGCGCAGTGGAGGACCGCCTGCTCCATCGTGAGCCACTGGAGCGAGGGCTGCTTCCCGGCCACGATGACGTTGACGAAATTGCGGCTCCTCAGGCAATGGTCGGCCACCGAGAGAAGCGTGTTTGCATCCGGCGGGAGGTACACGCGAATGACGTCCGCCTTCTTGTTGAGCACGTGGTCGATGAAGCCGGGATCCTGGTGCGAGAAGCCGTTGTGATCCTGCCTCCACACGTGGGAGGTGAGGAGGTAGTTGAGGGAGGCGATCGGCCGCCGCCAGGGAATCCCGGCGCGGGTCGTCTTGAGCCATTTCGCGTGCTGGTTGAACATCGAGTCCACGATGTGGATGAACGCTTCGTAGCAGGAAAAGAAGCCGTGGCGGCCGGTGAGGAGATAGCCCTCGAGCCAGCCCTGGCAGAGGTGCTCGCTCAGCACTTCCAGGACGCGGCCGTCGGGCGACAGGTGATCGTCGTCGGGCTCGACCGCCGCGAGCCAGCGCTTGTCAGTCGCCTCGAACAGCGCCGTCAGCCGGTTCGAGGCCGTCTCGTCGGGTCCGACGACGCGGAAATTGCCGGGGTTCTGCTTCACGATGTCGCGCAGGAACGCGCCGAGAATCCGTGTCGCTTCCGCTTCGACCCGGCCGGGCCGGGCAACGGCCACGGCGTAAGAGCGAAAGTCGGGCATGCGGAGGTCCTTCAGGAGAAGGCCGCCGTTGGCGTGCGGGTTCGCGCTCATGCGACGGGTTCCCCGGGGAGGAAGCTCCGCGAGCTCGGGGACGAGCCGGCCTCGCTCGTCGAAGAGCTCCTCCGGCCGGTAGCTCTTCATCCATTCCTCGAGGAGACGCAGGTGCGCCGGGTTCCGGGCGAGATCAGCGATGGGAACCTGGTGGGAGCGGTACGAGCCCTCCGTTTTCTTTCCGTCCACTTCCTTCGGGCCCGTCCAGCCCTTCGGCGTGCGCAGCACGATCATCGGCCAGCGGGGACGCGAGGCGGATTTCGCGGCGCGCGCTTCGAGCTGAATCTTTCCGATCTCGGCGACAGCCGCGTCGAGGGCTTCGGCCATCTTCCGGTGCATCCCGGCGGGCTCGGACCCCTCGACGAACCGCGGCGAATACCCGTACCCGACGAACAGGCTCTCGAGCTCCTCCCGGGAAATCCTCGCCAGCACGGTCGGATTCGCGATCTTGAAGCCGTTCAGGTGCAGGATCGGCAGGACCGCTCCGTCGGTGGCGGGGTTCAGGAACTTGTTCGAATGCCACGACGCGGCGAGCGGGCCGGTCTCGGCCTCCCCGTCGCCGACCACGCAAGCCACCAGGAGGTCGGGGTTGTCGAACGCGGCCCCGTAAGCGTGAAGAAGGGAGTAGCCGAGCTCTCCGCCCTCGTGGATCGATCCGGGCGTTTCCGGCGCGACGTGGCTCGGAATTCCTCCGGGAAAGGAGAACTGCTTGAACAGGCGACGGAGACCCTCCGCGTCCCGCGAAACCGCGGGATAGACCTCGCTGTACGTGCCTTCGAGGTACGTGTTCGCGACGACACCCGGGCCCCCGTGTCCCGGCCCCGCGACGAAGACGGCATTGAGATCGAGCTTCCGAATCAGCCGGTTCAGGTGGACGTAAACGAAGTTGAGGCCGGGCGTGGTGCCCCAATGACCGAGCAGGCGCGGCTTGACGTGCGCGATCGCGAGCGGCTCGCGGAGGAGAGGATTGTCGAGCAGGTAAATTTGCCCGACCGAGAGATAGTTCGCCGCCCGCCAGTAAGCGTCGAGAAGGCGAGCCTCCTCGGCGGAGAGCGGGGTTTCCAAGGTCATCGCAATCCCCCCTTTCCTTCGAGACCCGCCGCGGTCTCCACGGCGATCTGCAGCTCTTCGTCGGTCGGAATCACGAGAACGGAAACTTCCATTCCCTCGACGCCCACCGCCCGTTCGCCGCCCGGGCCCGGCGCATTTTTCACGGCGTCGACCGCGATCCCGAGGCGCTCGAGGCCCTCCAGGCTGCGAGCCCGGATCTCGGCGCTGTTTTCCCCGACGCCTCCCGTGAAAACGATCGCGTCCACGCGGCCGAGCACGGCAAGATAGGCGCCGACGTACTTCTTGATGCGATACACGTACAGGTCGGCCGCGAGGCGGGCGTCGTCGTCGCCTTCGGACGCTCTTCGGAGGACCTCGCGCACATCGCTCGATCCCGCGAGTCCGCGCAGACCGCTCTCCTCTTCGAGCGCCCGCTCGACGTCGTCCGGCGTCAGGGCAAGCTCGCGGGCCAGACGAAGCGGGAGCGCCGGGTCGAGATCGCCCGGGCGAGTCCCCATCACGAGGCCCTCGAGCGGCGTCATTCCCATGGACGTGTCGACGCTCTGCCCGCCCCGGATCGCGGCCGCGCTCGCTCCCCCGCCGAGATGAAGAACGATGAAGTTGAGCTCCTCGGCCGGCCGGTCCAGAAAGGCCGCCGCGCGACGAGCCACGAACGAATACGAGATCCCGTGAAATCCGAATCGGCGGACGTTCGCGAGGCTCCGCGCCGCGGCGGGAAGCGCGTACAGGAAGGCCCGCGCCGGTAGGGTCCGGTGGAAAGCCGTGTCGAACACGGCGAAGTGTCGAGCCTGCGGAAAAACCCGTCGCGCGATTTCGATTCCCGCGACGTTGACCGGGTTGTGGATCGGGGCGAGCGGCGAAAGCGACCGGATCGCCTCCAGCGTTTTATCGTCGATCTCGGCGGTCTCTCGGAACGCCTCCCCTCCGTGCACGACGCGGTGGCCGACCGCGAGGAGCCCGTCCGCCGCGCTTGCGAGGTCCTCGAGGATTTTCTCGAAGTCGCGCCGGGACTCAGCCGGGGAAACGGGGTGTTCGACCCCTCCGCCGAGCCGGACGCCCGCCGGCATCTCGAGCAGCCGGTATTTGATCGACGAACTGCCCGAGTTGAGGGCGAGGATCTTCACGAGTCGGGCCAGCTCCCTCCGGGCGCCAGCTCGACGACCTCCGTCGATCCGCCCCGTTTCTGAATCTCGGCCCGAAGGGCTTTCGGCGTTCCCGTCAGAGCCGGAAACGTCCCCCAGTGCATCGGGATCACGCGCGGGACTTTCAACAACTCGCAGGCCTTCGCCGCCGACGCCGGGCCCATCGTGTAAAAGTCGCCGATCGGCAGGAGCGCGACGTCGGGCCGGAGCAGCTCGCCGATCAACGCCATGTCGGAAAACACCGCCGTGTCGCCGGCATGGTAGATGCGAAAGCTATCCACCTCGACGACGAAACCACACGGGTCGGACGGGGGATTCTGGTCCGACAGGGGCGTGCCCGCGGAATGAACCGCTTGAGTCATGTGGATGGCGAAGTCGGCGACGACCTGAGTGCCGCCCTTGTTCATTCCGGAGGCCTTCTGGACGCCCTTCGAATCGAGCCAGAGAGCGAGCTCGAAGACGCAAACCACGGTCGCCCCGGTCTTCTTCGCGAGGTCCACGCCGCTCACGCCGAAGTGGTCGGAGTGGCCGTGCGTCGGCGCAATCACATCCACCCGCGAGAGGTCGTAGCCTTTCGGAAATTTCGGGTTGTGCTCGATGAAGGGGTCGAGGATGAGCCGGCGGCCGGACTTCGATTCGATCGCGAACATGGCGTGACCCAGCCACGTGACCTTTCCGGAAAATTTCTCGCCCATGATTGCCTCCCAACCGATTCTAGCCTTCCGAGCCGGATCGGGCGCTAGTGTCCCGTAACGGAAATCCCGTAAGCGTCGCGCGAGCCTAGTTCTCGAAAAAGAACGGCGCCGCCATCAACACGGCGCCGAGAACGCAGAGATCGAGGGTCCTCGAAAAGAAATACGGATAAATGCACAGACCGGCGCCGGCAACCATGGCGGAGACCTTCACCTGCTTCTTGCCGTACACGAAATACGCCGTTCCCACCGCTCCGGTGAAAATCGCGATGAAGAGCTGTGTCCCGGTGGGCATGGAGTCAGCTTCTCGGAGAATCCGGATGGACACCCGGCGCCAGCCCGCAGCCGCGCGAGAATCGATGGCGATGGCTCGCAAACACCCGGTAACCCCGGTCGAACACGGAGCGAAGACCCGGCGCAGCCGAAAGCAGCCAGACCGGGGAGAGCCACCAGATTCGCCGCATCACTTCACGGTACACATTCGCGCCGCGTGTGATGCGGCCGTCCGGAAAGAGAAGCCGAACGTCTTCCACGAGCTCTTCGCCGGCGAGGCCGAGTTTTTCTCGGGCCCACTCGCCCTGAAGGGGAGCGACCGAATATCCCCGCCGTTCCAACGTTGCGCGCCAGAACAGGACCCACCGGCGGCAGAAACCGCACTCGTCGTCGTACAGCACCGTGCCCCGCATGCTTCCAGCCTACCGCCGCGGCGCCGGCGGCGCCACGGGCGCAGGACGTTTTTCAGCCCCGCCGGCTCCGGGCGCGCGCGAGAAGTCGCTCCGAAGCCACGGCGGCGCGGCGATGGGTCCCGCTCCCGATTTCTCCCGCCTCGTCGGCGGCGACGACCTCGAAGAGGAAAAATTTCCCTTCCTTGCGCACGAACGTCGCGGTGGCGGTGACGGTCGCCCCGGGAGGCGTGGCCGCGGAATGCCGGATGTCGAGAGAGACCCCGACGGACAGCTCTCCCGGCGAAAGGTGGGGACGGAGGATTCGCGAGGCGGCGATCTCCATCAAAGCGACGAGGCGGGCCGTCGCCAACACGCCGGGAAATTCGTCGCGGGGCTCCAACCCGACCGCGCTGGCAAGGTCCGAGGGCCCGACGGTCAGCGTGGCCGTGGCTCGGGTTCCGGGAGCCGGCTCGCGGATTTCGCCCTCTCTCATGCCATGGGCCGCCACGGGCCGATCAGCAGCGCGACCGCCACGACGAAGTCGAACGCGGCGCACAGAGGAGGAAACCACTCCGCGACGCGCGTGGTCACGCCGCGCGGGCGATGCAACAGATCCCAGACGCCGTGCAGAACGTATCCGGCGGCCAGCCATTGCGTCGAAGCCCGGAGCCCGACGGCGGCGCACACGAAAACGACGGCCGCAACCACGAGCTCGAGCGCGACAAACGGCGCCGGGGGCGCCTGGCTGAGCAGGGCGCCGGCGTAAACGCACGCCGTGAAGGCGAGAAACAACGCGATCGCCTGGCGCGCCGGCTGCGGAGGAATCGTGTGAACGATCAGGACGAAGAGAAGGCCGAGAACGAGGCCGACGACGAAAGACTTCACGAGCGCTCCTTCCTGGATTCTATCAGGCGGCTATTCCGAGCCGTCCCCGCGGGCGACCTCGATCCGCCGCCCCTCCCCGCTTCCGGAGATCCGAACGGTCCACGGGTTGCAGCAGACCTCACAGTCCTGCACCAGATCTCCCGCCAGATCCTCTTCGAGGAACACTTCGACGTTTTCACCGCAATAGGGGCACGTGACCGGAACGGCGTCCATCAATCGGCCGCCGTGGCAGGGCGCCGCAGCAGGAAATACATGGGGACTCCGAGAGCGATGAACCCCAGACCGAGCAGCGATTCCCGGGGCCTTTGGACGATGGTGCTGATCATCAGACCCAGGGACGCGGCGACAAACGCGGCGGGCGCCGCAGGGTACAGCGGAACGCGGAACGGCCGCGCCAGATCGGGCTCTTTCACGCGAAGAACGATGACCGCGGCGACCGCGAGACCGTAGACGAGCCAGCCGCCGAAGATCACGTACGTGAAGAGCTGGGAGAAGCCGCCCAGGAAGAGGACGAGCAGGCACGACCACACTCCCTGGAGAACGATCGAAGCGGCGGGCGACCGGAATCGGGGATGCACCCCGCCGAGCCCTTCGGGCAGCAGCCCGTCGCGGGACATCTGAAAGTAAGATCGCGGCCCCGCGAGGATCGAGCCGTTCATCGCGCCGAGAATCGAGCACATGATCGCGGCCGTCAGCGCGCGGCCGCCCCACGGCCCGGCGACCTTCGCGATCGCCGCCAGACCCACCCGCGGGGAAGCCGCGATCTCGGCGACACTCATGACCCGGAAGTACGCAACGTTGGCCGCGAGGTAAAGGCCGATGATCACGAGCTCTCCGAGGACGCACCCGAGGGGGAAGCTCCGCTGCGGATCGCGAGTCTCGCCGGCGACGAAGCTCGCGTCGTGCCATCCTTCGTAAGCCCAGAAGACGGCGACGAGGGCGATGCCGATCGCGGCAAAGCCGGGCGCCTTCGGCGAGGTCATCGAAGGAAGTTTCGGCGCTCGCGCGGGCAGGGCGAAGATCGCGATCGTCATTCCCGCCAGGCCGGCGATCTTCAGCGCGGCGAGAACGTTCTGGACGGCGGAGCCCGCGCGAATCCCGAGCACGTTGGCGCCCGTGAGAGCGAGGATCAGGCCGATCGAAACCGCCCGGGCGCTTCCGGACGAGAGGGAGACGAGGCCGCCGAGATAAATCACGAACGCGGCCGCGAGGGTGGCGATCGCGCCCGAAGTGATGACCGTGAACATCGTCCATCCGCAGAGGAAGCCGGCGAGCTTCCCGTACGCCCGGGAGAGATACGTGTACATGCCGCCGGGGGAAGGGAGAGCCGCGCCGAGCTCCGCCATGGAGATCACGCCGAGAAGAGTCAAGGCTCCGCCGACGACCCAGATGCCGAGGATGAGAGGCTCGGAGTCAACGACGCGCGCGATCTCGGACGGCACGAGGAAGATCCCGGAACCGATGACCGTGCCCACCAGGAAGAACGCCAGGTCCCACGGCCCGAGCACCCGGATCAAACCGCCGGACTCGGGATCGGTCAGAGCGTTCGCCAATCCACTCTCGCCGCGAGAATTTCCGACACTCTTTCCAGCCCCTTCCGGTCTTCCTCGTCGAACCGGTTGACGTTGGGAGCGTCGATGTCCAGGACGCCGACGACGTCACCGTTCGCGACGAGAGGAACCACGATCTCCGATCGCGACGCGGAGTCGCACGCGATGTGGCCGGGAAACCGGTTCACATCCGCCACGACGAGCGCCTCCCGCCGGGCGGCCGCGGTTCCGCAAACGCCCTTGCCCATCGCGATGCGCACGCACGCCGGCCGACCCTGAAACGGACCGAGCACGAGCTCGGCATTCCTGCCGCCGGATTCGTCATTGCGCAGGATGTAGAAACCGGCCCAGTTGATGCCCGGCAGCGCCTCCCAGATCAGCGCGGCGGCGTTCGCAAGGTTCGCGAGGGCATCCGGCTCGTCACCGATCAGGGCCTCGAGCGACACGGCAAGCGAGCGATAGAGCTCCGGCTTCGGGGCGGAGCGGTCGAACGAGGACTCGTGCATGCGGGGATCTTAGCCCCATTGAGCCTCGCTCGGCCTCACCTCGCGGTCGAGCCCGGCACGGCCCGTCGGTGCCTCCCTCGAGGAGACGCAGCGCGCCTGTCGGTGGGATTCGCTCGGCTCCGCTCGGGTCGACCCCAGCGCCGGCTTCGGCAAACGCTTAGCAGGGCGGGTCCTGTCACGGGACTCGCTCCACTTTTCCCGTCGCCGCGAGCCAGACGACTTTGCTACACCCGCGTCGCGAGCGGCAAAAGGGAGCTCGACCCGTGCCACCCGCCCTTCGCGGAGAACTGCGCCGGCTCATCGGCCCCACCCTCGCGGGCCTTCGCTCATGGATGGGGCCCCACCCCGGGAGCGAGGCCTGGGAGCGGCAGGGCTCACGTGGCGCAACGGCGGCTGTCGCGAGGAGGGAATCGGCCCCTGTCTGAGCTGGAGCTCGCCGACTCGACCGGAAAGAGAGAACTCCGGGAACCTGGGCGAGAGGGGCAAAGC
>JBOGJO010000056.1:0-5784 GCA_050747885.1 Thermoanaerobaculia bacterium
GTTTTCTTCTTCCACAAGCTCATGGGCGGCTCCGATCGCGCCGCGGGGCACCTGTCTCTCGAATATTTGCCGGCGGGGTTTCTCGGCCTGAGCTTCAGCCCCAATCGGGGGCTCTTCGTGTACACACCCGTGGCGATCGTGGGAATCGTCGGGGCCGCGATCGCCTTTCGTCAGTGGCGAGACCGGCGGCTCCTCTGCGTGTTTTTGGCGACGGGAATCTTGTACTCCGCCGTCCACTTTTCCTTCCAAAGATGGGCGGGAGGCTGGAGCTTCGGCCCTCGCTACCTGATCGAGTGCCTCCCGCTTCTGGCCCTGGCGTCGCCGCTGGCGCTTCGAAGAATGAGCCCGCCCTGGATCGCCGCGTCCGTCTATCTCGGGCTGGCGTCCGTCGCGGTGCAGCTGGTGGGCGTGTCGTGCGAAGGCGCTTCCACCTGGGAGACGCGAATGGGGCTGCCTCTCGAAGCTCACGCCTGGGATTGGCGACACATCGAGCTGTGGGAGGACTTCACGGTGTGCGTCGGAATGAGGGGGAGGGAAATTCTGCCGCCGCAGGGTTTCCGGGTTCGATGGGAATCGGCTTCGGTGCCTTCCGTCCTCGGGGCGGGCCGTCCGGCCCTGGTCGACGTCCGGCTCCGGAACGCCAGCCATTTTTCCTGGCCGGATCCGAAGTCCGCAAACCTCGGAGGCGACCCGGGCCGGCATGCGGTGCGGCTGTCGGACCGGTGGCTGGCCGCGGGCCCCGGCGCGCCGCTGACCGAATACACCGAACGCGCCGATCTCGATGCGCCCCTGCGTCCCGGGGAGTCGGCAAGCCTGTCCATCGTGGTGGTTCCCCCCGCCGAGCCGGGCGAGTACCGGCTGCAGTTCGATCTGATCCAGGAGGGCGTCGGATCGTTCGAAGCGGCGGGAGCGCAGCGGCTCATCGTGCCCGTTCGGGTGCGATGAGGCCGGCGTGTATCATCGAACTCGTGGCGACTCCGAAATGGCCCGAGCTCTCCTACGACGGGTGGAAAGATACCTGCGAGACCCTCCACCTCTGGACCCAGATCGTCGGAAAAATCCGCCTCGTTCAGGTGCCCTGGATCAATCACTCCTGGAGCGTGACCCTCTACGTCACCGCGCGAGGGCTCACGACGGGCCCGATGCCCTGGGAGCAGGGCTCGTTTGAAATCGATTTCGACTTTCTCGAGCATCAGGTCCTGATCGAGACGAGCCGGGGCGGCGTTCGGACGATCGCGCTCCGGCCCCGCTCCGTCGCGGACTTTTACCGGGAGATCTTCGATAAGCTCGCGGAGCTGGGTCCCCGGCCGAAGATTCACGCGAGACCGAACGAGGTCGAGATCGCGACTCCGTTCGCCGAGGACCGGGAGCACGCGTCGTACGACGCCGAGGCGGTCGGCCGTTTCTTCGCCGCGCTGTCGGCGGCGGACCTCGTTTTCAAGAAATTTCGATCGGGTTTTCTCGGTAAGTGCAGCCCCGTCCATTTTTTCTGGGGCGGTTTCGATCTCGCCGTCACGCGTTTTTCCGGCCGCCCGGCGCCCCTTCATCCCGGCGGACCGCCGAACTGCCCGGCATGGGTGAACGTGGAGGCGTATTCCCGCGAAGTCAGCAGCTGCGGGTTCTGGCCCGGCTCGCCGGCGATGCCCGTGCCGGTCTTCTACTCCTACGCGTACCCCGAGCCCGCCGGTTTCCGGGATTCGCCGGTCGGCCCGGCGGGGGCTTCCTACAATGGCGAAATGGGGGAGTTCCTGCTCCCTTACGACGAGGCGCGCCGCGCGTCGTCGCCGGAGCAGGCGGTCCTGGAATTCTGCCAGAGCGCGTACGAGGCGGCGGCGATCAACGCGAAGTGGGACCGCCGGGACCTCGAACGGGACGTCGAGTAGCCCGCCCGCGTCACCGTCGGCTCCGGGCAACTCGGCCGGCCATGAGGCGGGCAAACTTCGGACCGGATTTCACCGCGAACAGGAGGAAATCGCGCGCCTGCGCAAGCCGCACGGCCGGCGGACGGCGGCTCGCCGCGGCCCTCCGGCGCACGTCGTCCCGCCACGCGGCGTCGCCAAGGAGATCGAGGTATTTCTTCTGCGGAGGCTCCGCGAGGGCCGCGTAATGACGGTCCCATTGCGCCGCGAAAAATCGCAGCTGCGTCGTTTCCGCCAGGAACTCGACCGGCTCGCCCGAGGCGGCGGCGCGTTGATAGAAATCGCGGTCGCCGAAACGGAAAAGCGATTCGTCCCAGAAGCCGATCCGGTCGAAAAGCGTCCGGCGGTGGATCATGTTCGCCGACCCGATGAACCATCGGGTGAGAAAGCGCGAGAGCGCGGCGGGCCGCCAGTCGAAGGCGAAGAAGTGGGGATCCAGATCGTCCGGGAAGCGAACCTGTGCCGATCGAAACGCGGCGAGGGTGAGGGTCCGCTCCTCGAGGGCCCGCGCCCCGCGTTCCAGGTGATCCGGAAACAGAAGGTCGTCGTCGCCCGTGTACGCGATCATCGGAGCGGAGCTGTCCCGGAAGATCGAATTGCGGTGGGCATAGCCGAACCCCGGGCCCTTGGGAAACCGGTGGAACCGCACGCGCGGATCGTCGAACGAGCGGCAGACCTCCTCGGTCTTCTCGTCGCAGCCGTCTCCGACGACGTGGAGCGTGAAGTCGGAGACCGTCTGGCGCAAAACGGAGGCGATCGAGTAGCCGACCGTGTGCGGCCGGCGGCTCGTCGGGAGGATCACGTCGAAAAGGGGCGCCGTCTCAGGCCGCCTTCTGCTTCGCCGGAACGATTTCCCGGAGTCCCGCGACGAAGGCGCGCATCTCCTCCGGTTTCCCGATGGAGATCCGCAGCCAGTTCGGCATCGAAGGAAACTTCCGGCCGACCTCCATGTTCCGGCTGCGGAATGCGTGAATGACGGGAGCGACTTCGCCTCCCACGTCGATCATCACGAAGTTCGCGTGGGAGGGGATGTAGCGGCGTCCGTCCCTCTCGAGCTCGGCGCAGAGCCATCGGCGCGTCTCGTTCATCTTGCGCCGGCAATCGGTCACGATGTTCGGATCCGAGAGGCAGGCGAGGCCCGCCGAGAGCACGGCCGCGTTCACGTTGTCCCACGACGCGCGTTCGGAAAGCTCCTTCGCCGCCCGGGGAGACGCGACGGCGTAGCCGAGGCGCATTCCGGCCAGTCCGTAGATCTTCGAGAACGTCCGCGCGACGATGAGATTCGGGTGTCGCGCAAGAAGCTCGACCGACGTTCGATAGCGCCGGTCTTCGACGAAGTGGTGGTACGCCTCGTCCACGAGAACGATCGCGGAGGCGGGGACCTTCGAAACGAAATCGGCCAGCTCGTCGGCGCCGACGATCGTCCCGGTCGGGTTGTTCGGGTTGCAAACGTATGCGAGCCCGGTTTGCTCGTCGCAGGCGGCGGCCATCCGGGCGAGGTCGTGCCGAAAGTCGGCCGTCTGGGGGACCTTCACGGCCTCCGCGCGCATCGGCACGGCGTACGCAAGCACGGCCTCGAACGTGGGTTCCGATGCGACGATCTTCCTTCCCGGTCCCAGGTAGGCAAGATCCGCCATCTGCAGGATCTGGGACGAGCCGCAGCCCAGCACGACCTGCTCGGGCGCGACGCCGTGGTGCCGGGAGAGGGAATCCCGGAGATCTCTCGCGAGGTCGTCCGGGTAGCGCGACGCTGACCGAACGGATTGCGCGATCGCGCGGGAAGCGCGCGGGGAAGGTCCGTACGGATTTTCGTTCGCGTTGAGCCGAACGGGCCCGCCCGCGGCGGTGGCCGGGACATTCGGCGCCGCGCCGGCCGCAAACGTCGATTCGAAGATCGCGGCGCCCATCGCTGCCCCGAGCACCCCGGCGAAGCCGCGCCGGGAGAGAGGTTGGTTCGTCATGGCGTCCTCCTCGTGTCGAGGAGGAGCTTACGATAGACTTTGCACCGTTGCTGAAATTGTTTGAACGAGAGGAGGAGTGATGTCGCGTGGAAAGGTGTTCCGGGCGGGGGCTCTCGTATCGGTGGGCGCGGTCTTGTTGTTGACCGCCGCGGGCGCCGCCGGGGCTCTCCGCCCCGGGGAATACGAAATGACGACTCAGGCGTCAATCGTCGGAATGGACCACCCCATGGCGCCGAAAACGTCGCGCCACTGCATCACCGCCGAGGACGTGAAGGACTCCCAGCGGATGGCGACCCGCGGCAACGAGGGTTGCCAGGTGGTCGACGTCAAAACGACCGCGAATCGCCTCTCCTGGACGGCCACCTGCCCGCAGTACAAGTCCAAAGGCACCGGCGAAATCGTTTACGACGGCACCGACGGATACGAGATGACGATGAAGATGGACGCCGAGGGAGGGCCTCACGGAGCGATGAAGATGGTCTTCCACACGAAGGCCAAACGCGTCGGTGAGTGCGCGAAGTGAAGCAGCCGAAGAGGGCGAGAACATGAAAATGCTGGCGCTGGTTCTGATCGTCCTGGGTGTGCTCGGTCTGATCTACGGAGGAATCACGTACACCCAGGAAACCCATTCCGCCAAGATCGGCTCGATGGAAATCTCGATCAAGGAGAAGAAGACCGTCAACGTGCCCCTGTGGGCGGGCGCGGCGGCCGTTCTCGTCGGAGCCGGGCTTCTGCTCACCGGCGGGAAGAAACCCTAGCTTTTCTCCATTTCGTCGAGCGCCCGGCCGATCCGGCCGAGCCCTTCGGCGAACATCTGGGTCTCGCCCCCGATTCCGATCCGGAAATGCTCCGGCATCTCGAAGAACCGGCCCGGGACGACGCTGGTCTCGTGCCGATCGAGAAGGATGGTGCACAGCTCGTCGACGCGTCCGTTCTTCAACCTCGGGAACGAGGTCGTCCCCGAGTCGGGCCGCGCGGCTTCGAGGTCCGGCCGGGAATCGAGAAAATCGTTCAGCAGCGCCCGGTTGCGCGACAGCAGGTCGCGGGCCCGGCCCGCGATCTCTGCGAGATGGTCGAACGCGACGACGCTCAGAAGCTCCGCCGGGTGCGCGGGCGTCGCGGAAAAGAGGTCGTTGAGGCGCCACATCCTCTCGGCGAGATCCGGAGATGCGAGGATCCAACCGCAGCGCAGGCCCGACAGGCCGTACGCTTTCGTGAGGCTGCTCGTCGCGACGACATTGGAACCGAGGTGGAAGGCGGAGCGGGGGCTCGACGAGATCCTGTCGCTCCCGTCTTCCCGTGCGAAGTCCGACTCGAGGTAGACCTCGTCGGCCAGCACGAAGGCGCCTCGGCGTTGCGCGAGGTCAACGACAGTGCGAAGCGATTCGTCGGCCGCGCGAACGCTCGACGGATTGTGCAGATTGGTCAGGACGACCAAGCGGGTGGCGGGCGTCAGCGCGCGCTCCACCTCCCCGGGGTCGAGGGTGAACCCGTCTTTCGGACGCCGCTCGAATCGCCGGATCGAGGCGCCGAGATAGGAGGCGGTCGAGAGCAGCAGCTCGTAGGTCGGGCGCTCGACGAGGATCTCGTCGCCCGGCTCGATCAGGGCGGCGAGCGCGAGGTGGTTCGCCATTGACGTTCCGGCCGCGGCGACGACGCAATCCGGCGCCGTCCCGCAGTGGCGCGCGATCCTCTCCTGGAGTGGAGCGTACCCGTAGATCGTTGGCCCGTTGATTTCCAGGTCCGCGATCTCGACGGGCAGGCGCGTCATCGGAAAGCTCGCGAGCCCGCTCGTCGAGAGCTCGAAGCGCGCATGCGACCGCAGTTTCGACCATTCCATGTAGGGGGAGGAGATCGTGCGCAGGTTCACCCCCGACCTCCGAGCACCCCGTCTCCACCTGGAG
>JBOGJO010000057.1:0-26908 GCA_050747885.1 Thermoanaerobaculia bacterium
CGAGCGCTCGGCGTTCTTGCCGATCTGGGAGTTTCTTCGATGCAAATCGACGAGGGGGCACGGGGATTCTCTTTTCGCAGAGACGGCCCTCTCGACATGCGGATGGGCCAGGCGGGCGAATCCGCGGCCGAGCTCGTCGCCCGGGCGGACGTTTCGGAGCTGACGCGAATTTTTCGCGAATACGGGGAGGAGAGAATGGCCCACAAGATTGCGCAGAGAATCGCCCGGGAGAGGGAAGCCAGCCCGATCCTGACGACCCGGCAGCTCGCGACGCTCGTCGAAGGGGTCGTCGGGCGCGGCGGCAAGACGGATCCGGCCACGCGCGTTTTCCAGGCGCTTCGGATCGAGGTCAATCAGGAGCTCGCCGCGCTGTCTCGATTCCTGAAAACCGCCGCCGAACGGCTCGAGCTCGAAGGGCGGCTCGCGGTCCTTTCGTACCACTCCCTGGAAGACCGGATCGTGAAGGAGTTTTTCCGCAAGGAATCGTCCGGCTGCCAGTGTCCCCCGGCGTTCCCGGTCTGCGTTTGCGGCGGGGAACGAATTCTGAAAATCCTGACGCGCCGGCCGATTCGCCCGTCCGCCGGCGAGATCCAGCGAAACCCGCGCTCGCGGAGCGCGCGCCTTCGCGCGGCCGAGAGGACGGCGGCAAGACCGTGAGCTCGATCTACGCGGAATTCAAGCGAGTCGAGAATTCTCGCGTCGCCCGCGAGAGGGACGGACGGCGCGGGAAGGAGCTGGTCGCGCTGCTGGCGGCCGTGGTTCCCGTGGCGGCCGCGCTGCTGGCGTACACCGGCCTCCACCTCCAGACCGTTCAGGTCGGCTACGAAATCGACCGCGGGCGCCATACCGTGGCGAAGCTCCAGGAGGAACGCCAAAAGCTCCTCCTTCGCATGGCGGCCGACACGAGCCCCGAGCGCGCGGCGGAGTTCGCAAAGAAGGCGAACCTGGGCGCGCCGAAACCGGGACAGGTGTACTTCGTCTCGAGAGCCGGCAAGCCGTGAGCGGCATCGCGCCGAAACGGCTCGTGGCGTTTGCCGTCATTCTGGGAGTCTGGGGGATCTCGGTGGGATTCCGGCTCGCGCAGATCCAGATCGTGCGCGGTCCCGCGTATCGTTCCCGCGCCCGGCAACAACAGGAACGAACGGTCCGGCTCTCTCCCCGGCGGGGCTCGATCTACGACCGCGCGAACCGGGAGCTGGCGGTTTCGGTCGAGGCGTTTTCGATTTTCGCGGTACCCGACAAAGTCCTGGACCCCTCGGGCGAAGCCCGGTCGCTGGCCGAGATTCTGGGAGTCCCGGCTCGCGAGATTCTCCCGAAGCTCAAGGCCGACCGGGCGTTTTCCTGGATCGCCCGAAAGGTCGACGACTCGGCGGCGGCCAGGGTCCGCGAGAGCCGGCTTCCCGGGGTCAATCTTCTCCCTGAAGTCCGCCGCTACTATCCCAACGAATCGCTCGCGGCAAACGTTCTCGGCTACGTGGGGCTCGACGGCGAGGGTCTGGGCGGGATCGAGTTCGAATACGACCACTCGATCCGCGGCCTCGAAGGCGAGATGCGCGTCTCGCGCGACGCCCGGCAGGACGGCTATGCCCTGACCCCGATTCCCGGACGGGAAGGCAAACAGGGCTCCGCGATCGTCCTCACGCTCGACCGGGACCTTCAGTTCGTCGCCGAGCAGGAGCTCGCGCGGGCGATCGCCGCCACGGGCGCCCATGACGGAAGCGTCGTGGCCATGGACCCGAGGACGGGGAATGTTCTCGCGATGGCGTCGTTCCCGACATTCGACCCGAACCACTATTCCCAGTTCTCGCCGGCCGATTGGCGCAATCTTCCGATCGCAAACAGCTACGAGCCCGGGTCGGTCTTCAAGGTCATCACGGGATCGGCGATGCTGGAATCCGGAGTCGCGGCGCCGGAGGATCCCGTGGATTGCGGCGAGGGAACGATTCAAGTCGGCAATTACGTTATTCACGACGCCGAGCACGAGCGCTTCGGGATCATTCCGTTTTCGCAGGTAATCGCAAAGTCGTCCAACGTCGGGATGGTGCGGCTTGGCCTGCGCCTCGGGGCCCAACGCCTGTACTCGGCCGTTCGGGCCTTCGGGATCGGAGAGCCGACGGGGATCGATCTTCCCGGGGAAAACGTCGGAATCCTGAGGCAGGTCTCGCAGTGGAGCCTTCTCTCGAACGCGTCGATTTCCTACGGCCAGGAAGTTTCGGTCACGCCGATTCAGCTCGGGGTGGCGATGTCCGTGGTGGCGAACGGGGGATACCGGATCCGCCCGAGAATTCGCGCCCGCACCATCGACCCCGACGGTCACGAATCCGACGCGCCGCAGGCTCCGCCGGAACGCATCCTGTCGCCGTCGACCGTCTCCGCGATGAACCAGATCCTCCGGGGCGTCGTCGTCGAAGGGACGGGAAAACGCGCCGCCGCCGAGGGCTATCTCGTTGCGGGAAAAACGGGGACCGCCCAAAAGGCCATCGGGCACGGATACTCGCGGGACAAATTCGTCGCGACGTTCGCGGGCTTTGCGCCGGCGGACGATCCGCGCGTCGTCCTCGTGGTGACCATCGACGAGCCTCGGGGCCAGTATTTCGCGAGCGAAGTCGCCGCTCCCGTTTTCGGGAGGATCCTCTCGCAGATGCTCCCGATGCTCGGCATCCCGCCGAGCGGCTCCGTGGTGCCCGCGCCCGCGTCTCCCGCGATGGAGATCGCGCAGCGAAAGCCGGTTTTCGCCTCGGGCGTGGAGACCGCCTCCCTTTCCCGCGCGATCGGAGCGGAGGGCGAGGACCGCATGCCCGACGTCCGGGGCCTCCCGGCCCGGGCCGCGATCGCGGAGCTCTCCCGCCGCGGCGTCGACGTGAGAATGATCGGGTCGGGGTTCGTCGTGGCGCAGAGCCCCGAGTCGGGATCGCCGATCGGACCCGGAGGATCCTGCCGTCTGCGGCTCTCGGGATCCCCCTCCCCATGAGGTTGACGGAATTGCTTGCGGATTTCCCTTCCGATTTCCTTCCCCCTCCCGATCCTGAAATCACATCGGTCGTCTCCGATTCCCGCCGGACCGCGCCCGGCTCGCTGTTCGTCGCGATTCGCGGCGAGAAGGCCAACGGCCTCGAGTTCGTCGAAAGCGCCCTCTCGCGGGGGGCGGCGGCGATCGCGGCCGAAACGAAGGCGCCTTCACCCGCGGGTGTTCCGTGGATCCGCGTGTCGAACGCGCGAAGGGCCGCCTCGGTTCTGAGCTCCCGGGCCCTGGGCGATCCTTCGCTTCATCTTCGCCTGGCGGCCGTCACCGGGACGAACGGGAAAACGACGACCGCGGTGCTGCTTTCCGACATCTTTCGGGACGCGTGGGGACAGTCGGGCTTCCTCGGCACGACAGGGTATCGGTGGGGGACCCATGCCCTCGATGCGCCGCGAACGACCCCGGAGGGAGACATTCTCGCCGAGACCCTCGCGCGAATGGTCGACGACGGCGTGCCCGCCTGCGCCATGGAAGTCTCTTCCCACGCGCTGGCCCTCGAGCGGGTCGCCGGTCTCCGGTTCGACGCGGCGGTCTTCACGAATCTGACGCGGGACCACCTGGATTTTCATGGAACGCTCGAGAACTACGGGGCCGCCAAGGCCCGTCTCTTCGGGCTTCGAAAAAAGGGCGCAACGGGCGTCGTCAACGTGGACGATCCGTTCGGGGCGGGACTCCTCGGAAGGATCGAAGGCCCGAAAATTTCGTTTTCCCCTTCCGGAAGCGCTTCGGCCGATTTTCGCGCGGAATCCATCTCCGTCGGCCTCGAGGGCACGAGCTTTCAGGTTGCCGGCGAGGGGAAGACCTCGCGCGTCGAGAGCCCTCTCGTGGGTCGTTTCAACGTCGAAAATCTCCTCGGAGCGTGGGCGGCCGCCCGGTCTCTCGGGATCGAATCGGACTCGCTTTGCCGAACGCTTGCGAAGAGCGCGGGAGCGCCGGGCCGTATGGAGAGGGTCGAGGCCGGGCAGCCCTTCACGATCCTCGTGGACTATGCCCACACCGAAGACGCGCTTCGCCGGCTTCTCCGGGGGGTGCGCGAGCTCACCGACAAAAAGATCATCCTGGTGTTCGGGTGCGGCGGCGACCGGGATCCGGGCAAGCGGGAGCCGATGGGACGGGCGGCGGCGGAGCTCTCCGACATCCCGATCGCGACCTCCGACAACCCTCGCGGCGAGGACCCCCAGGAAATCCTGCGGGAGGTGGAGGTCGGACTGCGGAACGGCGGGGCGTCGAAGTACCTGAAATTCGTCGACCGGCGGGAAGCGATCGAGAAGGCGATCGAGCTTGCGAACTCGCGCTCGATCGTCGTCATCGCCGGGAAAGGGCATGAAAAGGTCCAGGTCATCGCGGACCGGTCGGAGCCGTTCGACGACCGGGTCGTCGCGGCGGAATTTGCGGGACGCCTCCGAAGGGCGACGCCGTGAAAATCCGCTCGCGAGAGGCCGCCGAGCTGTGGGCGACGTCGCCTCCGCCCGATTTCGAGATGGAGGGGGTGGCCGTCGATTCGCGGAAGGTCGAGCCGGGGAACCTCTTCGTCGCCCTGACGGGCGAGCGCGCCGACGGGCACGAGTTCGTCTCCGCGGCGTTCGAGAGAGGAGCTCGGGCGGCGCTTGTCTCCCGGGTCCCCCCGTCCTATTCCGCTGACCGGCCGGTCTTCGTCGTGCCGGACCCGCTCGAGGCTCTCCAGAAGCTCGCGGCCGAAAAGCGCCGCCAGGCCGGGTTCCGGCTCGCGGCGGTGACGGGCTCGGTCGGGAAGACGACGACCAAGGAAATGGCGGCGGCGATCTTCTCGTCGCGGTTCCGGACGGGGAAGACCGAGGGCAACCTCAACAGCGGGATCGGAGTTCCGGTCGCGATCCTGAATCTGGATGACGGCCGGGAGGCTGTCGCGGGGGAATTCGGGATGAGTCATGCGGGCGAAATCTCCCTCCTCTCCCGGCTCTTTCGGCCGGAGACGGCCGCGATCACGAACGTCTCGGCGGCGCACCGGCAGAACTTCGCGTCGGTCGACGAGATCGCCGATGCAAAATGGGAGATCCTCGATGGCCTCGCTCCCGAAGGCACACTCGTGTTCAATTCCGACGACGAAAGGCTGGCGCGGCGAGCGAAGGCTTTCGGCGGGAAGAAGATCTCCTTCGGCACGGCCGGCGCGGACGTGTCGGCGCTCGGCGTCGAAGCGCCGGAGCTGGGCGAAGTCTCCTTCGAGCTCTCGATGCGGGGCGAAACCGAGCGGGTTCGGATTGCCGCCACGGGACGCCACCAGGTGTCGAATTTTCTCTGCGCCGCCGCGATGGCCCTCGCCTGGGGGTTCCACGCTTCGGAGGTCGCGGGGGCGGCGAGGGGATTCTCGGTCCCGGAGCGGCGCGGAAGAACCGTCGCGCTGCCCTCGGGAGCGGTGCTGATCGACGATTCCTACAATTCGAGCCCGGTGGCCGCTCGGGCGGCCCTCGCGGCTCTGTTCGAATCGGGCGGCCGGGCGCGAAAAATCGCCGTCCTCGGCGACATGCTCGAGCTCGGAGAGATCGGAGCCCGACTTCACCGCGAAGTGGGGGCGTTTGCATCCGAGCGCGTCGATCGCCTGATCTGCGTCGGGAAACTGGCCCGGGAGATCGGCCGCGGGGCCGCCGAGGCCGGCTTTCCGGCGGATCGGATCGAATACTTCGCCGCGGCAACGGACGTGGCGCCCTCGCTCGAGCCCCGTCTCGAGCCGGGCGACGTGGTGCTGGTCAAGGGGTCGAGGGGAATTCACCTCGACATCGTTTGCGATGAACTCGGGGGCTGATGCTCGACGCTATTCTCTATCCGCTTCGGGGCCGGTTTCCGGCGTTCAACGTGTTTCGATACATCACGTTTCGGACGGCGATGGCCGCGGTCACCGCGCTCGTCATTTCGCTCTGGCTCGGCCCGTGGGCGATCCGGCTGCTCAAGTCGTGGCAGTTGAAGCAATTCGTGCGAAAAGAGGGGCCCGAGTCACACTACAAGAAAGCTGGCACGCCGACCATGGGCGGACTGCTCATCCTGGGCGCGATCTTTTTCGCCACGCTCCTGTGGATGGACCTCAGGGCCCACGACGTTTGGATCGCGCTCGCGATGACCGCGGCCCTCGGCGGCATCGGGTTCCTGGACGACTGGACGAAGGTCCGGCTCAAGAACAACCGCGGGCTCTCGGGAAGGGCCAAGCTGCTCCTGCAGTTCGCCGCGACGCTGGCCGTCTCGCTCCTGATCCAGCGCTGGCCGAACGTTCGGCTTTCGACGATTCTCACGTTTCCGTTTCTCAAGAACGCCTCTCTCGATCTGGGAGTCCTGTTCATTCCCTTCGTCTCGCTCGTCGTCGTCGGTTCCTCGAACGCGGTCAACCTCACCGACGGCCTCGACGGGCTCGCGATCGGGGCCGTCGGAATCGCGGCGGCCACGTACGCCGTGCTCACCTACGTGGCGGGCAATTCGATCGTGGCGCACTACCTGCGCGTGCCGTTCATTGCGGCGGCGGGACAGCTCGCCGTCTTCTGCGGCGCAATCGTCGGCGCCTCGCTCGGGTTTCTCTGGTTCAATTGTCACCCGGCCGACGTCTTCATGGGAGACGTGGGCTCGCTGCCCCTCGGCGGGGCGATTGGAATCGTGGCCGTGCTGGCAAAGCAGGAAATTCTCCTGACAATCGTGGGCGGCCTCTTCGTCCTGGAAGCGGGCTCGGTGATCCTCCAGGTCGCTTCCTTCAAGCTCACGGGGAAGCGGATTTTCCGCATGGCTCCGCTTCACCATCACTTCGAGCTGGCCGGATGGGCGGAGCCGCGCGTGATCATTCGTTTCTGGATTCTCTCGCTCCTGTTCGCGACGCTCGCCCTTTCGACCCTGAAACTCCGATGAGAGAGAAACGCATCGCGGTCCTGGGCCTCGCGCGGAGCGGACGTTCCCTTGCGCTGGCCCTGCGCCAGCGCGGGGTCGCGGTTTCCGGCGGCGATCGGCGGCCGGAGACCGAAGTGGAATGCGCCGCCGAGCTGCGCGCCCGCGGAGTCGCGCTCTTTTTCTCGGGCCCGGACGCCGCGTTTCTCGACGGGGCGGACCTGCTGGCAATCTCGCCCGGCGTTTCGACGTCGGCGCCGATCGTGCGCGAGGCGAGATCGCGGGGCATTCCCGTTCTTCCCGAGGTGGAGCTCGCGTGGAGGATCCTCGAAGAGGAAGCCGGCGGCCGAAACCGCTACGCGGGCGTGACGGGCACGAACGGGAAGTCCACCGTCGCGACGTGGAGCGCGGAGCTCCTGAAGGGCGCCCGGCGGCCCGTCGCGCTCGCGGGAAACATCGGAACGCCGCTGGCGGACTTCTGCGCGTCGCGGGAGGCCCGGGATTTCGTTCTGGAGCTCTCCTCGTTCCAGCTCGAGACGATCGATCGTCTCCGGCTCGACGTGGCGGTCGTGACGAACATCACCCCGGATCATCTCGACCGCCACGGGACCTTCCAGAAATACGCGGCCGCGAAGGCCCGCATCCTCGAGAACCAGCGCGGCTCGGACGCGGCGGTCCTCAACGAGGACGATCCTGAGGCGTCCTCGCTCTCGGCTCCGGGCCGGCGCGTCGGCTTTTCCCGGCGAAGAGCAATCCCCGGGGGAATCTACGTCGAAAGCGGCGAGGTCGTTTCCGAAATCTCGGGAAAGCGGGAGCGTCTGCTTTCGGCCCGCGAAATTTCGCTTTCGGGCGTTCACAACCTGGAAAACGCGATGGCCGCCGCGGCTGTCGCCGAGTGCCTCGGGGTCGACGCCGCGATGATCGCGAAGGGGCTGCGGAATTTTCCGGGTCTTCCGCACCGGAGCCGGAAAGTCGCCGTTCTGGGCGGCGTGGAATGGGTCAACGACTCGAAGGGCACCAACCCGGACGCGACCGTGAAATCTCTGGCGGGATATCCGGACCGGAGCGTCGTTCTGATTCTGGGGGGTTCCGAGAAGGGGAGCGATTTTTCGATTCTGCGGGGCGAGGTCGGCCGGGCGGCGCGGGTCGTCCTCACGATCGGTCAATCCGCCGAGCGGATCGAACGCGTGCTCGACCGGCTCGACCCGCTTGACGTGCGGCGGGCGGAGACGCTCGAGCGCGCGGTGGAGGAAGCCGCGCGCCTGGCGCGCCCGGGCGAGACCGTTTTGCTTTCTCCCGCGTGCGCCTCGTTTGACCAGTTCCGGGACTTCGAGCACCGGGGCGCGCGCTTCGAAGAGCTCGTCAGGGAGCGTTCCGATGGCTCGTAAACTGGCGTCCGACAAAATCCTCTTCGCGGCGTTCGTCGCCCTCGCCTTGCTCGGGTGCGTGATGATTTACAGCGCCTCGGCGCCGGAGGCCGCCCGCATCTTCGGCAACCCGTACCGATATCTCATCAAGCAGCTGATCGCCCTGACGGTCGGGTTCGCGCTGGCGTTTGCCGTGTCGCGCGTGGACGCTTCGTTTCTGCGGCGCGCGTGGGTCGTCTACACGGGCCTCGGCTCCTGTCTCCTTCTGTGTACGGCGGTCCTCTTCCGGCCTCCGATCAACTCGGCGCGCCGCTGGCTCGTGTTCGGACGGCTCACGCTGCAGCCGGCGGAATTTCTCAAAGTCGCCCTCGTCCTCTTTCTCGCATACCAGATCGACCGGAAGCGCGACCGGCTGGACGATTTCCTTCGCGGCATTCTGCCGACCGCCCTCTTCCTGGCGATCGCGACGGCTCTCGTCCTCGCCGAGCCCGACTTCGGGACTGCCACCTCGCTCGTGCTCGTGGCCGCGACGTTGTTTTTTCTGGCCGGAGCGCCGCTGCGCTATTTTGCCCTCGGCGCGGCGGCGTGCTTTCCGGTCCTCGCGATTCTGGCGGTCTCGGCGAGCTATCGCCGCCAGCGGATTTTCTCGTTCCTCCATCCGGAAGCGGATCCCCTCGGCAAGGGGTTCCAGGCGGCTCAGTCGTTGATCGCGGTCGGAACGGGAGGGTGGACGGGAAACGGGCTCGGTCAGTCCCGGCAGAAACTCTTTTTCCTGCCCTATCCCCACACGGATTTCATCTACGCGATCGTCGGGGAAGAGCTCGGCTTTCTGGGAGCCGTGGCGGTCCTTCTTTTGTTCGGCATCGTTGCCTGGCGCGGCCTGCGCGCGGCGCGACGCGCGCCCGAACCCTACCTCGCGTACCTCGCCGGAGGCGCCACCGCGATGATCGTGCTTCAGGCGGCGATAAACGTCGGCGTGGTGTTGACCCTTCTGCCGACCAAGGGAATTCCGCTGCCATTCCTTTCGTACGGCGGATCGGCGCTCGTTGCGGACTGCGTCGCGGCAGGATTGCTTTTGAACGTTTCGCAGCACGTCACGTGAGATGGGAACGCGGGAAGATTCGTTCGTTCTGGCGGGCGGCGGCACCGGAGGCCACGTGTTCCCGGCCGTCGCGGTCGCCCGGGAAATCCGAAGGCGGCGGCCGGAGGCTCGGGTGCTCTTCGTCGGCACGGCCCGGGGGCTCGAGGCCCGCGCCGCGCCGCGAGAGGGGTTTCCCGTCGAGTTCGTTTCCTCTTCCGGTTTCGTGGGAACGAGCATACGGTCGAAGGCGGCCGCCATTGTCTCGCTCCTGCGCGGGTTCTTCCAGGCGCGCTCGCTGCTTCGCCGCCACCGTGTTCGCGCCGTGCTGGGCGTGGGCGGCTACGCGTCGCTGCCGGTCGTGCTCGCCGCGAGATCGCGCGGAGTCCCGGCCATGATTCAGGAACAGAACTCCGTTCCGGGCGTCGCAAATCGCCTCGCCGGCCGGTTCGCGGCGGTCGCCGCGGTGGGTTTCGAGGCGGCCGTCGCGCGCTTCGGAGGGCGCGCCGAATGGACGGGCAATCCCGTTCGCTCGGAGTTTTTCGAGATCGCCCCGCTCGAGTCGCGTCCCCGTTCCCGCGCCGTGTTTTTCTTCGGCGGCAGCCAGGGCTCGCGCGTCCTGAATCGCGCCCTGATGGATTCGGCCGCCGCGCTTGCCGCTTCGGGCGTTCGCGTGGTTGCGCAGACCGGGGAGAAGCAGCTCGCCGAGCTGCGCGCGGCGCTCGAGGGCCTGCCGGGGTTCGAAATCGAGTCTTTCTTCCCGGAGATCTGGAAACAGCTGGAGGCCGCGGACCTCGTGATTTGCCGGGCCGGCGCGCTCACGCTCGCGGAGCTCTGCGCCGCGGGGAGGCCCGCCGTCCTGGTCCCGTTCGCGGCGGCCGCGCACGGCCACCAGGAAGCCAACGCCCGGCAGATGGAGGCCGCGGGGGCCGCCGTCGTGATCCGCGAGGAAGAGGCGCCCCGCATCGCCGCCGAGATCGAGTCGATCCTGGCTTCGCCCGAGCGGCTCCTGGCCATGGGACGGGCCGCGCGAAGCCTGGCCCGTCCGGACGCGACGGCTCGAATCGTCGACCTCTTCCTTTCCCTCGCGGAGGGGGCGCCATGAGGTTTCTCAAGCTCTCTCGAATCCATTTCGTCGGAATCGGGGGCGTCGGAATGTCGGGTCTCGCGGAGCTGCTGCTGTCCTATCCGCTCTCGATCTCGGGCTGCGATTCGTCGGAGTCGGACACGACGCGGCGCCTTCGCTCCCTGGGAATTCCGGTTTCCCTCGGACATTCCCCGGGCCATCTCGACACCGTGGACCTGCTCGTGATCACGTCGGCTCTCGCGGAGGGCAACGACGAGGTCCGGCAGGCGCGAGCGAAGGCGATCCCCGTGATCCGCCGGGCCGAAATGCTCGGCGAAATCATGCGGTTGAAACAGGGAATCGCCGTTTCCGGAACCCACGGGAAGACCACGACGACGTCGATGATCGGCGCGATCCTGCTGGCGGCGGGCCTGGACCCCACGATTCTCGTCGGGGGGCGCGCGCATTACCTCGGCACCAACGCCCGTCTCGGAAAAGGCGAATGGCTCGTGGCGGAAGCCGACGAGTACGACCGCTCGTTCCTCGAGCTGACGCCCGTTCTCGCCGTGGTCACCAACGTGGAGGAGGACCATCTCGACTGTTATCGCGACCTCGGCGAGATCATGACGGCGTTCACGGCTTTCGCGAACCGGGTTCCGTTCTACGGCGCCGTGTTCGTGGGCCTGGACGATCCAAACGCGAGCGAGCTGATCCAGCGCTTCTCGCGCCGCGTCGTCACGTTCGGGGAGTCCCCGCAGGCGTCACTCCGGGCTCGTGACATCGCTCTCGACGCGGCGGGAGCGAAATTCACGGTCGCCGGAGACGAGCCGGGGTTCGGCGGGGAGATGATTCTCCCGCTCCCGGGCCGGCACAACGTGCGCAACGCTCTCGCGGCGACGGCCGTCGCCCGGGAGCTCTCGATCCCGTTTGCCACCGTCGCGAAGGCCCTCGCGGGCTTCGACGGAGTCGCGAGACGCTTTGAGGTCAAGGGGGAGCGTGGCGACGTGCTCGTCGTGGACGACTACGCGCACCACCCGACGGAAGTTTCGGCGACGCTGGCGGCGGCCCGCCAGGCCCATCCCCGGCGTCGGCTCGTCGCGCTCTTCCAGCCGCATCTGTATTCCCGGACGCGCGACTTCGCGCGCGAATTCGGGCGCGCCTTGAACGCCGCGGACGTGGCGTTGGTGACGGAGGTGTACGCCTCGCGCGAGGCGCCGATCCCCGGGGTTTCCGGGAGGAGCGTGGTGGACCAGGCGGTGTCCCTGGGCCACCGTCAGGCGTCGTTCCTGGAGACCCGGGAAGACGTGGGTCCCGCCCTGGAAAATCTGCTCCGGCCCGGCGATCTCCTCCTCACGATGGGAGCCGGGGACGTCTATCGTTTCGGGGAGACGTATCTCGGAGGCGCGCCGAAATGACCGCGAAGCGGTTTCTCCGACCCGGGGTGGCGAGGGCCTCCCGTCCGCGGCGCATCTCGGCGGCGTTCTGGGTTCTCTTCGTCGCCTTCGCCGGAGGGATCTCCCTTCGCTATCTCCGAGGGCCCGCGCTCGCGTTGAGCCGATTCGAGTTCGAAGGGACGCGCCGCGCGCGAACCCGGGAGCTGATGGCGGCGGTCGCTCCTTTCGAGCGGAAAAACCTCCTTCTCCTGAATCTCGCGCCGGTCGCGTCCGCGGTCGAAAAGGTCCCGTGGGTGGAGCGCGTCACGGTTTCGAAGGTATTTCCCGACGCCCTCCGTGTTTCGGTTCATGAAAAGAAGGCGATCGCGTTCTGCCGGATCGGCTCGTCGCTTTCGTGGCTCGACGCGTCGGGAGAGATCGTCGCCCCGTACGATCCGCGCGAGGAAACGGGCGACTATCCCGTCATTACGGCAACACTGGATCTTCTTCCCGCGGCGGCTTCGCTTCTCGCGTCGCTTCAACGGGAAATTCCGGCGTATGCTTCGGCGGTCTCCGAAATCTGGTCGATTCCTTCCGGAGGGTTTGCCCTGATGGACTCGAGCCTCCGCATTCCGATCTACGTCGCGGCGCAAGACGCGCCCACACGGATCCGGGAGCTCCTCTCCCTCCGTTCGGAGATCGTTTCCCGCGGGCTCGCGCCCCGGGGTGTGGACCTGCGCTTCGAGCGTCGCGTCGTTCTGCTCGGAGCATTCGGGGGAGGCAAGAGCGTCTGATGGCGAAACCGGAAAGCTTCCTCGTGGCCTGCGACATCGGATCGTCGAAGGTCTGCGTTCTGATCGGCGAGCCCAACTCCCGGGGCGGGCTCGACATTCTGGGAAAGGGGTCCACGGCGCACCGCGGCGCCCGCAAGGGGAACATCATCAACGTGGATTCCACCGTCGAGGCGATCAAGCGCTCCGCCGAAGAAGCCGAGATCATGGCCGGCGCCCAGATCACCCGGGCGTATGCGGGTCTCTCGGGCTCGTCGGTCCGCTCGTTCAACAGCCGCGGCGTGGTGGCGGTCTCGGGCAAGGCCCGGGAGATCTCGCGCGAGGACATCTTTCGCGTGGTCGACGCGGCGAAGTCGGTCCAGGTGCCCCAGGACCACGAGATCGTCCACGCGATTCCCAGGGAGTTCTCGGTGGACGGCCAGGACGGCATCGCGGACCCGCTCGGGATGGTCGGCGCCAGGCTGGAGGCCAACGTTCACATCGTGACGGCCCCCGTCGCGGTGTCCCAGAACCTCGCGGCCTGCCTCAACAAGTCGGGAATCGAGGTCGTCGAGCTCGTCCTGGAACAATTCGCGGCGGCCGAGGCGGTGCTTGCGGCCGACGAGAAGGAGCTCGGCGTGTGCCTCGCCGACATCGGGGGCGGGACGACCGAAATCGCCGTCTACCAGAAGGGCTCGATCGCCCACACGAACGTCCTGCCGGTCGGTGGAGATCACTTCACCAACGACCTCGCTGTGGTGCTTCGGACGCCCATTCCGGACGCCGAGAGGATCAAGAAGAAGTCGGGCTCGGCGCTTCGGTCCTCCGTGTCCGAGGAGGAGATGGTCGAGGTGCCGATGGTCGGGGGACGGACACCGAAGCTCTGTCCCCGGACGATGCTCGCGGACATCCTTCAGCCCCGGGCCGAGGAATTGATGGCGCTGGTTCGCGACGAGGTCAAGCGGCTCGGTCTCGACTCGGACCTCCGTTCCGGCTACGTCCTCACCGGGGGCGGATCCGAGATGGACGGACTTCTCGAAGTCGCCGAAACGGTCTTTGACGGACCGGTGCGTCGAGGCGTACCCTCCACGGGAATCGGAGGACTTGTCGACGTCGTCTCGCGCCCCGAGTGGGCCGTGGCGACCGGTCTGCTGCTTTACGGTCAGAGGTATCAAGTGCATCGAAAGCCGAAAGGTCTTTCGTTGACGCGCGTGAAGAAGTTTTTCGGAGACTTTTTCTGAGGAGATGACGATGATCACGTTCGACGAATCCCCCGACCATCGGCTCCCGATCGAGCTCGAAGACTCCGATGCCGCCCCCGCGCGGATCCGCGTGCTGGGGGTGGGAGGCGGCGGCTCCAACGCCGTGAACCGGATGATCGCCGCGGGAATCCGCGGAATCGAGTTCATCGCCTGCAACACCGATCTGCAGGCGCTCCGAAAGTCGCAGGCGCCGCACAAGGTTCAGCTCGGGTCGCGCCTGACGAAAGGCCTGGGGGCGGGCGCCGACCCGGACATCGGCAAGAACGCCGCCCTCGAGGATCTGGAGAAGCTCGGCGCGACGCTGGCCGGGTCCGACATGGTTTTCATCGCGGCGGGCCTCGGCGGCGGAACGGGAACCGGCGCGGCCCCGGTGATCGCGAAGCTCGCCGCGGAACAGGGCGCGCTGACCGTCGGGATCGTGACGAAGCCTTTCCTTTTCGAAGGAGGGAAACGGATGCGTCAGGCCGAGAGGGGCATGCGGGAGCTCCGCGACCACGTGGACACGCTGATCACCGTTCCGAACCAGCGACTGCTCTCCTTCGTCGAGAAGAACACGACCCACCTCGAGGCGTTCCGGATCGCCGACGACATTCTTCGTCAGGCCATCCAGGGCATCTCGGACCTGATCACCTCCCCGGGGGAGATCAACCTGGACTTTGCCGACGTGAAGAAAATCATGGCGGACATGGGGCGCGCCCTGATGGGCACGGGCGTGGCGTCCGGCGAGAACCGGGCGGTCGCGGCGGCGCAGGCGGCGATTTCATCCCCGCTGCTCGAGGACGCCTCGATCGAGGGCGCGCGCGGGGTCCTGATCAACATCACCGGCGGCGCCGACCTCACGCTCTTCGAAATCAACGAAGCGGCGGAAATCATCCAGCGCGCGGCGGACCCGGATGCGGAGATCATCTTCGGCTGCGTGACCGACGAGCGTCTCACCGGCTCGGTCAAGGTCACCGTCATCGCGACGGGATTCGATTCGGAGCACGAACGGGGCAAGGCGAAAGCGCAGCCGGACGAGGAAGCGGACCCTTCGCCGGCGAAACGCAATCACTTCCTGCGCGGCGACGACCCGACGGGCTTCGGGCCCAACGCGTCGGCGCGCGAGGACTTCGACATCCCGACGGTTCTGCGCCGGCAGATGGACTGAGAAAAAAAGCCCGCCGCCGTTTCCGGCGGCGGGACCTCCAGGAGAAATGTTCGGTACCGGACTTTATTCCGGAGGATTCGTTTCCGTCGTCACGGTCACCCGCTTGACGACTTGCTCCGATCCGTTCGAAGCCGGAATCGTGTAAATCCGCACCTTTTTGCCGATCCGGACGCTCGTCGGAAGCTGGGACTGGTCGGTCACGATGTACGTGACGCGCTTTCCGTGCTTGTCGGTGATCGTCAGAGAACGACCCGCGTCATACGACGAAACGGTGCCGTACGTGGTGGTCTCTCGAGTCGTGGTGACCGAGCCCGAGGGGCTTTCTTCCCGCGTCACGGTCGTCTGCCGCGGCTCTCCCCGCATGTCCGTGTCGGTCGTGACGACGCGCGTCACGGTGCGGGAATCGGGCGAAGTCGTGATCGTCACGACCTTGCCGACCGCCACGTCGGACGGAATCTCGGCGCTCGGGCTGAGCATGTAACTCACCGTCCGCCCGTCTTCGCGGAGAACGATGGTGTGCCCGGGCTCATAGCTGACGACCGGCCCGCTGAAACTCGTTCGGGTGGTCGTCGTGACCGAGCCGTCGGTTTGTGTCTTCTCGTAAGTGGTCGAATTCTGGCCGAACGTGACCGCGGCCGCGCCGAGGATCACGCCGGCGAAAAGAGTGGATCGTGTGTTCATGTGCGAACCTCCTTTTTCGCAAATACTGCTTGTTCAGAGGCCCCCGGCGTGAGGACGTTCCGGACGTTGAGAGCCTCACAGGAGAGAACAGCAAGACGGATGCCGGAATCGAGGATCGCCGGCGAATTATTTTTTTGAAAGATTTTGGAAATATTTTTCGACTCGGGCGAGGTCCTCCGCCGTGTCGACGCTGAACGTGTCGGCCGGCGCCGCCGCGACGTGGATGTCGATGCCGTTTTCCAGGAATCTGAGCTGCTCGAGCTTCTCGGCCCGTTCCAGCGGGGACGGGGGAAGGGTCGAAAACCTCTCGAGAGCCTCGCGCCGGTAGGCGTAGAATCCGAGATGCTTCCACCGGCGGGCTCCCGCGCCGTCGCGGTCGAACGGGATGGGGCTCCGCGAGAAGTACAGCGCGCGCCCGTCGAGTCGGGAGACGACCTTGACGGTGCCGGGATCCCCGGCTTCCGAGGCCGGGAAGGGTACGGCGAGCGTCGAAACGGCGACGCCGCGGACGGCGGCAAACGGCGCGACGAGCGCCTCGATGTGCGCCCCCGTGACCATTGGCTCGTCGCCCTGGACGTTGACGTAGAGCTCGCCGTCGCGCCGGGAGGAGATCTCGCGGATCCGGTCCGTCCCCGAGACGTGCTCGGGCGAGGTCAGCTCCGCGGGGATCCCCTTCGAGCGGCAGAACGCGAGGATTTCGTCGGAGTCGGTGGCGACGAGGAGCTCCGACCAGCCCGAAAATGCCCGCGCTCCCTCGTGAACGCGCTCGATCATCGCTTTTCCTGCGATCTCCGCGAGAGGCTTCCTCGCAAGCCGGGTCGAGCCGAGGCGGGACGGAATGACGCCGACGATTCTCATTCCCGGATTTATACCGCACGGGCCCGCAGAACCGGTAGAATTCGCGCGGGTTGAGACGTTTCATCTTGTTGTCCGCACTGGCCGCCGCGGTTTTCGCGCTCTTTCCCTCGCCGGCCGCCGCGACGAGCCCCGATCGCGCCGCGCAGGTCCTGTCTCTCAAAAACCGGGGGCTCGCCGAGCTCGAAGAAGGAAAGGACCGGGACGCCCTTGCGTCGTTTCGCAGGCTCTCCGAGCTGGTTCCCGAGGACGCCCTTCCCCCCGCCGACGCGGCGGTCGCGGCTCTGCGGGCCGGCGACCTGCCGGAAGCCGAGAAGCTCCTGGCCCGGGCGATGTCGCTCGGTCCCGCGAGCTCCGGCCTTTATGCGATCGGAGCGGCAATCGAGAGCGCGAAGAACGATGCTGCCGCGGCGCGGGGCCTTCTCGCGAAAGCGGCTTCGATTTCGGCCCGCGACCTGGAATCGCGCTGGCGGTGGATCCGGTCCGCCGAGATCGACCCGGCCGAGAAGTCGAATCGGGCGGAGACCGCCCGTTACCTCCAGGAAATCTTGCGCGTGTCGCCGTCGAACCTCGCGGCGCTCCTGAAGCTCCTTCTCGTCCGCCTCGATTCGGGGGAAACCGATCGGGCCCGGGAATCCGTCGCGAACCTGGAAGAGATCCTCTCGCCGATGGACGCCCGTGTGTCGAAGTTTTTTGCCGAGGGGCGGGACCTCCTGCGCGCAGGATCCCTGAAGGAAGCGGGTCTGAAATTCCGGATCGTCGAGAACCTCTTGCGTGTGACCGACCGCTACCGCCAGTCGGTCTCCGAGCTGTACACCGACGTGGTCGGGCTGCCTCTCGAGTCGTTCGGGCCGGCCTTCGAGGCGTCGCTGAGGCCCCGGGCCGGCGCGCCGGTTCCGGTTCGACTGATCGAGAAGCCGGTTCGCTCGAGGGACCTCGCGCCGGAGACGATCCTCCGCCGCGTGGACCTCGCGAATTCGGGAAAGCCTCAGATTTACGACGTTCCGGCGTCCTATCGGGCGGCGGAATTCCTCGATTTCGACCTCGACGGGGACCTGGACGTTTATCTCGACGGATCGGCGGGCCCCGACCGGTTGCTTCGAAACAATCGGGACGGCACCTGGACCGACGTGACGGCCGCGACCGGTGATCCGAAGTTCTCGTCCTTGCGGGTCGTCGCGACGGATTTCGACCGCGACGGAGACCCCGATCTCGTCGCCGTGACCTCGCGGGGCGATCTCGTCGTTCGCTCGAACCTGCGCCAGGGACGGTTTCAGACCCTCTCGCTCGGCGTCACGGGCGCGGTCGACGTCGCCGCGGCCGACCTCAACGCGGACGGGCTCCCGGACCTCGTGGTGGCGACGAAGACGTCTCTCGTCCTCCTCGTCAACAAGGGAGAGGGGAAGTTCGAGCGCGCGGCCGGCGGTGACCTTGCGAAGCTGCCGGCGGGATTTGTCCCGCGGTGTGTCGCGATCGCCGACCTCGACAACGACGGTTTTTCGGACATCCTCGTCGGCGGCGAAGAGGGCTTGATCGTCTATCGAAACGCCGGGCTCGAGACCTTCACGTGGTGGCCGATCGCGCCGAGGATCGCGGAAAGGGTCGACGAGATCGCGGCCGTCGATTTCGACGGCGACGGAGATCTCGACGTCGCCCTGTCGACCTCGAGAGGCCCCCGACTCCTGGAGAACGAAGGGGGCAGCGCGAATAACTGGCTGGACGTGATCCTGCAGGGGCTCGCGTCCGGTTCCGGAAAGGTCAACCGCGCCGGGGTGGGCTCGCTCGTCGAAGTGAAGGCCGGCGACCTCTACGTCGCGCAGGCCGTCACGGGCTTCCCGACGCATTTCGGAATCGGGAAACGGTCGAAAGCGGACGTCGTCCGGTGCGTCTGGACCAACGGCGTTCCGCAGAACCTCTTCGACCAGCGGGCGAGAGCGACAATTCGCGAGGTCCAGCAGCTCAAGGGCTCCTGTCCTTTCGTCTATGCGCGAAACGGGAGCCGCGGAAAATGGAGCTTCGTCTCGGACGCCCTCGGCCGCGCGCCCCTCGGGCTCCTCTACGACGGGGTGCATCTGGCGGGCGCCGACCCGAGGGAGTGGCTGAAAATCTCCGGCGAAATGCTCTCTCCCGGCCCGGACGGCCGTCTGGAGATCGATTACACCGAAGAGCTCTGGGAGGCGGCCTTTTTGGACATGGCCCGCCTGATCGCGGTCGATCACCCGGCGGGAACGGACTTCGTTCCGAACGAGCGGACCGTGCCGGGAATCCTCGAGAAGAAGATTTTCACGGTCGCCAGGCCCCGTCCCGTGCGGGGGGCCTGGGAGGACGGGAAGGACGTGGCGCGGCTCCTCGCCCGGGACGACGGACGCTACGTGTCGCCCGGCCGGGCGACGTCCTACCAGGGTGTTCGCACGGAGCACGCCCTGACTCTCGACCTGGGACCGCTTTCGGCGGGGGATCGCGTCCGGCTGTTTCTGAGCGGCTGGATTTTCTACACCGACACCTCGATCAACGTTTCGCTCTCCCAGCGTCATGACATGCGCCCATACCCGCCCCGGCTCGAAGTCCCCGACGGAAAGGGAGGCTGGAAAGTGGCGATCGAATCGTTTGGCTTCCCCGCGGGAAAGACAAAGACGATGCCGGTCGACCTGACGGGAATCGTCGAGCCGTCGGATCCGCGCGTCCGAATCCGGACGACGATGGAGATCTATTGGGACCGGGCGTACGTGACCGTGAACGACCCGCCCGTCGAGGTCGTCACGACCGAGCTGGCGCCTTCCCGGGCCACGCTGTCGGAACGGGGATTCTCGCGCCGGTACCGCGAGACCGCAGACGGTCCGGAGTTGTTCGATCACGACGAGGTTTCCTTGCAGCCCCACTGGCCGGACGTTCCGGGCAGCGTCACGCGGTACGGTGACGTGACGCGTCTCCTTTCGGACCCTGACGACCGCTGGGTCGCCTTCGTCGGCGGCGACGCCATTCGAATCGACTTCGACGCCCGGCGACTGCCGGCTCTCCCCGCGGGATGGCGGAGGGACTTCATCCTCGTTTCCGACGGGTGGGACAAGGACTTCGACAAGAACACGGTTTCCGGAGCGACGATCGGTCCGTACCCGTTCCACGCCATGAGCCGCTATCCCTTCTCGCCTCCGGAAGCCTTCCCCGACCGGAAGTTTCTGGAGGAATGGGTGACGCGCCGGGTGTCGAGCGAGAAGTTCTACGCGTGGGTGCGGGAGTACGGAGGCGAGGCGATCCGGTGATTCGTTCGGCAGGACCTGTTGAGGACGCGCCCGGGTCTTCGGCGCCTCCCTCGAAGAGACGCAGCGCGCGCGGCGGTGGCATCAATCCGTGCGCGCTCCTCGGGCAAATTTTTTCGCAAATTGGCTCGTCCAGGGTTTCAAGATCACCTCAGCGAAAAAACTTACGCTCTTCTCGGGAGGCGCCTGTGACCCGTGCGGCCATTAGCCCCGTCGCGGCTTGCGAAGGCCGGACGGGTGGCCCGGGGCGAGGCCCCTTTTGCCGCTCGCGGCGCGAGACCCGTCTTCCGAACGATCATCGTGATGACGACCATCCGGGGAGAGTTCGAGAGGTTCTCCTCTCGAGTAGAGCCTTCGCCCGCCGGTTTCGCGAAGCGAATCCGCGCCGCAGGCGACCGGCGGTGCTGCGGAAAAGCGGGCCGAGTCCCGTGACAGGACCCCCGCCGGCTCGCGCAGTCTTCGATGGGTGCCGAGCCCACCGGCCTGGGGGACTTGTCGGCGATATGGGCCGAGCGAGGCCTACCTGGTTTCTTGTCGTTCTTCTGGGCTTCGTCGCGCTTGTGCCCCGGCCGACTTCCGCCGCGACGATCACGTTCCGCGACGTCACGAAGTCCTCGGGCATCCGGTTCCAATTCAAGACAGACCTCCGGCATGGCCGCATGATCTCGACAATGGGGGGCGGCGTCGCCGCGGCCGACTACGACGGAGACGGCTGGACCGACCTGTTTTTCACCGGCTCGGCGTCGGACGCGTTCAAACCGGAGAAGGGCCCCTGCGGGGCGCTTTATCGCAACCGCGGGGACGGGACGTTTGAGGATGCGACCGCGAAATCGGGCATTCGGGCCTGCGGCTGGCAGATGGCGGCGACGTGGGTGGACATCGATTCCGACGGCCTTCCTGATCTGATCGTCGGCGGGCTCGACCAGACGACGGTGTGGCAAAACCGCGGCGACGGCACGTTCCGCGAGGTCTCGGGGCAGAGAGGGCTCTCCCTGGGGCACCATTTCACGATCGGAGCGGCGGCCGGAGACATCGACGGCGACGGCCGGGTCGATCTGTTCTTCGTCGGTTACCTCGAGACTTCCCTGTCGCACGAGCTCTCGTTTCCCCTGTTTCAGATCCGCATGCCGGAGGACTATGCCGGCGAAGATGCGCGGCTCTTCTGCCAGCGTCCCGACGGTTCTTTCGAGGACGCCACGGTCTCGGCTGGAGTTTCGAACCACGACGGAAAAGGAACCGGCGCTGTGTTTTTCGATTACGACGGAGACGGCCGGCAGGACCTTTTCGTTGCGAACGACCGGGTGTCGAACCGCCTGTTTCGCAACCTGGGCGGGGGAAAGTTCGAGGACGTGACCGAGCAGACCGGCGCCGGGTCGAGAGAGGCCCGAGCGAAGGCGGGAATGGGGATTGCCGTGGGCGATCCGTTCCTGTCGGGGCATCCGAGCGTGTACGTCACGAATTTTTCGGGCGAGACGAACACTCTCTACCAGAGCGTGGAGGGGGAGCTCTTCGAAGACGCCACCGAGAAGAGCAACGCGGGCGCGGCCTCCTGGCCGCTCGTGCAATGGGGGACCGGGTTCGCCGACTTCGACGACGACGGCAATCCGGATCTCTACGCCGTGTCCGGGCACATCGGCTACCACATTCTGGCCGTGCTCTCGAGGCTCTTCGGCTACGGAATGAAGGAAAACGTCTGGCAGGGCGACCGGTCTCACCGCCAGCCGATGACGTTGTGGCGGAACGCGGGCGCAGGGAAATTCGAGGACGCCGCTTCGTCCTCCGGGGCGTTCGGGAAGCTCCGGTTGTGCGCGCGGGGTTCGGCCACCGCCGACCTCGACGGCGACGGCCGCGTCGACCTCGCGGTCGCCGCGATCTCGGGCGGGTCGCGTGTGCTTCGCAACACGACCGCCTCTCCGGATCACGCGCTGGAGATCCTTCCCGTCGCCGGCGCGGATCGGCGCACGGCACTCGGCACGAAGGTGCGGGTCGTGGCCGGGGGAAAGGTTCAGATCCAGGAGTTCATTGTCGTGCCGTCCTACGCCTCGGGATCGTGGGTCCCCCTCCATTTCGGTCTCGGAAGCTCCGCCTCGGCCGATCGGGTCGAGGTCTTCGCCCCGGGCGCGACGCGGCCGACGGCCGTTTTCCGCGACGTCGCGGGCGGGCGGCTCTATCGCCTTCGAGATGGCGCTCTGGCGGAGGTCCGGACGTTTCGGCGATGAGGGTGGTCGCGCGGATCCTTTTCGGCCTTCTCATTCTGGCTGCCGCGGGGGCCGCCGTGTCGAACGCGCTTTTCCGGGGGGAAAGCTCGCGCCGAACGTCGGTGACCGGCTCGCTGTTCCGCGACGTGACGAAACGTTCCGGGGTTTCGTTTCAATTCCGGGGCGATTTTCTGGACGCGAAGCTCATTCCGACGATGGGCGGCGGGGTCGCCGCGGCGGACTACGACGGCGACGGCTGGGTCGATCTGTTTTTCGTCACCCAGATCGCGCACTCGAAGCTGGGCGTCCGCCGAGGTGCGGAAGACCTCGCGACGTGCGGGAAGCTGTATCGGAATCGAGGCGACGGGACGTTTCGGGACGCGACGGAGGAATCGGGGATTCGCGCGTGCGGCTGGGGGATCTCCGCGATGTGGGCCGATCTGGATTCCGACGGCTTTCCCGATCTCGTCGTCGGTAACGCGGGAGGCAACACGCTGTGGCGAAATCGCGGCGACGGGACGTTCGAGCAGGTTCGGGCCTCGGGACTCGAAAACGGGAAAATGACGATCGGCCTGGCCGCCGCCGACTTCGACGGCGACGGCATCCCGGACGTCTACGTCGGCAACTATCTCGACACCGACCCGCTTCGGGAATCGAAGTCGGGATTCAGCGTGAAAACGCCGGACGAGTATCCGGGGCAGGACAACGCGCTCTATCGGGGCACGGGCGGCCTGCGGTTCGAGGACGCCACGATGGTTTCCGGCACGGCGGACCCGGGCTCGAAGACGATTTGCGCGGCCGCCCTCGATTATGACGGCGACGGCCGGCCGGACCTCTACGTCGCCAACGACCAGTGGAGAAATACGCTGTTCCACAACGAGGGCGGAGGGAGATTTCGCGACGTTTCCGAGGAAACCGGCACCGGCTATCCCCCGGAGGGGCCCACGGCGTTCGGCCGGCGGACGCGCTCGGGCATGGGCCTCGTGGCGGAGGACCTCGACGGCGACGGCCGGCCCGACCTCTACGTCTCCAACTACGCCGGAGAGCCGAACACTCTCTACCGAAACGTCGAGGGGCAGCTCTTCGAGGAATCGGACCGCGCGGCCTTCGGCGCCGAGCACGACCCCACGCTTCCTCTTTCGAAATGGGGAGTCGTCGCCCTCGATTACGACAACGACGGCCGCGACGACCTCGCGGTGTCGAGCGGCCAGATCCTCTCCCGGTTCTGGACGGTCGTCGGCACCTGGGTCAACCCGCAGGCGCGAAAATTCGGAATCGGCGAAAAAAGCTACGCGCAGAGGCAGTTTCTGTTCCGAAACGATTCGCGGCCGGGCGAGATGAAGTTCGAGGACGTTTCGGCCGTCTCCGGGGACCTCGGCCGCCTCTGCATCGTCGGGCGGGGACTCGCGGCCGCGGATTTCGACGGAGACGGGAAGCTCGACCTCGTGTACAACCCGATCGACCGCCCGGCGATTCTCCTGCGCAACGAAGCGCCCGCCGGGAACGCGGTCGAGATCCTCCCCATCGCGGGCGCAGACCGCCGTACGGTCCTCGGCTCGGTCGTCACGGTCGGAACACGCGTCAAACAGTTCTTCGTGCAGCCGTCGTACGCGTCGGGATCGTGGCTCCCGCTCCACTTCGGGATCGGAACCGCGACCTCGGCGCACGCGACGGTCAAGTGGCCGGACGGGTCGGTTCAGGACCTGGGAGAGGTGAAGCCCGGGGCCTGGAAGATCAAGAAGGGCGGCGCGCTCGAGCCACTCCGGAGAGGGCGTTGATTCGAGGTCATCGCGGCCAAACTTCGAACCCTGCCAGAATGAAGTGCCGATCAAACGTGAATGCCCTCTCGATCTTGCGCTGACTCATGAGGGCAAAGGACACGCAATCGGTGAAGCTCACCTTTTGATCGGCAAACTTTTCAAAAAGAGACAGGGCTCGCACTTCGGCGGCGGAGTCGGCGCGAAGGATCTGTAATGTTTCCGACTCGTAGAGCCCCCGGCCTCGCTCGGCAGCGAAACGATAGTCGGCTCTGCGAGCCAGAAGCGTCAGCGTCTCGTCCAGAACGAAGTGGCTCGTTACGACGGTTGCTTTCCGCTTTTCGAGGTCCTTCCAGGCGCGTAGGGCTTTCTGATGAAGGGAGTCGGAGGCGAGATATCGGGCGAGAAACGCGCCCGTGTCGATGAAGATCAATCAGATTCGAGGTAGCGGTCATGCTGTCGCGCGAGATCGAGAGGCGTTCGTCCGCGATACACGGCTTCATCCGCCCAGAGTGGGTCGCGTTGCGATTCGCCGTCTCGGTTCTCGATCGCTGTCCGGAGCGAGCTTCGAATCAGGTGGCCGAGAGATACCCGTCGCCGGGAGGCATACTTCGCGGCCCTTTCGTGGAGTTCGGCCGGCAACATCACTGTGGTTCGTTTCATGGCAACATAATAACACAGCCATAACTACCGATCCTTCAACCGATAGACGAACTTCAACCCCGACCAGCCCTCGTCGACGGCGCAGACCTTGACGTCGACGAGGCCGTTTCGGAGGCCGACGTTTCGGACGATGCTTTCGTCGATGTCGCCCGGAATTCTGGACGTCTTTTTCGGCCAGGAGATCCAGAGCATTCCGGCCGGGGTGAGTGACGCTTTCAACCGGGGAAACTCGGCCGCGAGCCGCGCCGGGCTCGTGAAGAACGCGTGGACGAAGTCGAGACCGCGAGAGAGGCGCGAGGCGATCCGAATTCCGGGAAGGGGTCCGTGAAGCCGCGAATAGTGCTTCGGAGCATGGACCGCGGCGGCTCGAATTCCCGGCTTTAATCCGAGCTTTTTCGGAAGGGGAGTGCCCGAATAGCCCGCCGTCACTTGTCTTTCTGGGGCGCGCTTTCGCGCGTCGGCTTGCCGCCTTCGACCCACCGGTAGCGCCCCGGCGCGAGGTGCAGGGCTTCAGACGTCGACCCGTCGGGCCACGTGACTTTCACCGAGTCCGCATCCTTTGCGTTTCCGAGGCCGAACGTGACGGCCTTCTCCGAGGCGGACGCATACGATTTTGCGGTCGAGACCATTCGGACCTGCGGTTTCCCGTCGACGGTCGCCGCGACCTTTGCGCCGATCGCGTCGCGGTTGGATTTTCCGGCGCCTTCGAGCTCCAGCCGCAGACTTCGGGTCGGCGTGTCGAGGTGGTTCAGGAAAACGTGGGCGGGGCCCCCGTTCTCGACCGTCACGATATCGAGGTCGCCGTCGCCGTCCAGGTCGCCGAACGCCGCGCCGCGGCCGATCATCGGGATCTCGAGGCCCGCCGCCTTCGTCGCGTCGGACATCTTTCCGCCGCCGGCGTTCCAGTAGAGCGTCGGCGCCTCCCGATACGAAACGGCCTTCTGGACCTCGTGGATGGAATTTTCGACGTGCCCGTTCGAAAGGAAGAGATCGGCGCGTCCGTCGAGGTCGTAGTCGAAGAAAAACAGGCCGAACGTGAGATCGAGGATCGAGTCGCGGCCGATCCCGGAGGAAGCCGAAAGGTCGAGGAAGACGTCCCCGCTGTCGGTCCAGTAGAAGGACTTCATTTCGTTTGAAAAGTTACCGATCGCGAGGGCCGCGCCGCCGGCTTTCGCGTCGGACCAGTCCACTCCCATCGCTCCGCGCGACCGGCCGGATTCGTTCACCGCGATGCCGGTTTCGACCGCGACGTCGGTGAACGTGCCGTCCCCGTTGTTGCGGTAGAGGTTATTGGGCGCGGTGTCGTTGGTGACGACAAAATCGATCCGGCCGTCGCCGTTGAAGTCGTACGGCGCGACGCCGAGGGACTTCGCGTTGGAAGTCGAGACGCCCGCCGCCTCCGTCACGTCCTTGAATCGGCCGTTGCCCTCGTTGTGGAAGAGCTTCGAAGACGTTCCGTCGTAGCGCTCGGGCGTGCAGTAGGACTTGTGCGTGCCGTCGAGGGAGCAGTAGATGTCCCGGGCGGGGCTCCAGCGCACGTAGCGCCCGAGAAAGAGGTCGAGCCGCCCGTCCCCGTCGTAATCGAAAAACGCGGCGGAGGTCCCCCACCCGGGATCGCCGACGCCGGAAGCCTTCGTCACGTCGACGAACCTGCCGCGCTCGTTTCGAAAAAGGCGGTTGCCCCCCCGGTCGCCGAGCCCGGTGACGTAGAGGTCCGGCCAGCCGTCGTTGTCGAAATCGCCCACCGCCGCGCCCATGCCGTACAGGACTTTCTCGAGGCCGGCTTCTTTCGTGGCGTTGCGGAATGTCGGGATGCCGTCGGGGCCGTTGCCCTCGTTGTGGTAGAGGGCGAGGGAGGTTTTTTGGCCCGCGGCGCGCGGGTCGCCCGGCCAGTAGGACGACGACACGAAAAGGAGATCTTCCCTCCCGTCGTTGTCGTAGTCGAGGACGGCGACGCCGCCTCCCATCGTTTCCGGCATCCACTTCTTCCCGGTTGCGCCGTTGACGTGGACGAAGTCGATTCCGCATTCCCGGGTGACTTCCTGGAAGCGCACGGACGGAACCTTCGCCTCGACGACCGGAGCAATTTTCGCGGGAAGGGGAGCCTCTTTTTTTCGGCACGCGAAGAGGGGAAGCAGGCACAGGGCGGGCAGAGCGAGCTTTTTCATCGCGTCGCAGTTTACTACCGCGAGGGAGCGGGCAGCGCCCGGGCCCAAAGTCCAGGATTCGTTCGCTGGCATCGCGGCCGAGTCTTCCGCGCGGCTCCTCGGGGCCTCTCTCGAGAAGACGCAGCGCGCCCGCCGGTGGCATCCTGTCCGTGCGCGCTCCTCGGGCAAATTTTTTCGCGATACTCCTCCTCGTTGATTTCTTCGGCTGTCCAGCGAAAAAACATACGCTTCTCTCGCGAGGCCCCTGTGACCCGCGCGTCGGCCCGAGCGTGTCCCGGGAACGATGGAGGCTTCAATCGGGCGCAACGGCGGCTGTCGCGAGGAGGGAATCGGCCCCTGTCTGAGCTGGAGTTCTTCCACTCGACCAGGCGAGAGAAATCCGGGAACAGGGGTGAGAGGGGCAAAGC
>JBOGJO010000058.1:0-5643 GCA_050747885.1 Thermoanaerobaculia bacterium
GTCGCGCCGCGGACCGGCGCGCGGAGAAATGCCGAGAGGCCCGAAGCCGGCGCCTGAACGGAGGTCGCGCCGCGGACCGGCGCGCGGAGAAATGCCGAGAGGCCCGAAGCCGGCGCCTGAACGGAGGTCGCGCCGGCGGGGCGCGCAAAGGAGAATGCCATGAGCGAGCTCCCGTACTTCCTGGAACGAACGATCGTCATCGGCGCACCGCCGGAAATCGTCTTCCGCTATTTCACCGATCCGGTGCGCTTCGCCGCGTGGTGGGGCGCGGGGTCCGACATCGATTGCCGGCCCGGCGGCCGCGTTCACATCCGTTACCCGGACGGGACCGTCGCGGGCGGAATGGTCGTGGAGGCCGAATTTCCGAATCTTCTGGTCTTCACGTACGGCTACGAAGGGGCGGGGAAACCGATCCTGCCGGGAGCTTCCCGCGTCACGATCCGGCTCACCGAGGAGGCCGCGGGCACGCGGCTCCACCTTCGGCACGACGTGCCGACCGCCGAGCTGCTCGACGAGCACACGCAGGGATGGCGCTACCAGCTGTCGCTTTTCGCCAACGTCGTCTGCCGCGAGCTCTTCGCGGGGGCTCAAGAGAAGGTCGACGCTTATCTGTCCGCCTGGAGTGAGCCGGATGCTTCGGCGCGCCGCGCCCTGCTCGGATCCTCCCTCACGGAGGACGTCTCGTTCCACGACGCCTATGCGTGCCTCCGCGGCATCGACGACCTGAACGCGAATCTCGCCGCGGTCCAGCGATTCATGCCCGGGATGATGCTCCGGCGAGCGGGAGAGCTCCGGCAGTGCCAGGAAAGCGCCCTGGGCGACTGGAGCGCCGAAGGACCGGACGGGGCAGTCAAAGCGAAGGGGACGAACGCCTACGATTTCGCCCCGGACGGCAGGATTCGCCGCGTCGTCGGTTTTTGGGGATAACGCAAGCGACCGCCCGAGCGAGTCGGACCGAGGGGTGACCGGCGACGGATGCCTTCCGCCTGCCCGCTGGAGCGGAATACCGGCGCGCAGAGGGAAACACGCCAGAAGGCTCCACGGACAGCCGGAAGGTGGCGCCGGGCAGGACCCCGAGGTGCGGCGAGCGGGCCGCGATATCCTTCGCGGATGCAACTGATCGAACACCTCGCCGGCGAGCTCCAGAAGCTCAAAGAAGCCAGGACTCTCAAGACCGAACGCGTGCTCGAATCCGCGCAGGATGCCCACGTGCGAGTCGAGGGGCGCGACGTCCTGATGCTGACCTCGAACAACTACCTCGGCTTCGCGAACCATCCGCGGATCCGGGAGGCCCAGAAGAAAGCGATCGATCGCTGGGGAGCGGGGCTCGGGTCGGTCCGGTTCATCTGCGGCACCGAGCAGCTTCACAAGGATCTCGAAGAAACGATCTCTCGCTTCTTCGAGACGCAGGACACGATCCTCTACATGTCGTGCTGGAATGCGAACGAGGGGCTCTTTCCCGCTGTCCTCGAGGACGCCGACGGCCTCTACTCCGACGAGCTCAACCACGCCTCCATCATCGACGGCATCCGCCTGTGCAAGGCCAAGCGCTTCAAGGTGCCGCATTCGGACGCCGTCGCCTACGAGAAAATGCTCTCGCAAGACACGACGTCGCGCTTCAAGATGATGGTGACCGACGGCGTCTTCTCGATGGAGGGAGAGCTCGCGGATCTGCCCACGCTTCTCTCGATTTCGGAGAGGCACGACACGCTCTTCGTCGTGGACGATTCGCACGCGACGGGCGTCCTCGGAAAGACAGGGCGGGGAACGGCCGAAGAGGAAGGAATCCGTGGGAAAATCCCCGTCACGACGGGCACGCTCGGAAAAGCGATGGGCTCGGCGGCCGGAGGGTTCGTGACCGGCCCCTCCGCGCTGGTCGAGATGCTGCGCCAGCGGTCGAGGACGTCGCTCTTTTCCAATTCTCTTCCGCCCGCCGTCGCCGGTGGATCCCTCGAGGCGTTCCGAATGTTGATGGAAGACCCCTCGCCCGTCGCAAAGCTCCGGTCGAACTCGCTCTACTTCCGGAAGGAGATCAAGAACGCCGGCTTCACGATTCCCGAGGGGATTCACCCGATCGTTCCGGTGATCGTCGGCGACACGGCGAAGGCGCTCGCGATGTCGTCCGCCCTCTTCGACGAAGGCGTCTACGTCTCGGGCTTCGGCTTCCCCGTCGTTCCTCAGGGGCACGCGCGGCTGCGATGCCAGGTCTCGGCCGCGCACTCGGAAAAGGACCTCGCGTTCGCCGTCGAGGCGTTCCGGAAAGTCGGCAAGAAGTTCGGGGTGGTGTGATCGGGGTGTCGCGGCGACTCAAGGCCGATGCCCGGGTTCTCGAGCGCTTTCCGGGTTATACGGCTCTTGTCCTCTATGCGACCGGCCTGACAAACGGCGCCAGCGACGCGGAAAGCGCGGGCTTGCTGCGGGAGGCGGAGGCGCACGCGAGGATGGAATTCGGCGAAACACCGGCGGCCTCCCACCCTCACCTCCAGGCGTGGCGCTCGGCTTTCGCGGCATTCGGGTCGAAGCCGAGCAAGTTCCTCTGCTCGGCCGAGGCCCTCCTGAAGCGCGTGCTCAAGGGAGATGAGATTCCTCCCATCAACCGCGTCGTCGACGCGTACAACGCCGTCAGCATCCGCCGCGTCCTGCCGGCGGGTGGGGAGGATCTGGACAGGCTCGAAAGCGATCTACATCTGACGCTCGCGTCCGGAGACGAGCCTTTCGACCTGCTCGGCGGCGACGGCTCGCCCGAACATCCCGATCCGGGCGAAGTGATCTGGAGAGATTCTGCCGGCGTGACGTGCCGGCGGTGGAACTGGCGCCAGTGCCGTCAAACCCGGCTCACGGAAGCGACGAGCGACGCGTATTTCGTGATCGACCGGCTCGAGCCGTACCCGGTCGAGATCCTCCACGCGGCCGGAGAAGAGCTCAAAAGCCTTCTGTCGCGGATTTCCCCCGGCTGCGAGCTCGAGACGGAGATTCTTGGACGCACCGGCTGAGGCGTTTTACGGCTTCCTCGCCGTCGCGGTCATCACCCCCCAGAGCCAACTGACCTTGTAGCGATCGATCGCCGCGCCGGAGAACCCCGCCCCGGCGAGCAGCGAGAGCCATTCGCCGGAACGGTGAATCGAATAGCGGACCTCCCGGAAAATCGACAGGTAGGCCTCGCAGATCCGGCACACGAGGAAATCCGCGCACCAATCGGTGACGACGACGGTTCCTCCGGGTCGGAGCACGCGTTCCATCTCCCGCAGCGCAAGGTTCGGATCAGGAAGGTAATGGAACATGCTGGTCGAGACCACGATGTCGAAGGCGGCCTCGGGATAGGGAAGGTGCTCAGCCGAGGCTTCGCGCAGCTCGATCCCCTCGGGGAGGCGCTTCCGGGCAATGTCGAGCATCTGCGGCGCCGAATCGACCCCGGAAAGACGCGAGCCGGGGTGAGCCGCAAACAACCGGCCGAGCAGGACTCCGGTGCCGCAGCCGACGTCGAGGATCCGCGCTTCCCGAGGGACCGAGAGACGCGCCATCGTCTCACGCGTCGTGGCATCGACGTACGAGCGCCAGCGGCGGTCGTAATCCGCCGCCTGGCGGGCATAATGGGCGCGAACTCGCCCGAGGGCGTTCAGGCCGGGGATTCTTCGCCCCAGAATTCCGGGGCGGGACGGGAGAACTCCACTCCGATCTTGAAGGCAAGCGGCGGTTCCCCGTCGCCGGCCCAGACGACCATCCCGTCGATCGACGCTCGTGTTTGCCGGTTCGTCACCGTCACTCCACGTCCCGGAACGAAAGGCCGGGGACTCAGGATCAGGGCGCCGTGGGCGCTGACGACGGCCGACTGCGCCTCCACGGTCTGATCGTCGTCTGAGAGGAGTAGGGGCACGAGCCGAACGATCCGCGGGCTCTTTCTCTGCTCGCCGGTCATCGGCCCCCCGACGTCCCCGCTCTCCGGCTCAGTTGACGGAATCCTCTTCTTCGTCCGTCTCAACGTCGGGCATCGGAGAGGCATGGTGATGAACCATTTTCCACTCCCCGTTCTCCTTTCGGAAAACGTTGGTCGCCTGCATCCTCGCGGGATCCCCCTGGGCACCGACCGCCTCGAGGTACTCCAGGCAGACGACGACGGCGAGATCCTCCCTCAGGAGAGCCCTCGGCGACTCGCAGCGGACGCGCCAGGAGCGGGAGTTCGCGAAAATCGCCTGCCAGGAGCGGGAAACCTCGTCCCATCCGTCCAAGCGGTGCCAGCCCGGGTGCGTGCACGCGATGTCGTCGGCGTGCGACCAACAACCCTCCATCTCGCCGAAGCTCCGGTGCTCCAGCGCCGCGTAGAAACTCCGGTTTGCCTCCATCACGCGGGAGATGTCCTGATCCATTCGCTCAGGAAGGTCGCGAGTTCTTGACGACCTTTCCTTCTTTCATGACGAAAAAGACGCGGGCCGTCTCGCGGATGTCGGAGACGGGATTCCCGGGCACGGCCACGACATCGGCGGATTTTCCGGCCTCGAGCGACCCGGCAATCGCCGAAATTCCGAGCAGGTCGGCACCGCCCACCGTTGCCGCCTGAAGCGCCGCAGCCGGGGACAGGCCCCCGTCGACCATCAGCGCAAACTCGCGGGCGTTTCCCCCGTGCGGCTCGACGGCCGCGTCGGTCCCGAGAGCGATTTTCACGCCCTGGCGCACCGCCTCGCGAAACATCGCCTTCATCGCGGAGGAAGCCGCCCGAGCCTTCGCCGCAATCGCCGGCGGAAACTTGTCCGCGCGGGATCCCACCCACTCGCCCGCATACAGCGTGGGCACCAGGTAGGTTCCCTTCTGTTTCATGAGGGCGAGCGTATCCGGCTTCAAGAACGAGCCGTGCTCGATGGAGTCGACCCCGGCCGCGATGGCGATTTTCGCCGCGGCGTCGCCGTGGCAGTGCGCGGCGACCTTGCGGCCCCACGCGTGCGCCTCGGAGACGATCGCGTTCATCTCCTCCTGCGTGAGCTCCGGAGCATCGACGGGATCGGAAATCGAAAGAACGCCTCCCGAGGGCATGCATTTGATGACGTCGGCGCCGTACTTGATCTGAAAGCGGACGGCCTCCCGGCACTCCGCGGGGCCGTTGCAAACACCCTCCAACGGGCCCCTGGGTTTCACGGTGTCCGGCGGAAACGGCGCGCCGTCAGCGTGGCCCCCGGTCGCACCGATCGGGTAGTTCGACACGAGCATTCGCGGACCTTCCGTGATTCCGGCATCGATCGCGTTGCGCAGGCCCAGGGCGAGGTAGTCGGACGACCCCACGTCGCGAACGGTCGTGAACCCCGCCTCGATCGTGCGTCTGGCATACAGGGCGGCGTAATGAGCCTGTTCGGCCGGAAAGCGCATGACTCGTTGATAGAAGTCTCGATACCAGTTGTCCGAGGCTTCTCCCGAGAGATGAACGTGAGCGTCGATGAACCCCGGCAGCAACGTCGCGTCGCCGAGATCGAGAACCTCGGCGCCGGCCGGCACCGCGCCTCCGATGGCCGCGATCTTTCCCCCTTCGACCACGACGACGCCGGGCGAAGAGATCCGCCCTGTTCGGGAATCGAAAATCCTCGCGGCTTTCAGAACGACTGGCTTCGCAGCGGCCGGCGTGGGGGTCTGCGCGAAAGCGGCCGCCCCCATCCATCC
>JBOGJO010000059.1:0-29504 GCA_050747885.1 Thermoanaerobaculia bacterium
GTGTAACCCGGGTCCGGCAGCTGAACGAAGGAATGGTGGATGCGAAGGGTCATGGTCCGGCCGTCCGGCAGAACGTCCGCGGCCGCTTCGGACGGGTTGTCGGAGACGAATGTCAGCTGCGCTTCGATTTCGGTGTTCTTCGGAAACGCTCCGGTTCTCTCGAAGTTGAGTGCGGAGAGAGAGGTCGCCTGTTTCCAATCGCCCTGGTGCGCCTGACGCAGGATCGGAAGGACCTCCGTGTCGCGCAGCAGGAATTCCGTGGCGTCGACGAGGACGCGGTCGCCCTCTTCCGCAACGACCGGGAGCGCCGCGAGGATCGATGTTGGAAAAGACTCTTCGACGACCCGCGTTCGTTCGGGATCGGGATCGCCGCTCCGGTTCGTGGTCTGCTTCTGGATGAGGAGCACTTTCGGTCCGACCCGCTCGAAATGGCACAAGCCCAGATTTCCCGGCTGGCCCCTGTCGAGAAATGTCTCGATCATTCCGGTGCCCGACGCCAGACCCGATCCGTACAGGAAGTCTCCGCTGCCCGTCGGAATCTCGAGGAGAAGCGCGCCTTTGTGGGCATCCCAGTAATACGACACGAAGCCGTCGTGGCGCGAAAGCCCCGCCGCGCGCTGCGAGATCGAGGGGGTCTCCTCGGGCGCCGCGAACGCAAGGGCGGAAAGCAGCAGGAGCACCGGAGCGAGGGCGCAGCGGAAAAAGTTCTTTCTCATGCGATCATTTAATCATGCCGCCGAAGCCCCCCCAAAGCGCCCCGACCTCGAAACCGACGGTCGCATCGTGTCGCCCCGCTGCCGACGACGACGCTCCAGGGAGCGCGACGGCGATTTCAGGCGCGGGGCACGAGAATCGCGGGCGAATGGACGGCGCAGCCTACGTTCCGCCAGGTTGGCTGCAAAACCCGCACGTTCAAATCGTTTGCGGGCCGTTGCTTCGAAGCCGCTCCCTCGTGGCCTACCGGCGAGAAATTCTCGCAACGCCCGACGGCGACGAAATCCTGCTCGACCACGTTGACGCGGGCCCGGGCTCGAGGCCACGTCTCCTCGTTCTCCACGGCCTCGAGGGGAGCTCGTACTCGGTGTACGTCCAGGGCCTCCTCTCCCTGGCGAAAGCCCGAGGGTGGAACGGAACCGCCATGAACTTCCGATCCTGCGCCCGCGATCCCGCGCGTCTTTCGCGGCGAATCGAAAACCACACCGCCCGCCTCTATCACTCCGGAGAGACCGAGGATCTCGATCTCGCCGTCGAGACGATCCGCCGCCGCGAGCCGGGAGGACTTCTTTTCGCGGTCGGGGGGTCGCTCGGAGGCAACGTTCTGCTGAAGTGGCTTGGCGAGCGGCCGGGCCAGCGCAGCGTACGGGCCGCCGCCGCCATCTCCACGCCCTACGATTTGCTCGCGTGCGCCCGCAACCTCGAGTCCCGTCTCGGACGAATCTACGTCTCGGCTTTCCTGCGCACGCTTCGGCCGAAGGCGTTGTCGGTGGCTTGGCGGTTTCCCGAAGAAGGACGGCGCCTCGACTGCGCGCGGATCGCCGCGGCCCGAACGTTCTTCGAGTTCGACGATGCCGCGACCGCGCCGCTCCACGGATTCGCCGGAGCCGCCGACTACTACTCCCGCTCGAGCTCGCTTTCGTTCCTCCCGAGAATTCGGACCGAAACTCTCTGCGTCTCGACGCAAGACGACCCCTTTCTCCCGGCGCGAATCGCCGACGCCGCCAGGGCCGCCTCTTCTCCCCCGGTCCAGTTTCAGGTCACGCGGTCGGGAAGCCACCTGGGCTTCCTCGAAGGCTCCTCCCTCTGGTCGCTTCGGTCCTGGGCCGAATCGACGGTTCTGCGTTGGCTGGAGGAGCGCATTGGCTGACCGGCGCGCTCCCGCCGCCCGGCGCTACGGATTCCTGGCCCGGCTCGGTCACTTCGCGCGCGGGATCGTCTACATCGCCATGGGGATCTGGACCGGGCGGGCGGCCGTGTTCAGCCATGCGAGCGCGGTCGGTCCCGGCGAAGCCCTCGAATCCGTGCTCGGGGGACGCGAAGGGCGACTCTTCGCCGGGCTCGTGGCCCTCGGATTCCTCGCTGACGCCGTCTTCCGGATTCTCCAGGCGGCGACCGCGAAGAACCGCGGCTTCCTGGCGAGAGCCTCTCTCTTCGTCCGGGGAATCGGCGCAGCCGCCCTCGGAATCACGGCCTTTCAGGTTTACCGGCATGTCCAACAGGGACGGGAGGGCCGAATGCTGCGAGAAATCGTCGCCTGGGTCATGGCCCATCCCTCGGGAACGACTTTGATCGTCGTGATCGGGTTGGTGGCGGTGGCTCTCGGAGCGCGGGAGATTCTGGAAGGAGCGACAGGGCGCCTTCGCGAGACGTTCGTGAAAAAAACGATGGGCAGGCTCCAGAAGCGGTGGGCGATGCGCGTGGCGCGGATCGGCCTGGCCACCCACGGTACTCTGATCGTCCTCACGGGTTATTTCCTGGTGAGAGCCGGGCTTGGCGCCAACCCGCGTGCGGTCGTTCTTTCAGGCGGAGCCTTGAGACGGGTGGGCCATCTCCCATTCGGAGCCGCAATCCTCGCGGGTCTCGCAGCCGGCGTGATTGCCTACGGGCTCGCGCAGTGGGTCCTCGGATTTTACCGTCGCGCTTCATGAACACCGGCCCGCAGACTGAGGATCGGACGCCGAAGCGCGGTAGAATGCCGGCAGATGTCCCAAACGCGGTCAGCCGGGAAAGCGAATGAGGGTCTCCCCGGCGGAACGCCGTCGGCCCGCGAAATCCAGCACGAATTCCAGGCGCTGCTCCAGGCTCAGAGCGATCTCGGAGAGGGCTTTTTCCTCAGCAAAGGATCGAGACTCACGTATGTCAACGAAGCGTTCTGCAAGATCACGGGATATTCGGCTTCGGAGCTGATCGCCCTCCCTTCCTTTCTCGACATCGTGGACCCCGAGATGCGCCCCATGCTGGAGAAGCGCCTTCGCGACCGGATCGCCGGCAAGGCCGTCCCTGACCACTACGAATCGGCGATCCTTCGAAAAGACGGGGCTCGCGTCGAGCTCGAGGTCGCGGTCAAGCGATACAACCCCGAGGACCCGGCGAAGATCATGGCCATCATCCGCGACATCACGCCCCGAAAAAAGACCGAGGAAGCGAACCGGCGAACCCTCTCGCTCCTTTCCGCGGCTCTCGAATCGACCGCCGACGGGCTCCTCGTCGTCGACCTCGGTGGGAACATCGTGAGCTTCAACCAGCGCTTCGTCGAAATGTGGCAGATTCCGGACGTCGTTGCCGCGACCGGGGACGACAACGCCGCGCTTTCGGCCGTCGTCCGCCAACTCAAGGACCCGGATTCTTTCCTTCGAAAGGTTCGGGAGCTCTATTCGCGACCGGACGCGGAGAGCTACGACGTTCTCGAGTTCCTCGACGGCCGGGTTTTCGAGCGCTATTCCATCCCGCAGCGGCTCCACGGCCAGAGCGTCGGCCGGGTCTGGAGCTTTCGGGACGTGACTTCGCGCCACCGGGCGGAGGAGGCCCTGCGGGAAAGCGAAGGACGCTACCGGGAAGTGGTCGAGAACCTCGACGAGGGCCTCCTGATCACCGATCCCGACGACGTCATCCTCTTCTTGAATCCCCGGATGGCCCGGCTGGCGGGCCACTCGGTCGCGGAATTGACGGGCCGGATCGCCCACAAAGAGCTCCTGCCGGCGGACCAGTGGCCTTCGATCGACGAACGAAACCGCCGGCGTCTCAGCGGCGAGAGCGAACGTTACGAAGCGGAGATGCTGCGCAAGGGGGGAGGGCGCTTCTTCGCCGAGGTGAACGGGATCCCCTTCCGGAACGCCGCCGGTGAGATTGTCGGGACTCTTGCGGCCATCACCGACATCACCGAGCGCAAACAGGCGGAGGAGTCGCTTCGCAGATCGGCCGCGGAATACCGGAGCCTCTTCGAGAACGCCAACGACGCCATCCTGATTCTCCGCCCGGAGGACCAGATCATCCTGGAAGCGAATCGCAAGGCCTGCGAGACCTACCGCCTGCCGCACGGGGAAATCGTGGGCAAGAGCCTGAAGAGCTTCACGCGCGACGTGTACCGAAGCGAGGAGCAGATTCGCCGAATTCTGCGCGAAGGCAGCGCCGACAACTTCGAGACGGTACACTTCAGCCGCGACGGAACGCCCGTCGACCTTCTCGTCAGCTCCTCCCTCGTCGACTATCGGGGAGGAACCGCGATCCTCTCCGTGTGCCGGGACATCACCGAGAGCAAGAGGGCGAAGATCCAGATCGAGCGACTCGCCTACCACGATGCTCTGACGAATCTCCCCAACCGAACCCGGTTTGCCGATCGCCTCGACCTGGCCCTCTCGCAGGCCCGGATCGAAGGTCACCATGTCGCGATCCTGTTCCTCGACCTCGACCGCTTCAAGGTGGTCAACGACAGCCTCGGCCACAAAGTCGGCGACCTCCTCCTCCAGAAGGCCGCCAACCGTCTCTCGCAGATCATCCGCGGGGGCGACACCCTGGCGCGTCTCGGCGGAGACGAGTTCATCATTCTCCTCTCGCAGGTGGAGAGCGACGACGATGCTTCCCGCGTCGCCCAGAAAATCCTCCAACTGTTCAAGAAACCCTTCGTTCTCGGCGACCGCGAGCTGTTCGTGAGCGCGTCGATCGGCATCAGCATCTTTCCCCACCACGGCGAGGACCGCGAGACGCTCGTCAAGAACGCCGATATCGCGATGTACCGGGCGAAACAGGAGGGCCGGGACAACTTCCAGGTCCACACCTCGCGCCACACCCACGACGCGATCACGCGGCTCGCGCTCGAGACCGACCTGCGAAAAGGACTCCAAAACGGCGTCTTCCCGGTTTACTACCAGCCGCTGATCAGCCTTGAAAGCGGCCGAGTGGTGGGCGCGGAAGCGCTCGCGAGGTGGCGCCATCCCCTGAGGGGCCTCATGCGCCCGGCCGAGTTCATTCCGATCGCGGAGGAGACGGGCCTCATCGTTCCCCTCGGCGCCCGGATCCTGCGGGAAGCGTGTCGCCAGACGCGCCGCTGGCAGCAGGGCGGACACACGGGCCTGCGCGTTTCCGTCAATCTCTCGGCCCGGCAATTCCATCAGCAAGACCTTGTCCGGCAGGTCGGCGACGTGCTCGAAGCAACGGGAATCCCGGCGGAGCTGCTCGAGCTCGAGATCACGGAGACAATCGCCATGCAGAACGTCGAGGTCAACGTCGTGACGTTGCGGCAGCTCAAGGATCTCGGAATTCGAATCACGATCGACGACTTCGGAACCGGGTACTCATCGCTCTCTTATCTGAAGAAGTTTCCGATCGACACGATCAAAATCGACCAGACGTTCGTTCGCGACGTGACGACCGACGCCAACGACGCGGCCATCGTTCGCGCCGCCATCGTGATGGCGCACGAGCTCAAGCTCAACGTGATCGCCGAAGGTGTTGAAACGCGCGACCAGCTCGAATTCCTGAAGAGCCGAAAATGCAACGAGATGCAGGGATATCTCTTCAGCGAGCCTCTCACGGGCGACGCCTTCGACGCGCTGCTTCGGGACGGAACGAGCTTTCCGGTCTAGCCGGTCGCCGGAGCGGGATGATCGGCTCCGCCCCGAACCACGGAGAGGGCGTGCGGGATCAGCTTCGCCACGGCCGCCAGGCAATCCACGGCCCCGCGCGGAGAGCCCGGCAGGGCGAGAATCAGAGTTCGTCCCCGCACGCCCGCGAGCGCCCTCGAGAGGTAAGCGGACGGGAAGTCTCTTCCGGTCTCGAGGCGCATCCGCTCCGCCAGACCGGGAATCTCGATGTCGATCACGGCGCGGACAGCCTCCGGCGTTCGGTCGCGCGGCGAGACGCCGGTGCCACCGGTGACGGCGACGAGGTCGAGCCCCAGCGCGCACCATCGACGAAGCATCATCTGGATCTCCTCGGGCTCGTCGGGCAGGGCGGCCTCGGTCGAGATTTCCGCCCCCAGCATCTCCTGCAGGGCCATGCGGACCGCCGGACCGCCCCCGTCTTCCCGCCGGCCTTGCGCGACGGCGTCCGAAACGGTCAGGATCCCGGCCCTCACGGCCGGGCCTGTCGCCGGGCGGGCGCCCGGAATCGTCCCGGTCGGCCCCCCGTCTTCTCCAGGAGCCGGATCTCGCCGATGACGGCGGAGCGATCGATCCCCTTCACCATGTCGTAGATTGCGAGGCAGGCGGCGGAGACCGCGACGAGAGCTTCCATCTCGACGCCCGTCTTCGCCCGAATCGAAGCCGACGCCGTCGCCAGCACTCGCCGGCCGGGCTCGTCGATCACGACGTCGACGGCGATCGCGTCGAGCGATAGCGGGTGACACAGGGGAACGATTTCCGAGGTTCTCTTCGCGGCCTGGATGCCCGCGATCCGGGCGACCGCCAGGGCATCCCCCTTTGCGAGCCGGCCTTCCCGAAGGGCGGACAGCGCCGCCCGGGAAACACGAATTTCCCCTTCCGCCTTCGCCGTCCGCGTCGAAATCTTCTTTCGCCCGACGTCGACTATCCGGGCCCGGCCGCAGCTGTCGAGGTGGAGGGCCCTGCTCATGGGTCGATTGTAACGGCGTTCCGGGCCGGCGCGTCGGGTATGAAATAATCTGAGCGTGCGGTCGCCTTCGGACTACGGCTTCCTCCGCGTTGCGGCCGCCGTACCGGTGTGCGCGCCCGCCCGGCCGGCCGTCAACGCCCGTCGCATCTCCGAGCTCGCGAACCGAGCGGCCGACGACGGCGCCCGTCTCGTCGTCTTCCCGGAGCTGTCCCTCACCGGGTACACGGCGGGCGACCTGTTCCTCCAGAGGCAACTCGAGGACAGCGCGCGGGAAGCTGCGCTCTGGCTCGAAGAGAACCTCCCGCGCTCGCTTGTCGTCGTCGCCGGCGCTCCGTGGAGGAACGGCGGCATGCTCTTCAACGCGGCGCTGGTCTTTTCCGGCGGACGGATTCAAGGCCTCGTCCCCAAAACCTTTCTCCCCAACTACAAGGAGTACTACGAGAAGAGGTGGTTCGTCTCGGGCCTTTCCGCGCGCTTCCCGGAGGTCGACATCGGAGGCCGCCCTGTGCCCTTCGGCACGGACCTCCTCTTTCGAGGAGACTGGGGACGGCCGGCCGTGTTCGGTGTCGAGATCTGCGAAGATCTCTGGGTCCCGACGCCCCCGTCGTCCGCGCAGGCGCTCGCGGGAGCGCAGATCCTGCTGAACCTCTCGGCATCCGACGAAACCATCGGCAAACGAGAGTATCGGCGCGCGAATCTCGTCGCGGCCCAGTCGGCGCGCTGCCTCGCGGGAATGATCTTCGTGTCGGCGGGCCCGGGGGAATCCTCGTCGGACCTCGTGTTCGGCGGCCATTCCATGATCGCCGAAAACGGCGTGATTCTCGAAGAGCGGAGAGCCTTCCAGTCAGGCCCCACGCTCGCCGTGACGGACATCGACCTCGACCGACTGACCGCCGACCGGGATCGAATCGGAAGCTTTGCCGATGCGGCCTCACTGAGCACGGCGCGCTTTCGCACGCTCGAGCTTCCGCGGGTCGAGGCGCCGGCGAGCTTCACGTTTACCCGGTCCATCGAGCCGCATCCGTTCGTGCCGGACGATCCCTCGACCCTGGACTCGCGGTGCGAGGAGGTGGCCAACATTCAATCCGCGGGGCTCGCGCGCCGTCTCGGCCACGTTTTCGGCGCACGACCCGTGCTGGGGCTCTCGGGAGGTCTCGACTCCACTCTCGCCGCCCTGATTTGCCTTCGCGCCCTCGAAGAGCTCGGGCGTCCCGCGCACGATCTCCTCGCCGTTTCGATGCCGGGTCCCGGAACCTCGGATCGAACGAGAGAGAACGCGCGGCGCCTCGCCTGCTCCCTCGGCGCCGAATTTCGCCAGATCGACATTCGCAACGCCCTCGAGACACATCTTTCGGACCTGGAGCACGCGGGAACCGCCGACCTGGCGTACGAAAACGCGCAGGCGCGGGAAAGAACCCAGATCCTGATGGACCTCGCAAATCTGGAAAGCGGCATCGTGGTCGGAACCGGAGACCTCTCGGAAATCGCGCTCGGCTGGTCCACCTACGGGGGCGACCACCTCTCAATGTACGCGGTGAACTCCTCCGTCCCCAAGACACTCGTGAGACATGTCGTGGCCTGGTTTGCCCGCCACGCGGAGCCAACGCTGAAAGGGGTTCTGGAGGACGTCCTCGGGACTCCCGTTTCTCCCGAGCTCCTCCCGCTCGCATCGGCATCCGAAAATCCGCAGCGAACCGAGGACATCCTGGGACCCTACGAGCTGCACGATTTTTTTCTGTACCACTTCGCGAGGGGCGGCGACCCGCCTCGGAAGATCGTGTTTCTCGCCCTCCAGGCGTTCGGCAAGACCTATTCGGCGGAGGTCGTCGTCCGCACTCTGCGAACGTTTCTCACACGTTTTTTCGCGAACCAGTTCAAGCGCAACGCCATGCCCGACGGGCCCAAGGTGGGAACGGTCGCGCTCTCTCCGCGGGGGGACTGGAGAATGCCGGCGGACGTCTCGCCGGAAACTTGGCTCGACGATCTGGCCGAGGCCGACGGGGCCTGAAGCCGATTTTTGCCCCCGGCTCAATACCTCCGGACAGAATTGTCCACGACCGTGGACCAGGCGTCGATGCCGCCGGAAAGATTCCGCACGTTGGAATGCCCGTTTCGGAGGAGGTACATCGCGACCTGGGCGGAGCGTCCTCCGTGGTGGCAGAACACGATGATTTCCCGGTCCCGGGGAAGCTCGGCGGCGCGCGAGGGAATCTCGCGCATGGGAATCCACAGCGAGCCTTCGATGGCCGCGATTTCCCGCTCGAACTCTTCGCGGACGTCGAGGAGGACGGCTTCTTCCCGCCCGCGGCGCCCGGCGGCCTCGAGGGGATCGATCTCGAATTCCGCCCCCGGACTCAGAACCCCTCCAGGATGCTCGTGACAAGCGACTGGGCAAACCGTCCGGCCTCCGCGTCGATCGCGACGTTCTCCAGGTCGGAAAAATTCGCCGCCGAAACATTCGCCGCGGCCACGTCGTAGTTCTCGCGAAACGCGTAGGCGTCGTTTTTCCAGATGACCTTCGAGTCCGCCGTCTGGGTCAACGCCACTTTGACGACGATCTGGATCTGGTACTGCGTCGCCCTCCCGAGGGAATCGGCCGCTACCGGATACAGGGCGAAGGACAGGATTTCGCCGGTCAGCTCCGCGTCGCCGTCGCCCTCCCGGGCCGAAACCGAGAATCGTCCGCGCGACGCAAGCTCGGCGGCGACCGCCTTCGAAAGGCGCTGCTCGAGGCCGACGCGCGGAGTCGAGTTCTTGAACGTCGGAAAAGAAACGCGTTTGACCGACTCGGGAAGGAAGCTTCCCCGCCCCACGAGCGCATAGCCGCACGCCGCGGAGCTCGCGGCCAACGCCGCCAGAAGCCAGATTCCCGGTCTCCGGAAGACCTCCGGGGCGTTCGTCACGACGCCACCACGATGTTCAGCAGCCGGTCCGGCACAAAAATCACTTTCAACCTCGGCTTTCCCGCGAACCATTTTGCGATCGCCGGGTCCTGTTCGGCGGCAAGAACCGCATCCGCCTGCCCGGAACCGCGGGGCAGCTCCACCTGGCCGCGAAGCCTTCCGTTGATTTGAACCGCCAGCGTCACCCTCTCCTCCAGAACCAGAGCGGGATCGAAGGCCGGCCAGCCGGAATGCAGCAGGCTCGTCGTCCCGCCGAGGCGCTCGTTGAGCTCCTCCGTGAGATGCGGCGCCACGGGGTGAGAGAGGGCGAGGATTGTCCTGACGGACAAGTATTTCTCCGCGAGCGAGGCGGCCGGATCGGAAACGAGGTCCACGACGCGATGGAGGTACTCCATGAGATGCGCGACGGCGGTGTGAAAAGAGAAGCTCTCGAAGTCTTCCGTGACGGCCTTCACGGCTCGGTTCCGCGCCCGGGCTTCGGGCGTGTCGGGCGTCGGCGGCTCCTCCGGAGGCCCTCCGGCTTGTCGCAGTTTCTCGGCGACCGCCCACAGGCGCGCCAGGAATCTCTCGGCTCCCGCGATCCCCTGGTCGCTCCACTCGGCCTCCGCGGACGCGGGACCGAGAAACAGAACGTACGCCCGGACCGCGTCGGCTCCCTTGGAGGCGATCAGAGGGTCGAGAGAAACGGCGTTCCCCCTCGACTTCGACATCTTCTCCACTCGGCCCGAAGGGCTCATCCGGGTGATCATGCCCTGATTGAAGAGCGCCGCGAACGGCTCCTCGATCTCGAGGAGATCGAGCTTCTTCAACACACGCGCGAAGAATCTCGCATACAGGAGATGGAGGATGGCGTGCTCGATTCCGCCGACGTATTGAGTCACCGGAAGCCAGCGCACCGCGATCGCCGGGTCGAAGGGAGCGTTCGGGTTCCGCGGATCCAGGTAGCGAATGAAGTACCAGGCCGAGTCGACGAACGTGTCCATCGTGTCCGTCTCTCGCCTCGCCGGACCTCCGCACTTCGGGCAGGTCGTGTGAACGAAGGACTCGACTTTCTCCAGCGGATTTCCGCCCCGTCCCGTGAAGGGCGCGTCGGGAGGAAGAAGGACCGGAAGCTGCGCCTCCGGCACCGGAACCCAGCCGTCCCTGGGACACCTCACCATCGGAATCGGGGTCCCCCAGTAGCGCTGTCGGGAAATCAACCAGTCGCGAAGACGGTACGTGACCCGGCCGCGCCCCGCGCCGCTCTCCTCCAGCGTGGCGATCGCCCTTCGGACGGCCTCAGGCCCCTCGGGGGTTCCGTCCCAGGGGCCCGAATCGAAGAGGGACCCGCCGTGCGGAACCGCCTGGACGAGGGTCGCCGGATCGGGCTCTTCGGCGGAAGTCCGGTAGACGGGACGGATGGGGAGGCCGTATTTGCGCGCGAACTCGAAGTCCCGGGCGTCGTGGGCGGGGACTCCCATGATGGCCCCGGTCCCGTACTCGGGAAGCACGAAATTCGCGATCCAGACGGGGATCGTCTCCCCGCTGACGGGATTGACCGCCTCGAGCCCGGTCGCAATCCCCTCCTTCTCCCCCGATTCCGATTCCCGAGCAATTCGCGATTCCCCTCGGACTGTCGCAATGAAATCCTCGACTTCTCCCCTCTTTCCGCCCGTTTCGGCGATTTTCCCCACCAGCGGATGCTCGGGCGCGAGGGCGAGAAAGGTGGCGCCGAAAAGGGTGTCGGGGCGCGTCGTGAAGACGGTCAGGTTCTCGGAGAGAGCGGGGATCCGGAACACGACCTCCGCCCCGACGCTCTTGCCGATCCAGTTGCGCTGCATCGCCCGGACCTTGTCGGGCCACTTTCCTTCGAGCCCGGCGAGGCCGGAAAGGAGGGATTCCGCCTCTTCCGTGATCCGGAGGAACCACTGCTCGAGCTCCCGAGTCTCCACGGGGCTCTTGCAACGGTCGCAGACGCCCCCTTCCGCCTGTTCATTGGCCAGAACGGTCTGGCACGACGGGCACCAGTTCACCGGGGCCTTCTTCCGGACGGCCAGGCCCCGTTCGTACATGCGGAGGAACAACCACTGGTTCCAGCGGTAATAGTCCGGCTCGCACGTGGTGACCTCTTTTGTCCAGTCGTACAGAACGCCCCACGCGCGGAACTGTTCCTTCATCGCGGCGATGTTCGCCTGGGTCGAGGTCCGCGGATGAATTCCCATCTGAATGGCGTAGTTCTCCGCGGGCAGCCCGAACGCGTCCCACCCCATCGGGCAGAGCACGGTCTTTCCCCGCTGACGCCAGTAGCGGTGAAGCGCGTCGGTGAGGAAATACGTTCTCGCGTGCCCCACGTGGAGTCGGTCGCCGGAAGGGTAAGGCAGCATGACGAGCAGGTACGCGCCCGACACGGAGGGATCTTGCGTGTCGACGAACGCCACGCGGTCGCTGCGCCAGCGTTCCTGCCATTTCGGCTCGATTTCGGCCGGCGCGTAGCCGTCTCGCTCGTTCATGGAAGAGAAGCGAATCTAAATGACCCCGGGCGGCGATTCAAGCCGTCAGGCTCGGAGCTTGAGATCTCCCATCGACGAAAGGACTCGGAGGAGAGCCTGCGGCAACTCGCCCAGCGGCAGGACCTCATCGACCGCCCCCGAATCGGCCGCTTCGCGGGGCATTCCGAAAACGACCGCCGATTCCTTCGATTCGGCGATGGTCCGGCCGCCGGCCGCACGAACGGAAACCACTCCTTCGCGGCCGTCGCTCCCCATTCCGGTCAGGACCACGGCAACGGTTCGGGCACCGAAAAGGTCGGCCGCGCTCCGGAAGAGGCGGTCGACCGACGGCGCGTAGAGATCCTTGGAGAGCCGGGGGAAAAGGCGGAAACGGGCGTTTTCCGGTTCTCCCGTGAGCTCGACGTGGCCCCCTCCCGGAACGACATAGGCGGCGCCCGGCTTGGCCCGGCGCCCGTCCCCGGCCTCTTCGACGGGAAAGGCGGCGATTCTTCCCAGCCGTTGAGCGAAGAGGCGGGTGAATCCCGGCGGCATGTGCTGAGCCACCACGATCGGATACGGAATCGCGGGGAGCGCGGAGAACAGCGTCGAGAGCGCGGAAGGGCCCCCCGTCGAGGCGCCGATGACGAGGACTCCCGTTCCCAGGGGTGCGGGCTCCGGCGGCGCCAGGCGGCCCACGACCACCGGGCGGACGACGCGCGCTCCGGCCGCCGAGCGAAGCTTCTCGATGAGGACGCCCTCCAACTTCGAGTATTCGGGGGAGGCCGTCGCCTGCGGCTTGACGATGAAATCGACCGCCCCGAGCTCGAGCGCCCGAAAAACGTCTTCCCGGGCGTGGCGCGACGACACCACGACCGTCGGAGTCGGACGATTCGACCCGAGCCAGCGAAGCACGGCGAATCCGTCGAGACCCGGCATTTCCAGATCGAGCGTGATCAGATCCGGTTCGCAGGATACGGCGAGTCGAATCGCCTCCTCTCCGTTGACGGCCGCCGCGACCACCTTCATCCCCGGGTCCGCTTCGATCATCCGCGAGAGCGTGACGCGGGAAAACGCGCTGTCGTCGACGACCAGGACGCGAATCATTTCTGATACACCATGTCGTTTTTCAGGTGGCGGAGATGAAATTCAGTCGAAAAGGCGACGAGCGACTCGACCCGGCCCAGAAAAAGATGGCCGCCGGGGGTCAGCCTCTTGTGGAGCGACGCGACGACCGACCGCTTCGCGGAATCCTCCAGGTAGATCAGGACGTTTCGGCAGAAGATGACGTGGAACATCGGCAGGGCCGCGAGACGCGCCGATTCGATCAGGTTGACCCGCCCGAAAGACACCCTTCGCCGCACGTCCTCTCGGAGACGATAACGGCCGGGGCCGTCGAGCTCGAAAAACTTCGAGCGCCGATCTTCCGCCGTCTGCCGAAAGGAGTTCTCGCGAAAGACTCCCGCCCTCGCGCGGCCGATGCTTCCCAGCGACACGTCGCTTCCGAAAATTTCCACGTCGCGGCGGCCGAACGCGCCGAGCTCGTCGAGGAGCATCGCAAGAGTGAATGGCTCCTCGCCCGAGGCGCAGCCGGCGCTCCAGATCTTCAGCGGTTCAGAACCGGGTGAGGCGGCTTCCCACTCGGGCAGCACTTCGTCGGTGAAAGCCGCCAATTGCTCCGGTTCGCGGAAGAAATACGTTTCCGGATTCGTGATCCTGTCGAGGAGCGAATCGAACTCCGACTCTTCCGGCGTCCCGTATCGAAGGCGGAGCAAATAGGACCTGGGCCCGTCGAGCCGGAGCTCCTCGACGCGTCTCTGGATCCGGGACTCCAGGAGAAAGCGGTTCGAGTCGGTAAAATCGATTCCGCACCTTTCTCGGACCAGATCCGCGAAGACGCGGTAGAGGTCATTCGGGAATGGCGCGCCGCCGTTCTGCGTCACGGCACCCGCTCGCTCCGCAAAACTTCCGCGAGGAGCGCGGCGGTCCGGGGCTCGGCCTCCCGCCAGGCCAGCTCGATCTCCTCGGAGAGCTTCGGGCGGAGGCGCGCGAGCGTGACGATCACGTCCTCGGCGAGAGCGGAGCGAGACAGGGCCCGAACGAGCACCGGAACGTCCGGCGCCGCGGCGATCCGTTCGAGAGCATTGAGCGCGGAGCGCGCGACGACATCATCGGGATCTTCGAGAAGAGCCTGGTGGAGAAGGGGCCGGCGGTCCTCGCGGCCTCGGCGTCCGAGCGCCTCGAGCGCCGTCGCTCTCAGCCGCCAGTCGGGATCCGAGGCGAGCCGGTCGAGCTCCCGATCGGCTTGCGCGGTGGGAGTGTCGGACACGGCGGCCAGCGCTGCCTGGCGAATCTCCGCGTCGGGATCGTCCAGAGCGCGGGAGATCGATTCCCAGGCCTTCCCTCCGCCGATCCGTCCGAGCGCTTCGAGCGCGGCAATGCGCTCGGGAGCTTCCCCGTTCTCCGAGATTTCCGCGAGGCGTTCGGCGTCCTCCGGCTCGCCCAGAGCTCCGAGGCCGCGGCACGCCGCGGCTCGGACCCAAAGGTCATCGTCCTGGAGAGACGCGAGGATCGCCTCGTGGCGGCTCGACGGAAGGGGCGCTCCGCTCAAAGCGACGACGGCGGCCTGGCGCACGAGGGCGTTCTCGTCGGCGAGAGCGTGATCGAAGAGGGGCGCCAGCGACGCATCCTGGGACCGCGCCGCCAGCGTGACCGCCCGTGCGCGAACGACCGCATCCTCGTCCTTGCTCGCCGTCGAAACCCTGGCTCGAAACTCCTCCGAGCCGATCTCGAACATCAGCGACAGCGCATTGGCCCGGGTGAGGGCATCTCGACCTCCGGCGGCCCGGGAGATCCGCCTCTGCAGAGGGTCTCTCTGTTCGGGATGACGGCGAATGAGGGCAGACAGGGCATCGACCGCGGCATTGTCGACACCCGCGTCGGAATCTCCGAGATGGGCGACCAGGTAGTCCAGCGCCCGAGCGTCGGCGATCTTCGCAAGCAGCTCGACGGCCCTCCGGCGGACGGCGGGAGAGTCGTGTTCGAGAAGCCCGAGAACCGGAAAAATCATCGCCGGCGCCGGGCGGGTCGAGAGCAGCTTGAGCGCGGTTTCGGCCTTCTGCTCGTCGGCCGACGGAGACAGCAGTGAAAGAAGAGCGGGGTCCGACACCGCTCCGAAATCCTCGAGCGCCCGCTCGGCGGCCTCCGAGCTGTCCGACCCGAGCGCGGCGAGCAGGATGGGAAGCGACTCCGGCGCCCCGATCCAGCCCAGAGCGCGCAGCAGATGTCCCTTGCGGTCCGGTCGCTCCGTCTTTCGCACGGCGAGCCCGATCGAGGCCGGGGCTCCCGCGGGCACGCTCTCGCGGAACTTCCGCCGGAGATACGCCCGCTCGCGATCCGCCACGATCCGCGGACGAGGAGATTCGTCGATTGACACGAACGCCTGAAGGAGCGGGAAGTCGGGCATGGTGGACGACGTCAGCCGCGTCGCGAGCAAATCGATCGCGCCGAAGCCTCCGATGGCGCCGGCCGCCTCGAGAATCGCCTTCTTGAGCGCGGGGTTCTGGTCACGTTCCATGATGGCCGGCAGCGCCTCGACCGCCTTGAGCCTGCCCAGCGTTTCGATCGCGTGGTAATGGAGCCAGGGATTGTCCCCTGAGAGCACGGCGATCAGAGCGGGAATAGGCTCCCGGCGGCCGAGCTTGCCGAGCGAGACGATCGCGGCCGAGGCCACGTTCACGTCGGCCTGAGCCAACAGAGAAATCAGGGCGGCCACGCTTTCGTCTCCGGGAATGTCGCCCAGGACGGTCGCGATCGCGATTCGGCTGTCGGGATCGGGAACGCGGTTCAACTCGAACAACAGGTACGGAAGGGCTCGGCTTTCGATCGCGCGCAGAGCGTCGGCCGCGGCGTTCCGGCGGCCCGCGTTGACCTGGTCGTAGAGCGCCGGAATGAGGGCTCTGACCACGTCCTCGCTGGGATTCGCTTCGAGGCCTTCGATTGCGGCTTTTCGGACCCGCCAGTCGGGATCTCCGGCGAGCCTGACGAGGAGGCTCAAAGACTCCGCGTCCGAACGCTCCATCAAAATCCGCGCGACTTTCTGCCGGACATCGGAGCTCTGATCCTGGGAGTCGCGGCGCAGCGCGTCGATCAGATCGCCGTCGTTCACTTGTCGTCCCGGTAAGATTCGACGTCCGATGCGAGCGCGCGGGAGATCGCTACCGGGCGCGTCTCGGCCACGAGAAAGAAGTCTGTTTTCGCCCCGCGAACCAGCACGAAGCTTTCCGCAGCGTTCCCGATCCCGCGGACCTCGAGAGCGCGACCCCGCCAGAACGCGACGCCGAAGCCCGGCGCGCCCGGAAGAGCCGACGACGGCAGGGCGGGCGCGATCTCGACGACCGCCTCCGCGGGAAGAAAAACACCCTTGCCGGCGTGGCCGAACACGATCCCGAGATCATCGGGGGTGTGCGCCGGCGGCTCGCGAAAATATCTGGTAATGGCCCGCCGGGCGGGGGAATCGCGGCGCTCGCTCAATTGGGCTTCTCGGCCGCGCTTCGAAGAAGCCTCTTGGGGTCGAGCACCAGAATCGCCTTGTCGCCGCGGCCTTCCGAGGCCCCGATCAGGAAGGCCGGCGCCAGAAGCGTCGCCAGCGGCCGCACGACAAGCATTTCCTGTCGGACAACCTCTCCGACCGAGATCGAAGACGAGTCCGGCAGAAAGATCTGGACCCTGCGAAGCCGCTCCACCGGCTCTCCGTTTCCGAGCGCTCGGCAAAGCGGCACACAGCCCTCCGCCTCGCGGTCTCGGGCAATCCGCGCCACCGCAGCCAGGGGAAAGGCATACTCGTGGCCGGACTCCCGCACGACCAGGGCGTCGAACACCGCCTGCGAAACGGCCACCTCGATCTCGAATCGCGATCCCGCTCCCGGCGTGGAGAAGACGCGGACTTCCCCGTGTCGGCGTTCCACCCGATCTTTCACGAGGTCCAGGCCGACCCCCCTTCCCGAGATTTCCGAAATCGACCTCGCGGTCGAAAACCCCGGCCGGAACATGAATTCGAACGTCTCCTCCCGCGTGGGCGTGGCGCCCTCCGGGATCCATCCGAAACCTCGCGCCCGCGCCAGGACCGCCGCTTCGTCGATTCCGCGGCCGTCGTCGGCGATGGAGACAACCAGCCGGGAGCTTCGGGATCGGGCCATGAGGGTGAGGGATCCTTGTTCCGGCTTTCCCGCCGCCCGTCTCTCGAAAGGCGATTCCAGTCCGTGGTCGATTGCGTTTCGAACGAGGTGGAGGAGCGGGTCGGCGAGGTCTTCGGCGATCGACCGGTCGATCCCGACCTCCCCTCCCAGAATCCGAAATTCCGCCTTCTTGCCCGAGCTCGAAAGAATGCGTCCCGCCGCGCGCCGAAGCCTGTCCGCGAGCGAGGAAAGCGGGACCGTTCGAATCGAGGCCGCTTCCCGGGTGAGGCGGGCGAGCGACACCTCGACCCGCTTGCGCAGCCTCGAGAGAGCGACCCGCTGGGACGGGGCGAGAACCGATTCGACACGCTCCACTTCCGAAGCGAGCTTCTGAAATGCGCCCCGGGTCTCCTCGGCCTCGGACAGAAGTTGCTCCAGGCGGGCCGTCTCGAGGCGAATGCTGCGGCCCTCGCTCGGCCGGATCGAGTCCGCCGTCGGTTCGGGCACGAGGTCCCGATCGACCCGAACCGCCGCGATCCCCTCCCCGAGGCCCGAGGGCGCATCCCCTCGGGCGGCCAGCAGCTGCACCGACAGCCGGTCCGCGGAGAACCCCGACACCTGCGGCAGGGTCGCGATCCACTCTCCGTCCTCATTGAGAAGGGCTCCGAGGGTCTTGAGCCCTGATTCGAAGGCTTCCAGGGGAAACGAAGCGTCCACCGTGAAGATCCGAAGCCCGGCCGAGAGATTCACCCGGAGGCGGCTCTCCTCGTATTCGGACAGGCAAGAAATGGTCTTCGGCGGAAGGTTCACGAGCTCGGTCAACGGCGTGACGGGGCCCGTGACCTCCGGATCCCGCGCGCGGGAAAGAGAGACCAGCGCCTCCTCGGCGGAAAACGAATCGTCGGTCCCCGCCGACGCAGCGGCACCAAGCGAGTCCTCGAAGATCTCGAAGAAACGCGCGACCGCGTCGCGAACCGCCCCGGACCAGGGAATCTTCGAAAGGCGGATCGAGTCGAGGAGGTTCTCCGCTTCGTGGAGGGCGCGCCCGAACTTCGACAGGCCCGCCAGCCCGGCCAGGCCTTTCAGCGAATGGACCGCGCGAAAGAGCTCATTGATCTCGGCGATCTTCGGCGGACGGCCGGCCTCGAGGATCCGGTGGATGACCTCGAGCCTTTCCGATGCCTCGGCGGCAAAATCGACCCGCCCGGCGGGCCCTTTCATGGCGCCGAGGGGACTTTCTTCTCGAGCAGCCGGTCGACAGCCGCGCAGAGCTGCTCCGGAGTGAAGGGCTTCCGCACGTAATCCTCGGAACCCAGCGACAGGGCGCGCTCCACGTCCTCCTGAGCCACTTCCGTGGAGACGACGAGGATCGGGATGGTCTTGTACTGAGGGTGGTTCTTGAGGAATCCGATCAGCTCCAGACCGTTGATGTCGGGCATGTTGACGTCGGTCACGATGATGTCGAAAAGATGCCTCGGCAGCAGGCGGAGGGCTTCGAATCCGGACGCGGCCTCGAAGACCTCCCGGCGCTCGGGATCGTCGAGCGCCGAGACGATCATCGAACGCGTGGCGTCGGAGTCTTCCACGACGAGAACTCGCTTGATCATTCGGCTCCTTCCGAAATCTTCTGGAGATGAAGGTCCTCGGGCCGGGTCCAGGACCGATGCGCGAAGGGAACATAACGCGCATTAACCGCTCCGAGCCGGCCGAGCGGGTCGGCGAACCGCCAGCCGCGGGCGGGAGAGTAGATCTTCACCCATCGATGGTAGACGCCCCCGAGCTCCGGGGCGTACCCGGGCATCGAGCGATCAGCCATTAGAACGCCCTGGACCGTCTCGGCGGCGATCCCCGCCCGCCTCAGCAGGTCGACCGCCAGTTCGGCAAAGCCAACGCAATAGGCCTTTCGGGACGCAAAGACGGAGACCGGGTCCTGCGGGAGGCTCCGATCGGCGTCGTACGAGACTTCGGAGGCGACCCAGTCGAGGATGGCCTTCTCGACCGCCCCTTCTACGGTTTTTCCCCGACTCAGCCGGGCTGCGAGCGCGTCGCGTTCCGGCGCGGGAGGAAGCCGGAAGGTGGAGCGATCCGGGGCATACACGGCCAGCCTCGCCGTTTTCACGGGGACCGAGCGGACGATCAGCTTCACGCCCGATCGCTCGGGGAAAGCCTCCATGGAGAAGCCGTTCACGTCGTACCGCCCGAACAGCGCGGCGTCCCGGCCGTGAGCCAGATACACCGCAGTCTCGGCGCCGGCCGGCAGCGCGGCAAGCCATGCGGCGCAAAAGAGCACGACTTTCAGGGCCGCTCCTCCGCGGGGGCCTTGAGGACCGGGGCTTTGAGGACACCGTCGAGGATTCCGTTGATGAATTGGGAGGACCGGGGCGTCGAGAATCGTTTCGCGATCTCCAGCGCCTCGTCGATCACCACGGGGGCGGGAGTTTCCGGCTCGTGTTTGATTTCATAAAGCGCCATGCGAAGGATATTTCGATCGACGGCCGGCATCCGCTCGAGCCGCCAGTTGTCGGCCTGCCGCGCGATCAGCGCGTCGATCTCGGCTCGATGGCTCAACGTTCCCACGACCAGCCTCTTCGCGTACTCCCGCGTCGACTCGGCCGCATGGTGCCACTCCTGAAAATGCGAAAACATGTCTTCCGGGGCGCTTCCCGAGAGGTCGTTCTCGAACAGCATCTGAAGCGCCAGCTCCCGGGCGCGCCGCCGGGAGCCCATCAGAGACTCTCTCTCAGCCTGGCCATCTCGATCGCGGCCTCTGCCGCCTCGATCCCCGCGTGGCCGGCGGCCCCGCCCGACCGGTCCCGCGCCTGCTTTTCGCTGTCACAGGTCAGGACGCCGAAGGAAATCGGGACATCCTGCGTCGCGTTGAGATGCGCGAGCGCCGAAGCCACGGATGTCGCGAGGACGTCGAAGTGCGGCGTTTCGCCCCGGATGAGACACCCGAGGGAGACCACCGCGGAGACGTCGCCGTCCGACGCCGCGCGGCGACAGGCGGAGATCAGCTCGAAGGAGCCGGGAACACGGACGACGGAAACGTCGTCTTTCTTCGCTCCCGCCTTTCGGAGTGTGCGCAGGGCGCCCGCGAGAAGCCGGTCCGTGAAGCGCGAATTCCATCGGGCGGCGACCACGGCGAATCGGAGACCCGTCGCGTCCAGAACCTCCGGAGCCTTCAATGAACCATTTCGCATCGGCCGAGAGGCGCCATTTTACGCCAGAACCGGTTTGAAAAGCCCCGAAAGTTGCGCGCCCGGGCCGTAGCTCTCGCGGAATCGGTCGGCAAAGACCTCCTCCGTCATCCTCGGCGGCTGGGGCCCCACCGATTCGAGGCAAAACGCCGCCGCCACGCTCGCGATCCGGCCGCACATGTCCCACGGATCGCCCCTCAGCATGCCCTTGAGCAGACCGGCGCGAAATGCGTCGCCCACGCCGGTCGGATCGACCGCCGGGCCCCGAAGCCGGGCGGCCGGAACCTGAAGGGAGGACGACCCGGTGCGAAAACTCGCTCCTTCCGCCCCGTGCGTCACGATCAGGGTCTTCACCCGGGAGAGAATTTCCTCCTCGTGAAGGTTCGTCTTCTGAAGGACGATTCCCCACTCGTAGTCGTTGCAAATCAGGACCGCGGCGCCTTCCATGCCCGCCAGCAAATCGGCGCCGGAAAGGCGCGCGACCTGCTGGGAGGGATCGTAGAGAAACGCGATCCCGGCCTCCCGGCATTCCCGCGCATAACGAGCCATGGCGGCGGGATCGTTCGGCGAGATGATGGCGTAGGCGACTTCACCCGGAATGCCGTCGCGCAGGGACAGGTCCGACGCTCGCGCCATCGCTCCCGCGTAGAACGAAGCGATCTGATTCTGATCGAGATCGGTCGACACGAAGAACGAAGCGGTGAAGAGGTCGTCGAAGATCCGAAGCCCTTCCACTCGGACGCCCTGCGCCGCCAGCCAGTCGCGATAGTCGGCCGCGTCGCAGCCCGCAGAGGCGACGATCCGCGGGTGCTCTCCCAGGAGCGCAAGCCCGTAGGCGATGTTCGGGGCGCATCCCCCCCGCACTTTCCTCATTTCGTCCACGAGGAAGGAAACCGAGATGTGGTGCAGCCGATCCGGAAGGAAATGCTCGAGAAACCTTCCGGGGAATTTCATCAGGTAATCGTAGGCAACCGATCCCGTGACGACGACCGAACGCTCGGACCCGCTCATGGAAGATACCTCCCGAGGATCGGACCCAGCTCCGCCCGGCGCGGCGCGGGAATCGCGTCCGGCGGAGTCAACACGGAGTTGCGAAGAGCCTCGCGGCACGAGCAGGATCGCGTCTCCTCCACCGCGCCCACGGCGTCGATCAGGGCGACCTCCGCCATCCGCGCGTTGGCGCGAAGCACCGAGAGGATCGTCTCGACCGACACCGCCTCGCTTTCGCGCCGCCAACAGTCGTAATCGGTCACCATCGCCATCGTCGCGTAGCACAGCTCGGCCTCTCGCGCGAGCTTGGCCTCCGTCAGATTCGTCATCCCGATCACGCTGGCGCCCCACGACCGGTACAAATCGGACTCGGCGCGGGTCGAGAACTGCGGCCCTTCCATGCAGACGTAGGTCCCCCCCTCAGTCACCGCCGCACCCGCCCTCCGCAACGACGCGGCAAGGACTCCCGAGAGGGCCGGACAGACGGGATCAGCCAGAGACACGTGGGCAACGACGCCGCGGTCGAAAAAGGTGTCTTTTCGGGAACGGGTTCGGTCGATGAACTGGCTGGGAATGCAGACGTGGGAGGGGGGCATGTCCTCCCGAAGACTTCCCACCGCCGCCATGGAGAGGACCGCGCTGCAGCCGAGCAATTTGAACCCGAAGATGTTCGCCCGGTAATTGATCTCCGACGGACTGAGCCGGTGGCCTCGGCCGTGGCGCGCCAGGAACGCCACGGGCCGCCCGCCGATCTCGCCCACCAGGAACGAGTCCGAGGAATCGCCGTACGGCGTCGCCGGCCGTTCCTCGCGAACCTTCGAGATCGCGGCGAGCTCGTACAGGCCGCTTCCACCCAGGATTCCGATCCGCCCGCTCATGCCACGCTCCTCTGATGTTCGTCGATCGCATCCCGAACCGCGAGGGCGAGGGCGAGCGCTTCACGCCCCTGCCTCCCGGAGACGAGCGGCGGCTGCCCGCGGCAGGCGCGCACGAACCCCTCCAACTCGCGCCGGAGCGGCTCCTCATGGGGGACGTCGATCTTCGAAGGAACGATCGCCGGCCTTCCGTCCGGTCCGGGCACGAGGGCGGCCGCCGAAATCTCCTGCGACCCCATGTCGATCGACACGTATCGCGACCGCCCGAAGACGCGGAACTTTCGAACTTTCTCGGCCGACACTCGCGACGCCGTGAGATTCGCGACGCAGCCCCCTTCGAAGGCGATTCGCGCGTTTGCGATGTCGATCTTCGAAGTCAGAACGGCCACTCCCGCCGCGCGAACCTCGATCACGCGGCGGCCGACCACGGCCTGCGCGATCTGGAGATCGTGAATCATCAGGTCCAGCACGACGTCCACGTCGAGCGACCTCGGCGTAAAGACCCCCAACCGGTGGGTCTCGATGAATCGCGCTCCCGCGGCGAGCGGAATCGCCGCTTCGACGGCCGGGTTGAACCTTTCGATGTGTCCCACCTGCAGCGCCACCCCGGCCGATTCGGCCGCGCGGATGAGATCGTCGGCTTCGAGAAGAGAGGCCGTGATCGGTTTCTCGACCAGCACGTGGCACCCTCCCGCGAGCGCGGCCACGGCGACGTCGTGATGCGACACCGTCGGGGTCGCGACGATGATGGCGTCCGACGCCTCGATGAGCTCGTCCAGCGATCGGCTCGTCGTAAGGGAGAACTCCGCAGCCACGGCGTCTCGGCGGGCCGGGTCGGCGTCGTGGATCCCGGAGACGACGGCGCCTTCCAGCGCCGAGGCGACCCGCGCATGGTGCCGGCCGAGCGAGCCGACGCCCGCGACTCCGATCCGGAGCGGCGCTTCGCTCACTTGTGGACGCCCCGCTTTGAGGACCGGATGAAATCCGCGAGGTAGGCGGCGTCCTCGTTTTTCGGAAAATCCGCGGCGATTCGTTCGAGCGCTTGCGAGGTATTGAGCTTGGGAGAGACGAGGAGTCGGTAAATCCCCTTGAGGGCCTCGATCCGCTCGTCGGCAAAACCCTTCCGTTTGAGCCCGAGCGCGTTGATTCCGTAGGTCTTGACCACGTGATTGCCGTCGGTCTTGATGAAAGGAAGCACGTCCTGCGAGGCCGCCGTCATTGCGCCCATGAAGGCATGACGACCGACCCTGGAGAACTGCTGGATCGCGCAAAACGCTCCGACAATGGCGTCGTCACCGATTTCGACGTGACCCGCGAGCGCGGCGTAGTTCGCGAAGATCGTCCGCGAGCCGACGTGGCAATCGTGCGCGATGTGGATGTAAGCCATCAGGAAATTGTCGTCGCCGATCGTCGTCACGCCGCCGCCCCCGGCCGTCCCGCGGTGGACCGTCGAAAACTCGCGAAACGTGTTTCTCGCGCCGACCTTCAGCATCGTCGGCTCGTTCCGGTATTTCAGGTCCTGGGGCGCAAGGCCGAGCGCCGCGTGGGGAAAGATCCGATTGTCCTCTCCGAACGACGACGGCCCCTCCAGAACGGCGTGGGAGCCCACCGTGCAACCCGATCCCAGCTCGACGCCTGCCCCGATCACGGCGTAGGGGCCGATTTCGACGTCGGGAGCCAGCCGCGCGTCGGCCGCGACAATCGAGGTCGGGTGGATCCGAGCGCTCATCTCAGACCCGCCGATCGACAAACGAGGAAAGGATCTGGGCCTCCGCGCACAGCACTCCGTTCACCGTCGCGATTCCGCGGCATTTCGAGAGCTTCGTCCTCGCGGAGAGGATCTCGACCTCGAGTCGAAGCTGGTCGCCCGGAACGACGGGGCGCCGGAACTTACAGGCGTCGATCCCGGTGAAGTAGGGAATTCGAGCGTCGCGGTCGGCCAGCGACACGAGAAGGCAGACGGCGGCCGTCTGGGCCATCGCCTCCACGACGAGAACTCCCGGCATCACGGGGTTGCCCGGAAAATGGCCCTGGAAAAATTCCTCGTTGAACGACACATTCTTGAGCCCAATCGCGCGCTTCCCGGGCTCCATCTCGAGGATCCGATCCACCAGCACGAACGGATATCGGTGGGGAATGATCTTCAGGATCTCCGTGATTCCCATCTCCATTCTCAGTCCTTCCTGCTCAACCCGGCAACCTTCTCTTCGAGCGCGCGAACCCTGTCGAACAACTCGGGCAGGCGGTCCGCCGCGGCCTCGCGCCGGAGAAAATCCGCGTGGGGCTCGGCGGGCATGCCGGAAACGATCGAACCCGCCTCGACGCGGCGCATCACTCCCGCCTGCGCCGAAGCGGTCGCGCCGTCGCCGATCTCCATCCGATCCCCGACCCCGACCTGCCCCGCGAGCGTTACGCGCTTCCCGATTCGCGCCGACCCCGCGATTCCCACCTGCCCGCAGACGATCGAATGTTCCCCGATCGTCACGTTGTGCCCGATCTGAACGAGGTTGTCGATTTTCGTTCCTCGGCCGACCCTCGTTTCCGTGAGGGCCGCGCGGTCGATACATGCATTCGCTCCGACGTCCACGTCGTCCTCGAGGACGGCGATTCCCACCTGCGGAATTCTCCGGTGGCGGCTGCCGTCCCAGGCGTAACCGAATCCGTCGGCGCCGACGACGGCGCCTGGCCCGATGCGGCACCGGGCGCCGACCCGGCACCCTCTCTCGATCACCGCTCCGGCCAAAATCCGGCAGTCGTCGCCGACGACGGCATCGTCACCGACAAAAACTCCCGGCCCGACCAAGACCCTTTCGCCGATCGAAGCCCTCGCGCCCACGAACGCTCCCGGAGCGACCGAAGCGCCGGCGCCGATCTTCGCCGATTCCGAGACGCTGGCCCGATCCGAGACGCCGGCAAGGATCGCCGGCTCCGGAACGAGGTGCTCGAGAACGATAGCCATCGCCACGGCCGGCCGCGGGTGGAGGAGCGCGGGACGGCCTCCCGCCAGATCCAGGCTCGGTACGATGAGGGCCCCCGCGCGGCTGGCGCGAGCGTCACGAGCGTTCCGGAGCCCGGCGACGAAGGAAAGGTCCTCCGGCCCGGCGTCGGAAAGCGGCGCGACGCCTTTAAAAACGAGATCGCCGGGGCCGGCGAGCGAGGCGCCCGCAACCCCGGCGATCTCTTCTAAGGAAAAAGGCCTCACGAATCCCGGATTACCGCGATCCCCCGGGAGGCGGCGGAGGCGTCTTCGGTTTCTCGGAAGCCGGCCTGGCGCCGGGCTTTCCGGGGGCCGCCGGTTTCGCCGCGGGGGCCGGAACGGTCACCTGCGTGTTGAACCGTCGGAGGACTTCGTCGGTGATGTCGACCGAGTCGTCGGCATACACGAGCATGCCGGGCGCGAACTTGTTGAAGATCAGCGTGTAGCCCTTTTCCTTGCCGACCTGATTGATGACGGGAAGGACCCGCTTCTCCAGCTCGGCCAGCTCCTTCTGCTGAGCTTCCTGCACGTCGCGTTGGGCGTCGTCCTGGAAGCGTTTGTAGGCGATCCCCTTCTCCTGGTATTCCTTGTTGAGCTGGTCGCGCTTGTCGTCGTTCATCGACGGCCCCTGATCGGTCAGACGCTGCTGAAGTCCCTGGAGCTCTTTTTGTAGCTTCTCGCCGTCCACCTGTTTGGCGTCCACGATCTTTTTGACGCGCCCCTGCGCCTCTTTCCCCGCCGCGGATTCCACGACGAGCTTCTGCACGTCGATCACGGCGATCTTGGGAGCGCTCGACTGCCCCGCGGCCGGCACCGCGGCGGCACCCGCCATCAAGAAAACACTCCAGAATTTCATCCTTGCTCCTTGTTTGCCCGGCCGTTTTCGCGCGGCGGGGCGGACGTTCTCGCTCTCGTAAGGCCGGAAGGATATCAGAATGTCGAGCCGATCGAGAAGTCGAATCCGCTGCGTTTTTGCTTCAGCCGACTGATCGGAAACCCGAACTGGTCCAGCGGCTCGACGGGGTGGAGATTCCAGGAATAAATGAATCGCAGCGGCGCCTGGAAGATGGGAAGCGTCAACCGCATCTCGAACCCGGTCGAGGACCTGAGGTCGCCGAGCAGCATCGGCTCGTGCTCGATCCAGGTGTTGCCGACGTCCACGAAGGCCAGCACCTTCACCGGGCCGAGGTGCGCAAAAATGTACTCGACGTTGAGAACGGCGTACTTGTCGCCCCCGAGGATCCGGCCTTTGTCGTCCACGTAGATCCGGTTTTTTTGAGACGGCTCGGGGTGAAGGGGAACGATCGATCCGATCGCATAGCCCCGGATGTTCTGCTCGCCTCCCAGCTGGTACCTCTCGAAAATCGGGAGATCCCGGCCGGCGATCGGGCGAGCGTATCCCGCCTCGAAATGGAGGCCGAAGTACCGGTTCCGCAGGAACGGCAGGTAGGCGGTCCCTCCGATGGAAGGCTTCAGGAAGTAGTTCGACCCTCCCACGCCCGCATACTCGAAGACCGCCGAGAACCGCTCTCCCCGAACCGGATCGAAAGGGTCGTCCGTCGAGTCGTACCGGTAGGCCGGCGAGATCGCCGAAGTCGTTCCGTCGACGAGCGACGTCGCGAGCGGCGGCACGGGAAAGCCCGGCGGCACCGGGGCGGGCTGAACGGGATAGCGGGAGTGGATCGCCTCGAGCCCGTAACTGATGGAGTAGGTGTCGAAGATCCCGAGCGCGCGGCCATAGAAGATGGACAGGCCCTTGCGCCGGTCGTCGATGGAAAGGTACGTGGACTGCCGGCTGTAGATCGAGGCGCCGACCGACTGGTCTTTGTCGAGGAACCACGGCACCGTGTATCCCAGGTCGTAGAGGCTCGTGATCTTGCCGACCTGGACCGATGCGGAAATCGTCTCCCCGCGGCCGAGAAAGTTTCTCGTTGCGAACGAAAACTGGCCGAAAAACCCGTCAAAGCCCGAATAGCCGGCCCCGAAGTTCACCTCGTTTCGGGACGTCTCTTCGCCCTTCACGTTCACGTTGACCTTCTTGGCCGCGTTGTCCGGAACGAAAGACGGGTCCTCGCCCAGCTTGAAATAGCCGAGCTGGGAGATCTTCAGCACGCTCTTCCGGAAAGCCTCCATGTCGAGGACCTGTCCCTCGTCGACCACGACCTGGCGGCGCAGGACCTTGTCCTTCGTGCTGTTGTTTCCCGTGAACTCGAGGCGTCCGAGGCGGAATTGTTCTCCTTCGAACATCCGGATCATCACGTCAACGACATGGCCCTTGGGGACGGACTGGTACTGAGGCTCCGCGAACCAATAGATGTAGCCGCGCTTCTTATACTTCGTCTCGACTTCGGCGAGCCCCTCCTGCAGACGCGCCCGCGAAAGAATTTTGCCGGGCTTGCAGAAGCGAAAGGCGCGAAGGATCTCCGCTTTCGTAAAGACCTTCGGCTCGCCCTCCTCGAGACTCACGTCGATCTTTCCGAAGAAGAACCTCTCCCCTTCGACGATCGGAATCGTGACGCGCATCCGCTTTTTGATTTTCTTCGCGTTCTTCTGTGTCGGATTTGAAATATAGATGTCCAGCACCGGGTCCTTCACCACGACGTCCTTGTAACCGAAGTCCTGGTAGAGGTGCTTGATCGACTCCACGTCCTCGTCGAAATTCGCCTGGTTGTAGACCGTCTTGTCCGAAAACACCCGGAGGAGCGTGTCGACCTTCGTTTTCTTCATCGCAAACCGAATTCGCGTCGCCGAGAAGACGTGATTGCCGGTGAAACGAATCGACGTGATCTTGATCTTCTCGCCTTCGTCGATCACGAAAACGAGCTTCTGGTCCGCTTTCGTCTTTCCTTCGACTTTCCAGTCCACGGTGACTCCGCGGAACCCGTTCTCGGCATAGACGTCGCGAACCGCCTGCTCGACCGCGGCGACGTCCTTCATCGAAAGGGGCACGCCCGTCTTGATCGCCGCTTTTTGCTGAGTGAGTTTGTCCCGGATCTGCTGCACGGAGAGCTTCTTGTTGCCCGTGTAGTCGACCGAGTACACGGTCGGCCGCTCCACGACCGTGAAGAACAACGTCACGCCCCCTGGGCCTCGGTCGGCCTCGACCCGGACGTCGTCGAAGAGCCCCGACTTCCAGAGATTCTCGAAGTTCTTCTGAATTTTCGCCGGGTCGTACGGATCGCCGACGTGCATGCCGAGATAGAAGAGAACCGTCTCCGCCGAAACCGTCGAGCTCCCCACCATTCGAACGCCGACGATCGGCGTCTTCGGGACCGCGGGAGGAGCGGCGGGGGGAACGGCAACGGGCGGGGGCTGCGGCGGCAGCGCCGCGGGGGCCGGAGGAGGACCGGTCTCGGCGGGAGACGTGGCGGCCGGGGGCGCGCTCTGACCGAATAGCTGCGCCGCGCACAACAACGCACAGGCGGCGCCCAGACTCTCGAACCGCTTCAAGAGTCAGTTTTCCTGGACCACGATCTCTTTTTCGCGCGCGGAGACGTCGAGCTCCCCGTCCGTCACCGTAACCGTGAAGGACTCGATTTTCTCCTCACGGTCGACGATGAGCGATTCGGAAATCCTGTCTTCGACGTACTTCTGGATCGCGCGGCGCAGGGGCCGCGCTCCCATGTGGGGATCCTCGCCGGCGCGAGCGAGCAGCCACTCGATCGCCTCATCGTCGATCGTCACGGTCACTTTCTTGTAGCGCAAAGTGTCGTTGACGTCGTCGATCAGGAGCCGGCACACGCGCTGAAGCTCTTCATGCGAAAGCGGGTGAAAGACGATCACATCGTCGATTCGATTGATGAACTCGGGGGAAAAGTCGCGCCGCAGCTCCTTGAGGACGAGATCCTCGATTTCGCGGTGGGTCTTCCCTTCCTTGACGTCGCCAAAGCCCATCCGCGTCTGGCTCACGAGATGGCGGGTCCCGATGTTCGACGTCATGATGATGAGAGTGTTTTTGAAATCCACGACGTTTCCATAAGCGTCCGTCAAAATGCCGTCCTCGAGGATCTGCAGCAAGAGGTTCGCGATGTCGGGGTGGGCCTTCTCGATCTCGTCGAGGAGGATCACGCTGTACGGATTGCGCCGGATCTTCTCCGTGAGCTGGCCGCCCTCCTCGTGGCCCACGTAGCCCGGAGGCGAGCCGATGAGCTTCGAAACGGCGTGTTTCTCCATGAATTCCGACATGTCGAACCGGACCAGGGATTTCTGATTTTCGAACAGGAATTCCGCGAGGCGCCGCGCGACCTCGGTCTTGCCGACACCGGAAGGTCCGAGAAAAATGAAGGACCCCATCGGGCGGTTCGGGCTGTTGACGCCCAGCCGCGAGCGGCGAATCGCCTTCGCGATCGCCGTGAC